>CBFGWO010000014.1:0-37611 GCA_965652595.1 uncultured Cellvibrio sp. | reverse complement strand
TTGAGGCCATCATGGCGCCCACCATCAAGCCAGCCATTTGCAAACCAATATAGTTGCCAAGCAGATCCGGGCGCTCCACAAAATAGCGGAAGTAATAGGCCGCCGAGCTACCGCGCAGGGTCATAGCCACCATAAACACCATGGCCAGCACAAAGAGCACCAGCCAGGGGCGACAAACAAACAGATCTTTTAAATCGCTCAGTGGATGGGTTTTTTGTTGCGTAATCGCTGGCTGAATACGCTCGCGCGTTGTAAAGAAGGTCACCATAAACAGGCAGGAAGCAATCACCGCGTAAACCACCATGGTCATCTGCCAGCCGCGCGCGCTGTAGCGATCACCATTGCCAAAATATTCGGCCAACTCTGGCGTAGCGGCACCCACCAGAATGCTGCTGAAGTAGGCGAAAAAGAAACGGGTGCTATTGAGTTTGCTGCGCTCCTGCGTGTTGGCCGTCAACACCGCCGAGAGCGAGTTATAGGGCATGTTGAGCAGCGTGTAGCAGAGCATCAACAGGCTGTAGGTGGCATAGGCCCAAATCAATTTGCCTGTGTCGCCGAGATCGGGGGTACTCATGGTCAGAACACCAGCACCCATCATTGGCAGCGCAAACCACAACAAATAAGGGCGAAATTTACCCCAGCGCGTGCTGGTGCGATCGGCAATACCGCCAATAATCGGATCGGTAATCGCATCGATAACGCGAGTGACGGTAATCATGGTAGCGGCAGCAGCGGCACCCACACCAAAAACATCGGTGTAAAAGAACACCAGGTAAGAGCCAATAATCGCCCAGTAAAAATTAAATCCGGCATCGCCCAGGCCATAGCCTACCCGCTCCTTGATGCTGAGTTTCGCCAAGCGGTTGTTATTGTCTGTGGTCACTCTGGTTTCCTCATTAGGTGAGTTGCGGCGAAGCAATCATTATTGTGGATGGGTTGGTGCACGCCCGGTCGATTGACGCACCTTGATTTCAAAACCCATATCGATATTTTTTTCTGCCGGGATCTTTCCTTCCAGCAGCTGCACCAGCATTTCAGTCGCCTTCACACCCATTTCGTAACGCGGGGTGTGAACACTGCTGAGGGATGGGTTCACATAGCGGGAGGCCTCAATATCGTTAAAGCCACAGATCGCCAAATCTGCCGGAACCCGAATATTCATGCGCTGGCTCTCAAAAAGCGCGCCCAGCGCCAGGTCATCGTTGCAGCAAAAAACCGCGTCTACTGCACCGCGAGTTTCGGCCATCAAACTTTTGAACAACTCGCCACCCAAACCAATGGACGAGGGCTCAGGCGTAGTGACCACCAGTTGCTCCCAAGGCTGACCAGCCGCCTCCATGGCTTCGCGGTATCCCTGCAATCGCTGTTGCACCCTGGGATCCATACGGGCACCGATAAACGCAATACGCTTGTGCCCCAGACCCAGCAAATAATTCACCACATCAACACCCGCTTGCCGATGGCTAAAGCCAATGTTCATATCGATGGGCTCTTCAACCATTTCCATGATTTGCACCAGTGGAATTCGGGCTTTTTCGAGCATGGTGCGGCAGGCGCGGGTTTGATCGCCCCCGGTAATGATCATGGCTTCCGGTGCCTGGCTCAGCAGCGTACGCACCATCTTTTCTTCTTCCAGCGGGGAATAGTGGGTGTCAACCAGGAGCACCTTGTATCCGGCAGCACCGGCAACTTCGTAGACACCGCGCAGCACATCGTTGAACACAATGTTGGATAAAGAGGGAATAACCACCCCAAAAACCCGCGACTTGGCCGAAGCAAGGGAGCTGGCAAATTGATTCGGAATGTATCCCAGGGTATCAATCGCCGCCTGTACCTGTCGGCGCAATTGCTCCGAGACTTTCTCAGGTTGGTTAATGACTCTGGATACGGTGATAGCACTCACACCGGCTTTTACAGCAACATCCACCAAGGTTATGTTTTTATTGGCGGTTTTTTTTTGCTTTCTCACGGTATTTTTCTACGTTGATTAGCGGTTAATATGCCTAGCACCATAACACAGTTAAAATGATTGCGCTATCATTTAACCAAGTGGTACCTTAGCACCCCACTAGCACAGCTAGATAAAACGACTAGAAAAACGACTAAAACAAAGAGAAAACACTATGAATTCGGTCGCGATAAGTAACCCGACCGCCGAGGCCCGCCTGATTGTTGTCATGGGTGTGGCTGGCTGTGGAAAATCCTCTCTCGCCGCCGCACTGGCGTCCCAACTTGGCTATACCTTTTTGGATGCTGACGACTTTCATTCCGAAGAATCCCGTGCACGCATGGCCAGTGGCCTACCCCTGACCGACGCTATGCGCGCGCCCTGGGTGCAATCGCTCCACGACCGCCTCCAGCAAGAGGCAGCGGCGGGACGCAGTTGCACCCTGGCCTTCTCCGGACTGAGGCGGGCGCACCGGGAAAAAATCCGTGCAGCCGGGTTAAAAACACTGTTTCTGTTTCTCGATGGCGGCAAGGAAGTCATATCCGACCGCCTGCAACGTCGAACCAACCATTTTATGGATCCCGCGCTACTGGACAGCCAATTCGACAGCCTGGAAAAACCCGACGCCGAAGCCGACATTGTCCGTCTCGATATACGACCACCACTTGAATCAGTGGTGAACCAGGCACTGCATATACTGTCTGACATGCGCGACTGGTAGTCCCACTCAACTCTAAGGCTAACGGAGGACAATATCTTGATCTCCATATCCAAATTCGTTGCACCAGGCTTGTTGGCGCTTGTGGTTGTTGCCAGCCTGGCAGGTTGCACAACCAAAACCCACTTCCGCTCTGCCTGCGCCGGAGAAATCAGTGCAGCATGGGAGGAACTGGACATTGCCAAAGCCAAGGGTTTTGCTGGCACTGTCAGCTACACCAAAGCCTTTAGCCTGGTCACCGCTGCGCGCACTATGCAAACAGTGGAAAATTTTGAAAGCTGTTATCGCCAGGCCAAGGATGCGCGCTTTTATATTCGGCAATCCTACAAAGGGCAATAAACTCACTGCCCCTGCCCCGCTGTTCTGCGTGAACGGCGGGGCAAAGCTTCCAAGACTTTACATAACCTGGCCAGTGATTTACCTTGGCGCTCGGTCTGCTTTTGACCCACTTCCTTCCCCGCTGCAAATTCCCGAGACTTACCATGCCAAAACTTCGCTGGGGCGTGCTCAGCACCGCCAAAATTGGACGCACCAAAATTATTCCCGCGATTCAAACCTCGAACCTGGGCGAAGTAGTCGCCATCTGTTCCCGCGAGCTCACCAGCGCCCAACAGGCGGCAGTTGAACTGGGCATTGCCAAGGCCTATGGCAGCTACGAAGAGCTACTCGCGGACCCGGAGATTGATGCCATCTACAACCCGCTGCCCAATCACCTGCACGTACCTTGGTCAGTTAAGGCGTTGAATGCGGGCAAACATGTGTTGTGTGAAAAACCGCTTGGCCTGAACGCCGCCGACCTGCAACCGCTGCTGGACGCTGCCACCGCCAACCCGCAGCTCAAGGTAATGGAAGCCTTTATGTATCGCTTTCATCCCCAATGGCAAAAGGCACTGCAATTGGTTCAGCAAGGCCAAATAGGCAAGGTTCGTCAAGTGCACTCCCACTTTTCCTACAACAACCACGAACCGGAGAATATTCGCAACGCCATCGCCATGGGCGGCGGTGCGCTGATGGATATTGGTTGTTACTGCATTTCCCTCGCACGCTTGCTTTACCAGAGCGAGCCCCTGCGAGTCTTGGGCCAGATCAAAACCTACCCTGGATATGAAGTCGACTGCTTTGTGTCCGGCATTCTCGAGTTCGCTGAGGGCACAGCCACCTTCAATGCCTCAACCAAGGTTGAGGGCAATCAATATATGGAAGCGAGCGGCGAAGCAGGCGGACTGCGCATTGCCGTGCCTTTTAGCCCACTGGGCGATGCAGCCACCCAGATTGAAATCAAGCATTCGGGGCAAACGGAGATCATCAAACTCGCTCCCAGCGATCAGTACCGCGAAATGGCCGATGCCTTCGCGCAAAGTGTTTTTCAACAAACTGGGGTCCCCACGCCCCTGGGCGATGCCCTGGCGAATATGCGTGTCATAGATGCTGTTTTTGCCAGTGCGGCACAAGGCAAGTGGGTTGAGGTAGCACAATGAACGGAACGGCTCCACGAATTGTGATTGTTGGTGGTGGTGCCGGCGGCCTGGAACTCGCTACCAAACTCGGTCGAAAATTGGGGCGACGCGGCAAAGCCAAGGTGACCCTGGTTGATCGCAACACCACACACTTATGGAAACCACTGCTGCACGAAATTGCCGTAGGCACCATGGATGAGGGTGTGGATGCGGTGAGCTATCGCGGACATGCCATTGCCAATCACTTTCACTTTCGCGTCGGCAAGCTGATCAATATTGACCGGGAAAAACGCCAAATAGTGTTAGCGGCCATGCGCGATGAAGAAGGCACGGAATTTTTGCCAGAAACCCGCATTGACTACGACTATCTCGTTATCGCGCTGGGCTCTGTGTCCAACGACTTCAATACCCCCGGCGTTAAAGATCACTGTATTTTCCTCGACAGCCCCAGCCAGGCGCATCGCTTTCGCAACAAGTTGTTGAATATTTTTTTGCGTATCCAGCGTTTACCCGATGCCCAGCAGGACGTGCGCATCGCTATCGTCGGCGCTGGCGCAACAGGCGTAGAACTCTCCGCGGAATTGCACCATGCAGTTACCGAATTTCACCACTATGGGTTTAGCGCCGTCTCCAATGAGCACTTAAAAATCACTCTGGTGGAAGCCGGGCCGCGTATTTTGCCCGCCCTGCCCGAGCGTATTTCCGCGGCGGCGCACAAGGAGCTTGCGGAGCTGGGCGTGGATGTTCGTCTTAACACGCGCGTCACCAGTGCCAATGCCCTGGGATTGGAAACCGCCGATGGTTCAGCCCTGGCGGCAGATCTCATGGTGTGGGCTGCGGGGATTAAAGTACCTGACTTTATGAAGGATATCGCCGGTCTGGAAACCAATCGAATTAATCAGCTGGTGGTCAATCCTCACCTGCAAACCAGCCGCGACCCTTATATTTTTGCCTTGGGGGACTGCGTTGAATTTATGCAAGCGGATGGTTCACGCGTGCCGCCGCGCGCTCAGGCTGCGCATCAAATGGCAACTTGCTGCTACCAGAATATTCTCGCTCTGCTCAGCAACAAGCCACTCAAAACCTATGTCTACCGCGATCATGGCTCACTGGTTTCCCTTGCGCAGTATTCCACTGTCGGTAGTTTGATGGGCAATCTGAGTCGCGGTAGTTTGTTTATCGAAGGGCGATTGGCACGGCTGGTTTATATTTCGCTTTACCGCATGCACCAAATTGCTATTCACGGCCTGATCAAAACTGGTTTGATTATGCTGGCAGGCAAGATCAATCGCTGGTTGCGCCCGCGCCTGAAGTTGCATTGAGTAGTTGACCGCTGAGTTTTGCATGCAACTCACCTGGCACCGGCGGATAGCAACCGCGGGTCGCCAGGTAATGCTGGTTAAACAGATCAAAAAAATCCAGGCAATAGTTGCCCGCCCGCTCGTCACCCGTCAACTGCAAACACACCCCCGCCGCCTCCAACGTGGAAAGGTAGTTTTCCTGATGAGACTGTCGCACGGTATAGCCACGACGACGTCGCTCGGGCAAGGCAACGGCCTTTATCGTTTTCAACCATTCGCTCAAATGGAACATGCGTCCACTTTGCTTCCAGGTGCCGTCGAGCAAAATAAAAGTCAGGCGTTTTTCATTTGTGGGATGCACACTGGTCTGGCGCTCGGGCTGTTCACAGGGATAGACCAGCAGACACTCGCGTCGGGGGTCCGCCAGCAATTCCAGCAACTGCGGATCAGGCTGAGTGCGATCCCAGGCAAATACCCGGCAGTTATCGGGAAATAGCTGTGCAAGAAAGCGCCCTGTATTGGTAGGTTTAAAGACTTCCTTGCGATGCATCAACACCACAAAATCTGCCGCACTCGCTTGCGAGTGAATCCAGGTACAAATACAGGCAAAGTCAGCCAGCTGGCATTTTTCACAGCGAACTACTGACTTGCCGCGCGCGCGAAATTCGCGCGTGGATTCACGCATTCGTTGTTCACGCAGCTGTTGAAATTCATCCACTCTTGTAATACCTGCTAAAAATTTTGCATAAAAAAAGGCGCTCAAACAGAGCGCCTTTTTACTAGGTGGTACCCATGGCCGGACTCGAACCGGCACAGCTTTCGCCACTACGACCTCAACATAGCGTGTCTACCAATTCCACCACATGGGCTTTAAAAACCTTATTCCTCTTCCGGCAAGGAAGGTATATCTGCTGCGGCATCTGTAGCAGGCTCTTCAATCACGGGGATATCAGAGGCCGGCGCACTACGCACATCCACCGCTTCGGGAATACCATCCACCACCTTGGCGCTATTTTTGGCGATGACCGCCAAACCAAAACTGGTGCAGAAAAAGATGGTCGCGAATATTGCCGTAGTTCGGGTAAAAAAACTACCACTTCCTTCGCTACCGAATACTGTTTGTGACGCGCCAGCACCAAAGGAAGCACCAGCGGCGGCCCCCTTACCCTGCTGTAACAAAATAAGGCCGATGATAGCCAGCGCCATCAGAATATGAACAATCAGAACCAATTTTTCCATTGCAGTTTTCTCGTTAAGAAATCTTGCCCAAACTCAAATCTTTGCACCGTTGGTGCGGCATATGCTGAGAAACTCATCAGCGTCCAAAGAGGCGCCACCCAGGAGCGCGCCGTCAATATCTTCCATGGCGAACAGCTGTGCGGCATTGGATGCCTTGACACTGCCGCCGTACAAAATTCTTACCTCAGGCCCCAACTCACCCAAGCGAGAGCGAAGGTAATAGTGCACGCTTTGTGCTTGCTCAGGCGTCGCTGTTTGGCCTGTACCTACCGCCCAGATGGGTTCATAGGCGAGTACTGCGCGACTCATGGCTTCCGGGCCTGCGACTGAAAGCACCGCATCAAGCTGCCGCCCAATCACCTCAATCGTCTGCCCCGCCTCACGCTGGGCCGAAGACTCTCCAACACAGAGAATGGGAATCAGGCCAGCGCTTTGGGCAGCAACAAATTTTTGTGCTACCCGATCATCACTTTCCTGCTGTAATCGACGCCGTTCGTTGTGGCCGATGATCACATAGCGACACTGCCAATCGAGCAACATCGCCGCTGAAACTTCTCCGGTGTAAGCACCCTGCGCGTATTCGCTCAGGTTCTGACCACCGAGAGATATCCCGGTATTCACCAGATGCTCTGCGATCAGCGGCAAGTAGGGAAACGCGGGACACACCACCACTTCCGTCTCACAAGCCGCTGCAGACCAGCCCGCAACAAACTTTTGGATCAATTCGGCATGGGTTTGCCGATTACCATTCATTTTCCAGTTGCCAACAACCAACTGGCGGCGCTTGGCGTGAGCTGCCGTATGCAACTTAAGCAAGTGCAATACCTCCCCCCAAAGCGGGCGCTGATGATAGCCAAGTTGGGGTTAACATACAATCCCGAGTGCCCTTGGCGCCCCTTGATTTGTTGTTAATTTAAAGCGGCCTCAACGACCGCCGCCAATTCCTGGGCAAGATCCTTGACCTGCTGCTTGTCCTGCCCCTCCACCATCACCCGAACAACAGGCTCAGTGCCCGAGGGCCGCAGGAGCACCCGTCCGGTGCCTGCAAGGCGCGCTTCCATGGCAGCAACCGCGCGCGCTATTTCGGGAACCTCGGTAATATTGACACGCTTAGCCATGCGCACATTGATCATGGTTTGCGGCAATTTGTGCATGCCTTTTTTGATCTTGTGCAAGCTGTCGCCTATGGCGCTGATGGCGAGTAGCACTTGTAGCGCAGAAATAATGCCATCACCGGTGGTGGTGACGTTACTGCACACAATATGGCCGGAGTTTTCTCCGCCCAGGGTCCAGCCTTTTTCGCGCATCATTTCTATCACGTAACGGTCGCCCACCTTGGCGCGCGCAAAGGGAATATTCAGCTCCTTGAGACCCAATTCGAAACCGAAATTGCTCATCAGGGTGCCCACCACGCCCTCACAACCGCCGCCATATTGGTGTTGATAAGCCGCGATGATGTAAAGCAGCTCATCACCATCGACAAGTTCGCCCTTGTGATCCACAAACACTACCCGATCGCCATCGCCGTCAAAGGCAATGCCCAGATCAGCCCCCACCTCAACCACTTTTTCCTGCAAGGCTTCAGGCTTGGTAGAGCCACAGCTGCGATTGATGTTAGTGCCATTGGGTTCAACAAACAGGGGCACAACCCTTGCACCCAGCTCGGTGAAGACACTCGGCGCTATGTTGTAGGTGGCACCGTGGGCGCAATCGAGCACTATCTGCATACCCTGCAGGTTAAAACCCCAGGGCATGGTGCCCTTGCAGAATTCGATGTAACGACCAGCGGCATCGGCTATGCGCCGCGCCTTACCCAGGCGCTCAGCGGTGACCATGGGCTTTTCCAACTGATCTTCGATCAGCAGCTCTATCTCATCCGGCAACTTGGTGCCGTTTCCGCTAAAAAATTTGATGCCATTGTCGCCGTAGGCGTTGTGGGAGGCACTGATCACAATGCCCGCCTGGGCCTGAAAGGTGCGCGTGAGGTAAGCAACCCCCGGTGTGGGCATTGGCCCCAACAGCCCCACATCCACACCGGCATTGATCAAACCTGCCTGCAGGGCAGACTCGAACATATAGCCGGAAATCCGTGTGTCCTTGCCGATAATAATCAGGTTGGAACCGTCAAAGCGGTCCATGAGCACGCAACCCGCCGCCCAACCCAGCTTGAGCATAAAGTCAGGCGTAATGGGATGTTCGCCCACCAGACCGCGAATACCATCAGTGCCGAAATATTTACGCGCCATAGTCGCCTTGCTCCCTCATAAATTTAGTGGTCTTGGCCAGCGGCCATCACGGCGGATCTCACTGCCAGCACATCGGCTGTGGCCGCCACATCATGAACTCGGATAATCGCCGCACCCCGGTCAGCGGCCAACAGGGCCAAGGCCAGGCTACCCGCTAGTCGCTCGGAAACGTCCCGCCCCAGTAAAGCCCCCAGCAGGGACTTGCGCGAAAGCCCTACCAGCAGCGGATAACCCTTGGCCGCCAGCTGCGGCAGTTGCTGAAGAAGCACCAGATTGTGTGCCAGGGTTTTGCCAAAACCAAAGCCTGGGTCAAGCAACAATAAGTCAGAGGAAATACCCGCTGCCTGAGCCGCCTCAATCCGCGCCGTCAAAAAAACCTCCACCTCGGCCAGTATGTCGCCGTAACGGGGATTGGCCTGCATGACGTCGGGTTCGCCTTGCATATGCATCAGACACACTGGCAGGCCCGTTGCCGCTGCCGCCGCCAGAGCGCCCTCACGCTGGAGGCCGCGCACGTCATTGATCATGGATGCACCCACCCGTGCGGCTTCACTCATCACCACCGGATCGCTGGTGTCTACAGAAACCAGCGCATCACACTCGCGTACCAGCGCCTCAACCACTGGCACTACCCGGTCAAGCTCTTGCTGGCGTGACACAGGTTTAGCGCCAGGGCGGGTGGATTCTCCACCTACATCTATGATAACGGCGCCGTCGTGCAGCATTTGCCGGGCACGCGCCAACGCCAGATCCAAATCCAGACGATCACCCTGGTAGCAGTCGCCACCATCGGAGAAAGAATCGGGAGTGGTGTTGAGTATGCCCATAATGACCGGGCTGGAGAGATCGAGCTGGTGGCGACCTGCGCGCAAGAACATGTTTACCCTCAACCCGCTGGGGATTTAGCGCAAAAGATGGCGCTTTTTAATCGAATACCCCTGAAAAAACAACCCCGAGCTGACTCGGGGTTGTTTGGGTAACGCCTTGGGCAAATACTCAATGCTCTTTGGCCGGGCCACCTATAGGGCCGGTTTTGGGCTCAGTGGAATCTGCCGGCTTATCCTTGTTGCGCAGATGGCTGTTGAAGTCATCGTCGTTCCACTCCCGTGGTGGACGCACCTTGCGGCGATTCATCAGGTCATCAACCTGTTCCGCGTCGATGGTTTCGTACTCCATAAGCGCATCTTTCATGGCATCCAGAATATCGCGGTTCTCCTCCAGGATCTTTTTCGCCCTGGCGTAGCAGTCGTCGATAATTCTGCGCACCTCTTCATCGATACGCTTGGAGGTTTCATCCGAGTACTGCTGGCTGGACATGCCGGGGTAAACACCCTCGTCCTCACCGTAATGCAGCGGGCCGAGCTTTTCAGACAACCCCCATTTGGTCACCATATTGCGCGCCAACTGGGTGGCTCGCTCAATATCGTTAGACGCCCCCGTGGTTACGCCGTCAATGCCCAAGGTCATTTCCTCAGCAATACGGCCACCAAAAAGGGTGCACAAGCGAGACTCCAGCGAACGCTTGCTATAACTGTATTTGTCCTCTTCGGGCAGATACTGGGTTACACCCAGCGCACCACCGCGAGGAATGATAGTGACCTTGTGTACAGGGTCATGTTCGGGTACCAGGCAGCCGATGATGGCGTGTCCCGCTTCGTGATAAGCAGTGTTTTCCTTTTCCTTTTCGCTCATCACCATGGATTTGCGCTCTGCACCCATCATGATTTTGTCGCGCGCTTTTTCAAAATCCTCCATGGACACCAAGCGTTTGTTGGCACGGGCAGCCATCAATGCAGCCTCGTTAACCAGGTTGGCCAAGTCCGCACCAGAAAAACCAGGGGTGCCGCGCGCAATAGTCGATGCGCTCACCCGCTCTTCCAGCGGCACTTTGCGCATATGTACTTTGAGAATATGCTCGCGGCCGCGAATATCGGGCAGGCCAACGTACACCTGGCGGTCGAAACGACCAGGGCGCAAGAGCGCTTTATCCAAAACGTCGGCGCGGTTAGTAGCGGCTATAATAATCACGCCCTCATTACCTTCGAAGCCATCCATCTCTACCAGCAACTGGTTGAGGGTTTGCTCACGCTCGTCGTGACCACCACCGTGACCACCGCCGCGATGGCGACCCACCGCATCGATTTCGTCGATAAAAATAATGCAAGGTGATTGCTTTTTGGCCTGATCAAACATGTCGCGCACGCGGGAGGCACCCACACCCACAAACATCTCCACAAAGTCAGAGCCGGAAATCGAGAAGAAAGGCACCTTGGCTTCACCTGCGATTGCCTTAGCCAGCAGGGTTTTACCCGTGCCCGGCGGGCCAACCATCAGCACGCCGCGGGGAATCTGGCCACCGAGACGCTGGAACCGGCTGGGGTCGCGCAGATACTCCACCAGCTCCTGCACTTCTTCTTTGGCCTCGTCTACACCGGCCACATCGGCAAAGGTGGTTTTTATCTGATCTTCACCCAGGAGGCGCGCCTTGCTCTTGCCAAAGCTCATGGGGCCGCCACGACCGCCACCACCGCCCTGCATTTGGCGCATAAAGAATAGGAACACCGCGATGATGATCAGAATCGGGAAGCTGGCAATGAGGAGCTGCTGTAAGAGACTGGGCTTTTCAATTTCAGTACCCTTAACCAGAACGCGATGGTTGATCAGGTCATCCATCAACTTGGGATCCTCCGCCAAAGGGCGAATGACCTTAAAAGGCGTGTCATCAAGATAAACACCATTGATAACGGTGTAGCCATCAAAAGTCACTTCTTTCACCCGGTCATTTTTCACCGCGAGAACGAATTCCGAATAGCTGAGACTATCTTTGGCCGGTGCGCGGTTAAGCCCCTCAAAAACACTGAAGAGGACTACGGCTATGATCAGCCACAGGATGAGATTCTTGGTCATGTCGTTCAATGGAACATCCTCATTGGCACATCTATGCAAGACGGGATTGGAACCGGATACCGGGTTCCCGAAGTATAGCGCTGTGACACCAAAAGAGCCCTGGCGCCTCTCGCCCCAGAACCGGGTTAACATTACTTTTCATTCGTCTGATTGCTTTCATTCGTCTGGCAGATCAGCTGTGGATCACCAGAAAGCATCATGGGGGCCGAAAAACCAATTGCAAGTCGTCAGGATAACCCTCTTGAGGCCGATTGAGCTACAATGGCGCCCCTTTTTGATCCTCTCAATCCAACCCAAAGCCATCTGCAAGGTAATACCATGCCCCTTAGCGCCGACCGCAAGAAACAATTTCGCACCCTTGGCCACAAGCTGAATCCGATAGTCACCATTGCCGGCAAGGGGCTGAGCGAAGGCGTGTTAACAGAATTGAATCGGGCGCTTGATGATCACGAGCTTATCAAAGTCAAACTGGCGCTGGCTGAACGCGACGAGCGCAAGGCGCTGGTGACCCAACTTTCCGCCCTGCCCAATACTGAGCTTGTTCAGGAAATAGGCAAAGTAGTTTTACTTTATCGGCCCAATAAAAAACCCAATCCGAAACTGTCAAACTTACTGCGCTAACAGCCAAAGCTGCTGAACAAACCCTCAAGGGCACCATAAAAATAAGCCCGGCGACATGGCCGGGCTCGGGAAACCACCAATGGAAGCGCTTAGCGGTGTTCGACAGTTTCTATCTCGTACTCAATATCGCCGCCGGGTGCCTTGACCACCACCACATCGCCCTCCTCTTTACCCACCAAAGCACGTGCTATAGGTGAGTTAATGGAAATCTTATTGGCTTTAACATCCGCCTCGTCATCGCCAACGATTTGGTAGGTCACCGACTGTTCGGTTTCGATATTGAGAATAGTGACGGTAGTACCAAAGATCACCTTACCCGTATGGGGAATTTTGGTGACATCAATAATCTGGGCATTGGCCAACTTGCCTTCAATTTCCTGAATACGCCCTTCACAAAAACTCTGCTGTTCGCGCGCGGCGGCGTACTCGGCATTTTCTTTGAGGTCGCCGTGCTCGCGCGCTTCGGCAATGGCTTGCACAATGCGCGGACGCTGTACTTTTTTCAGGTCTTCAAGCTCCAGGCGCAACTTTTCTGCACCCTCAATCGTCATGGGAAATTTGACACTCATGCGCCTATCCTCTTGTGCAGGTCTTGCAGTCTACGCACCTCGATATCCTTGCCAACCTTCAGCGCCATACAAACCGCTTCACCTGCTGCCAGGGTCGTGGTGTAGTAAACACGATGATTTTCTGCGCTGCGACGAATTGATGAAGAATCACGAGTCGCCTGGCGCCCCTCAACGGTGTTAATGATCATATCGATTTCATCGTTTTTGATCATGTCAACAATATGAGGGCGGCCTTCTTGCACCTTGTTCACAATCTGCACCTCAAGGCCAGCGGCCTGAAGTATCTGTGCCGTGCCGCGTGTAGCCACAATAGTGAAACCCAGCTCTGTTAATTGCCGACCGACATCAACAATTCCGTCTTTGTCCATATCGCGCACACTGATAAACACCTTGCCACCGGCGGCGATACGGTTGTTGGCGCCCAACTGCGACTTGCCATAGGCCTCGCCAAAGGTATCACCCACGCCCATGACCTCACCAGTGGACTTCATTTCCGGGCCGAGAATTGGATCAACGGCGGGGAATTTATTGAAGGGGAACACCGCTTCTTTCACGCTGTAATAATCAGGAATAATTTCTTTGGTGAAGCCCTGCGCCTCAAGTGAAGTGCCCGCCTGACAACGCGCCGCCACCTTGGCCAGAGATACGCCTATGCACTTGGACACGAAAGGTACAGTTCTGGAGGCGCGTGGGTTGACTTCAATCACATAGATTTTGCCATCCTGATAGGCCAACTGAGTGTTCATCAGGCCAATCACATTCAGCTCTATCGCCATTTGTTTAACAATTTCGCGCATTTCATTTTGCACATCGGCAGGCAGCGAATAGGGCGGCAGAGAGCAAGCCGAATCACCGGAGTGAACGCCGCACTGTTCGATGTGTTGCATGATGCCGCCAATCACAACCTGCTTACCATCGGACACAGAATCTATATCCACTTCGACGGCAGCGTTCAGGAAGTGGTCGAGCAGTACAGGCGCATCTTCGGACACTTGCACCGCAGTGCGCATATAGGTGCGCAGCTCCTCTTCTTTGTAGACGATTTCCATCGCGCGGCCACCCAACACATAGGAGGGGCGCACCACCAAGGGATAGCCCACTTTGTCGGCGGCCAGAAGCGCTTCTTCAAGGGAGCGTACAATCGCATTGGGCGGCTGACGCAGGCCCAGTTTGTTAATCATTTGCTGGAAGCGTTCGCGGTCTTCGGCCTTGTCGATAGCATCAGGGCTGGTGCCAATAATGGGCACGCCTTCCGCTTCGAGTGCACGCGCTAATTTCAAAGGTGTCTGGCCACCAAACTGCACGATAACGCCCGCAGGCGTTTCTTTGTGCACAATTTCCAGAACATCCTCCAGGGTAACCGGCTCAAAGAATAAGCGGTCGGAGGTGTCGTAATCCGTTGATACGGTTTCCGGGTTACAGTTGACCATGATGGTTTCGTAACCGTCTTCGCGCATGGCGAGAGCCGCGTGTACGCAGCAGTAATCGAACTCGATACCCTGACCAATGCGGTTGGGGCCTCCGCCGATCACCAGGATTTTTTTCTTGTCGCTGGGATTGGCTTCGCACTCTTCTTCATAAGTGGAGTACATGTAAGCTGTGGCAGTGGCAAATTCTGCCGCGCAGGTATCCACGCGTTTGTATACCGGGCGAATATTTAATCCCTGACGATAGTGACGCACGGCTTTTTCGGTAGTATTGAGCAACAGCGCCAAACGCTTGTCGGAAAAGCCTTTGCGTTTCAGGCCATAAACTTCTTCGGCAGAGAGTTCCACCAGCGAGCGTCCACGCAGCGATTGCTCGATGTCAATCAGCTCTTTCACTTGCACCAAAAACCAGGGATCAATTTTCGACAAGGCAAAAGCGTCTTCCACGCTCATGCCCATACGGAAGGCATCGCCCAGGTACCAAATGCGCTCGGCGCCAGGCGTGGCGAGCTCACGACGGATGCGCGCCTGCCCCTCTTCACTGGTGACATCCACCTTCGATTCAAAACCGGCAGAGCCCACTTCCAAACCGCGCAGGGCTTTTTGCAGAGATTCCTGAAAAGTACGACCAATAGCCATGACCTCACCCACGGATTTCATTTGGGTAGTCAAGCGCGCGTCAGCGTCACCAAATTTTTCGAAGGTAAAGCGCGGCACCTTGGTGACCACATAGTCAATGCTCGGCTCGAAAGACGCGGGGGTAGCGCCGCCGGTGATGTCGTTTTGCAATTCGTCCAGGGTGTAGCCCACGGCGAGTTTTGCAGCAACCTTGGCAATGGGGAATCCGGTTGCTTTGGAGGCAAGCGCCGATGAGCGAGATACCCGTGGGTTCATCTCGATGACCACCATGCGGCCATCCACCGGGTTAACCGCAAACTGCACATTGGAGCCGCCGGTTTCCACACCGATTTCGCGCAAGACCGCAATCGATGCATTACGCATGATTTGGTATTCCTTATCGGTCAGCGTTTGTGCGGGAGCAACGGTAATTGAGTCACCGGTATGTACACCCATGGGATCAAAGTTTTCGATGGAACAGACAATAATGCAGTTATCATTTTTGTCGCGCACCACTTCCATCTCGTACTCTTTCCAGCCCAGCAGAGACTCGTCAATCAGCAATTCGTTGGTGGGCGAAAGGTCGAGACCGCGAGCGCAAATCTCTTCAAACTCTTCCCAGTTGTAGGCAATACCACCACCGGATCCACCCATGGTAAATGAGGGGCGAATAATGCAGGGAAAACCAAATTCTTTGGGGACTTCGCGCGCCTCTTCAATGGTGTGAACGATTTTGGCGCGGGCGCATTCGAGGCCGATACGCTTCATGGCCTGATCAAAGAGGTTGCGATCTTCCGCCATATTGATGGCTTCTTCTTTCGCACCAATCAATTCCACATTGTATTTTTCAAGCACACCGTGCTTGGCCAAGGCCAGTGCACAATTCAGCGCCGTCTGGCCACCCATGGTGGGGAGAACCACGTCAGGGCGCTCTTTTTCGATGATCTTGGCCACGGTTTGCCACTCGATGGGTTCGATATAAGTGGCATCGGCCATGGCCGGGTCGGTCATGATGGTGGCGGGATTGGAGTTCACCAGAATCACGCGGTAGCCTTCTTCGCGCAGGGCTTTACAGGCTTGGGCGCCCGAGTAGTCGAACTCGCAGGCCTGGCCGATGACGATAGGGCCGGCGCCGAGGATCAAGATACTGTTTATGTCGGTACGTTTTGGCATGTCTGCTCCGGTGTATGCGGTCTTCGGCTGTCTGTGGTTGGGAGTCTGCACAGTCAAGACACGCCGTGAACCCTTCCGTGGGGGCTTGGGCGCCGCATCCCTGCGGCGCACGGTCTTGCCTGCCCAGCCTCCCAACCCCGCGAAGGCCGTGCGTAATTCTCTTAGCCTTTGCGGGCTTGCATCAATTCAATAAAGTGGTCGAACAAGGGCGCTGCGTCGTGAGGGCCGGGGCTGGCTTCGGGGTGACCCTGAAAGCTGAACGCAGGCTTGTCGGTGCGGTGGATACCTTGCAGCGAACCGTCGAAGAGCGATTTGTGGGTCGCCTTGAGGTTGGCAGGCAGGCTGGATTCGTCCACCGCAAAACCGTGGTTTTGGGCGGTAATCATGACCCGCTTGGTGTCCAGTTCCTGCACCGGGTGGTTGCCACCATGGTGGCCGAATTTCATTTTGACGGTTTTGGCACCCGAGGCCAGGGCCAGCAGCTGGTGGCCCAGGCAGATACCGAATACCGGGATCTCTGTGCCGAGAATGGCTTTGATGGCCTCTATGGCGTAGGTGCAGGGCTCTGGATCGCCGGGGCCGTTGGAGAGGAAGACGCCGTCCGGGTTCATGGCCAGCACCTCGGCAGCGCTGGTTTTAGCGGGCACAACGGTAAGTTCGCAGCCACGATCGGCCAGCATGCGCAGGATATTGCGCTTGACACCATAGTCGTAGGCCACCACCTTGAAGGGCTTGGTGCCGGTCAGGGCGGTATGGCCTTGACCGAGTTTCCAGCTGCTTTCATTCCAGGTATAGGGCTTGGCTACGGTCACTTCTTTAGCCAGATCCAGGCCTTTCAAGCCTCCAAACGCCTGGGCGGCGGCCAGCGCCTTGGCTTCATCCAGGTCACCAGCCATCAGGCAGCCATTTTGGGCGCCCTTGTCGCGCAGGATGCGGGTAAGGCGGCGAGTGTCTATGTCGGCGATGCCAATCACATTGCGCGCCTTGAGGTAATCAGAGAGGTTTTGCTGGTTGCGGAAGTTGCTGGCCAGCAGCGGCAGGTCGCGAATCACCAGGCCGGTGGCCCAGATGCGCTCGCACTCTTCATCTTCTGCGTTGGTGCCGGTGTTGCCTATGTGTGGGTAGGTCAGGGTGACTATCTGCTGGGCGTAGGAGGGATCCGTGAGGATTTCCTGATAGCCGGTGATGGCGGTATTGAACACCACCTCCCCCACTGATAAACCCTCGGCACCTATCGCGGTGCCACGGAAGACACTGCCGTCCGCCAGGACGAGCAGGGCAGGCTTTTTTGAAGCCATTTGGGATTCCCCGGTGTTCAAATCAACCTCCTCAGGCTGGGTTGGCAGCGCTCACGGTCGACTGGCTCTACTTTTTACAGGCCGAGAAAAGCAATCGCACGGCAGAGGTACGAAATCAGCGAGTGTTAAGCAGGACAAGTGAGTGAAAGCCCGGTCGCGGTTGTAAAAAAGCGAGATGAAACGCGCAGCTTCATCTCGCTCTGATACCGAATTAGGGGCGACCATGGCGCGCGGCTTGGGCCAATTACAATCTGACCGCGAATTCTACGGGAGCCGGGCTGATGTGTCCAATAGATATTCCCCGTGCCTGGGCGATTTATTGGCGTTCAGCCATTAAATCGGGACTCAGGTAAACCCTGGGTTGGCGCCTCAAAGATCATCAGACTTCCGGCCAGGGGTTGGGCGGCCAACTGTGCCTGACTCAGGCCCTCCCTCGCACTGGTAACCAAGAGCCAGTGCATATCCGGGCCACCCAAGGCAACGCAGGTTGGCTGGCTGACCGGCAACTCCAGGCGATGCACGACCTCGCCCGCCGGGGAGTAGCACACCACCTGGCTGCCACCCCACTGGGCATTCCACACACAGCCCTCGGCATCCACGCAGGCGCCATCCGGTTCTATGCCCTCAGGTATTTGCACCCAGGGTTCGCCCTCACCCAATTGCCCTGTAAGTGGGTCGAAGGGGTAGCGGCAGATCCTGAGGCTTGGGGAGTCAGCGTGATAGAGCCAGCGGCTGTCGGGGCTCCAGCAGAGGGCGTTGGAGATGCGCAAGCCGGTCAGATGGCGGGAAAGCTGACCTTCGGGACTCAACGAATAAAGCGACGCCGATTGGCCTTCAAAAGCGGGAGATTCAACCAGTCCACCAGCCCAAAATCGCCCCTGGCGATCCACACGACCATCGTTGAAACGATTGCCGGGCGTATCCAATTCAGGCCTGGCCAACCATTCAACGGCACCAGTGTGTATATCCCACCAGGCGATACCACTGGCGAAGGCCACCAGCAAGCGGGGATCCCTCTCGGCAAACGCGAAACAGCCGATGCGCTCGGGTGCCTGCCAATGGGACAGCTGATCAGTTTCCGGGTGATAGCGATAGAGGCGCGCCGCGTGGATATCCGCCCACCAGACACACCGGTCGAGGGGATTCCACTGCACCCCCTCGCCAAGGCGATTTTGGCATTCGATGGTTTTAAGCAGCGTGAAACTCATGCGGCTGTTACCACCAGGCAGCGTAGAGCGCGACCAAAATAATCACCACACCCAAGGCCGCCAGATTAAAGCCACCGGTGGTTTTAAAATTGATGTCGTGCAGGTGAATAGCGTTGGACTGCTCTTTACCACCGCTCACCAAAGTGACCAGCACCGCAAGACAGGCGCAAAGCAGGAACACCAAGCCGACGCGATCCATAAACGGCAGTTCCGGCCAAACAAGTTTGAGCAGCAGCGACAGTACCGCCGAGGAAATGGCCGCAACCAGCGCTGATGTGGCCGTTGCCTTTTTCCAGAAAAAGCCCAGCAAGAAAATCACCACAATGCCCGGCGTAAAGAAGCCAGTGAATTCCTGAATGTATTGGAAGGCTTGATCCAACTGGCCGAGCAACGGTTTAGCCACAATCACCGCAATGGTCATCGCAATTACTGCAACCGTGCGACCAATCACCACTGTTTTATGCTCCGAGGCTTCGCGGTTGATCAGCTGCTTATAAATATCCATGGTGAAGATGGTGGAAATACTGTTGCTCATGGAACCCAATGACGATGCAATGGCGGCAACCAGAGCGGCAAAGGTAATACCCAGCAAACCGTGGGGCACCAGCTTCATCATTTCCGGGTAGGCTTGGTCGGGTTTATTTAATTCAGGCGCGAGAACCGCAGCGGCAATACCCGGCAATACCACAATCACTGGCATCAACAATTTTAAATAGGCTGCAAAGGCAATACCTTTTTGTGCTTCCTGCAAACTCTTGGCGGCGAGTGCACGCTGGGTGATGTATTGGTTAAAACCCCAGTAAGAGAAATTCATCACCCACATGCCACCAATCAGCACCGAAAGGCCGGGCAAACTGATGTAGTGTGGATTTTCCTGGTCAAGAATCATGTCGAATTTTTCCGGTACTTTTTCCAACAGCATGGAAAAGCCCTGCCAGGCACCCTGCCCCGCCGCAATTTTGTCGAGCGCCAAATAGGACACCAGCAGGCCACCCAGAATCAGCAACACCACCTGAATAATATCGGTCAAAGCGACCGCTTTCAGACCACCGTAAATCGAGTAACCAATGGAGAAAACGGCGAGGAAGATCAAACCATAAACCATGTCCAGACCGGTGATAGCGTTGATGGCCAAGGCACCCAACCAGAGCACCGACGTGAGGTTAACCAAGATATAAACACCCAGCCAGAAAATCGCCATGATGGTGCGCACTCGATGGTCGTAGCGCTGCTCCAAAAACTGCGGCATGGTGTAGATGCCCTTGGCAAGAAAAATCGGCAAAAAGTATTTGCCCACAATAATCAGCGTAATGGCCGCCATCCACTCGTAGGACGCAATCGCCATGCCTATGGCGAAGCCAGAGCCGGACATACCGATAATTTGTTCGGCAGAAATATTCGCCGCGATCAGTGAAGCGCCGATGGCCCACCAGGGCAGAGACTTGCCCGCAAGAAAATAGTCTTCGGCATTTTTATCGTGGCCTTTCTTTTCGCGGGAAACCCACCAGGCGATAAAAATCAGGGCAATGCCGTAGACACAAAAAACGGCGATATCAAGAGAGTTGAGTTTCACAAGGGGGTCCTCTGTTGTTATTGGGTGAATCTGTTGACCGCTAAAACAAAAACGGGCACTAGGTGCGCCCGCCGTCGATAACATACTCCTGTGCTGTGATCATGGCCGCGTCATCCGAGGCCAGGAATAAAGCCAGCTTGGCAACATCGTGGGCGCCGAGGCGCTTTTGGATGCACAAGCGCGCCATCCATTGGGCTTCGGCTTCTGGCGTGAGCCAGGTTTCCAACTGCCGGGGAGTGGCAACCCAACCCGGCAATATGGCATTGACCCGGATATTGTCCGGGCCAAATTCGGTGGCCAGCGCACGGCTCATGCCTAAGAGCCCCGCCTTGGCAGTGATATAAGCAGCCATTTGCGGCGGCCCGAAACGAGTATTGAGTGAACTGATATTGAGGATGACGCCACCGCCCAGGCCAACCATTTGCGATTTGACACTTTGAGCCGCAAAAAACGCCGGGTGTAAATTCACAGCGAGCAGATCCAACCACTCGGCCTCACTGAGGTCATCCACCTGATGGCGTCTGTCTACGCCCACGTTATTGATCAAAATACCTATGTCCCCCAGGCTGGAGTGAACTTCGGCAATGTAGGCGCGCAAGCGATCAACGTCCTTCACGTCGCAAGGTTTGAACCAGGGCTTTTGCTGCCCCGCAGCAACCAGCTGTTGTTGTAGCTGGTGAGCCGAATCTGCGTCCAGATCCACAAAAGCCACTCGGGCGCCCTGGACAGTGAAGGCCTCCACCAGGCTGGCGCCTATTCCGCTGGCACCTCCGGTAATAAACACCACCTTGCCCGCAAGGCTGGCGTAAGTGGTGTAGGACTGGTGGTTGGTGTAGCTGTACATCGATAACTCCGAATAGGTTCGCGGGTTTAGCCTGCACTGGCCATTGAGCGATGAATCAACTCCCGCACTTCAAACAAGAGGCGGCGCACAGCGGCTGAAGCCGCTTCGCCATCACCCGACGCAATTGCATCGTAAATCTGCTTATGATCGTCGTAGCTGGCGTTAAACACGCCCTTGAGCTGGTTGGTGCTGGCAATACTGACTCTCAGCGCCACCTGGATAAATTCGCGCAGCTGCAGGAAAAAGCGGTTGCCGCTGGCGGCGAGAATGGCACAGTGAAATTCAATGTCAGCGGCCAAGGGATCATCCTCACCTTGATCGGCTTTTTTCATGCGCTCCAACGCCCGGGCAATGGGCTTGATCAGGCTGGGATCACGGGCATTTTCGGCAGCCAAAACCGCTGCCTCCGGCTCTATAGCCATGCGTAGCTGGGTAAATTCTTTAAGCAGCTGCAAGGAGGGGCGGGCATTGAGTGTCCAGGCAAGCACGTCGGTATCAAACATATTCCAGTGGCTGGAGGGCATCACCCGGATACCCTGACGCGGCCGGGAAGCAATCAGGCCTTTGGCTGTGAGCATCTTGACCGCTTCGCGGGTAACACTGCGACTGATGGAGTACTGCTTGGATAACTCCGCCTCGGTAGGAAACGCTTTGTCGACAGCATACTCACCGCGAACTATAGCGGCGCCCAGCTGATGAGTGAGTTGGTAAGTCAGGTTGCGCCCGGCATCCAGCATTTTATTTGCCCTATTTATATTATGTATGTGCATTAGCCTGCCCATTATAGGCACAGAGATTCACAGATGAAAAGCGGACATCCCTTGGCCATGCCCCAAACAAAAAAGCCCATCCCGCACCACTGCAGGATAGGCTTTAACCGAAAATTGCCCTTGGGTCAGGATTTCAACCCTTGTCATTAACCTCTTCAACAATCTGATCCAGGCTGGCGTGACGAACGTCTTCTCCCTTCACCAGGTAGATCACATATTGGGCGAGGTTGCGGGCGTGATCGCCAATGCGCTCCAGCGCGCGCAGAGACCACAGGATATTCAGCACGCGGGTAATACTGCGCGGATCCTCGATCATAAAAGTCACCATCTCGCGCATGGCGGTGCTGTATTCCAGGTCGACCGTTTTGTCGGTCTGAACCACGTTCAAGGCCACATCCAAATCCAGGCGAGCAAAAGCGTCCAACGCATCTTGCAACATGCGCGATACCTGGTTGCCAATATGGCGCACCTCAACATAACCCCGCGGTGACACGCCATCGCGATTCAGCGCGATCGCCTGACGGGCAATCTTGCTGGCCTCGTCACCGATGCGCTCAAGATCGGTAATCGCTTTGGTTACCGCAATCACCAAACGCAAATCACTCGCCGCCGGCTGACGACGAGCAAGAATGCGCACGCATTCTTCATCGATGGACATCTCCATCTGGTTAACATTTTTGTCAGCGCGCACCACCTGCTCAGCCTTTTCAAGGTCTGCATCAATCAGCGCCTGTATGGCATCGTTGACCTGACGCTGAGCCATACCGCCCATCTCTGCCAGGTGCCGACGAATATCATCCAGCTCGATGTTGTACTGCTGGGAAATGTGGTGTGTGTGACTGGTTATATCCATTGCCATCTTGCTTCTCCACCTTAGCCGTAACGGCCAGTGATGTAATCTTCAGTTTGTTTCTTGCTGGGATTGGTAAACAGCGTATCTGTATCGCCGTACTCAATCAAATCACCCATATACATAAATGCTGTGTAGTCAGAAACGCGCGCCGCTTGTTGCATATTGTGGGTCACAATCACAATGGTGTACTTGTCTTTCAGCTCGTAAATCAGCTCTTCAATCTTGAGTGTGGAAATGGGGTCCAGGGCAGATGCTGGCTCATCCAACAAAATGACCTCGGGCTCAATGGCGATTGCGCGGGCGATAACCAAGCGTTGCTGCTGACCGCCGGAAAGACCAAAGGCGTTGTCATGCAAGCGATCTTTTACTTCGTCCCAAAGCGCAGCACCACGCAGTGAATTTTCCACCACCGTGTCCAAAATGCGTTTGGATTTTACCCCTTGCAAACGCAAACCATAAGCGACGTTCTCGTAGATGGATTTGGGGAAGGGGTTGGGTTTTTGAAACACCATGCCAATCTGGCGACGCAATTCAGCAACGTCCACGTCCTTGCCGTAGATATTCTCGCCATCCATCAGAATTTCACCGTCGATTCTGCAGGAGTCAACCAAATCATTCATCCGATTAAAGCAGCGCAATAGCGTCGATTTACCGCAGCCTGACGGGCCGATAAAGGCAGTTACCTTCTTTTCGGGGATTTGCAGGCTGATATTGTTGAGCGCGCGCTTGTCCCCGTAATAGAGGTTCAAGGCGTTCACCTGAAGTTTGATGGATTCTTCGCTTAAAGACATAGGATTAGCCTGTAGTTGACTGCGAGCACCCGCAGCGGATATAGCCGCGGTAGTGCGTGCCGAAGTTGCTTCAGTCGGGGTAAGCTCTGGTGCATCTAACATCATTCATCTCCCCTAATCAATCGGATGCGCTACGGTATTTTTCGCGCAAATTATTGCGGATCTTGATAGCGGTGATATTCAGCACCACGATCAACAGAACCAGCACCAGTGAGGTGGCGTAAACCAGAGGGCGCGCCGCCTCTACGCTGGGACTCTGAAAGCCCACATCGTAAACATGGAAGCCCAGGTGCATAATCTTTTGATCCAGGTGCAAGTAAGGGTAATTGCCATCAATCGGTAGCGAAGGCGCCAACTTAACAACACCCACCAGCATCAGTGGAGCCACTTCCCCCGCCGCGCGAGCGATAGCGAGAATCAGCCCGGTCATCATCGCCGGCGTGGCGAGAGGTACCACCACCTTCCACAGGGTTTCCGCCTTGGTTGCGCCCAGTGCCAAACTGCCTTGACGAATAGTGCTGGGAATTCGGGACAGACCTTCTTCAGTGGAAACTATCACCACGGGTAATGTCAGCAGCGCCAAGGTAAGCGACGCCCAAAAGAGCCCCGGCGTGCCAAAGGTGGGGGCAGGCAAAGACTCTGGATAAAACAGCTGATCAAGACTGCCACCCAGAAAGTACACAAAGAAGCCCAAACCGAAAACCCCGTACACAATCGAGGGCACACCGGCGAGGTTATATACGGAGATACGAATAAGACGAAGCACTGGCCCCTGTTTGGCGTATTCGCGCAAATATATGGCCGCCAGTACACCAAAAGGCGTCACCATAATGGACATGATCAACACCATGGTGACAGTACCGAATATCGCCGGGAAAATACCGCCTTCGGTATTCGCCTCGCGCGGCTCGTCGGTCATAAACTCCCAAAAGCGCTCCAGGTATTCCAGCATTTTGGCGAACACACCCATGTCGTTGGCCCGGGTAATGCGCACAATTTTGTCAAAGGAAAGCTCAATCTCCTTGCCTTCAGCAGAGCGCACCACCAGGGTATCGCGCTTGGCGCGCTCGACGATTTGGTCGCGCTCCGCCTTGATTACCGCGTACTCAGCATCCAGGGCAGCGCGCTGAGCTTGGATATCGGCCAGGGCCAACGCCAATGCTTCTCCAGTGACACCATCGAGCTGCAAGCGCCTCTCTTTTAAACGCAAGCGCTCCAGGTTGTGGTTGATCTTGCCTATCTCCACCTTTTCCTTTTTGCGCTGCTCCGCGTGCAATGCCAAGCCTCTGTCGATTCGCGCCTGCAACTCCTGCCAGAAATTCTGATCGGCCAGCTGCACCAGCGGCTGGCCTTGCTCCTTGATCATGACCGGGAAGCCATAAAAGTTGCCCCACTCGCGACGCTCAATCGAGATAGCGTCGCGTGGGTACTCCCAGGGCTCCATACCCGTTTCGAGGTACCACATAAAATCGCGGGAGCTGATATCGCGATTGCCCTGCTTGATTAAAAAGCGTGAGACTAACTCTACCGAGTCATCCACCTGATAGCCGTTATCCCTTGCCACTGAGGCGGGAATAACTTCATCGCGCACAAACTCACCCATAATGATCTGGCGATTGCCTTCGCGATCAATAATCGTTGCTTGCAGAATGTCGGCTGGCCAAAAATGGCTAAAACCGCGCACTGCAATCAGGCCGAGCAAGCCCACAACCATGACCATACAGAGGGCCACAGCGCCGCCATTGAGCCAAATCCAGGGAGATCCGCTTTTGTACCAGGCCGAAATGGAGTTCGATTTGGTTTTCATGAAAAATCAGTTCTCCGCAATCAAAGGTTGCTGTAGCGCAGGCGCAGGCGCTGGCGAATAATTTCTGCCAGCGTGTTCACCACAAAGGTCAGCGCAAGTAGTACAAGAGCCGCCAGGAAAAGCACACGGAAATGGCTACTGCCTACAGCGGTTTCCGGCAACTCAACGGCAATGTTCGCGGAGAGCGTACGCATCCCCTCAAAAATATTAAAATTCACTACCGGGCTGTTACCCGTCGCCATGAGCACGATCATGGTTTCACCGACCGCGCGACCAAAGCCCATCATTACTGCCGAAAAAATGCCGGGGCTGGCGGTGGGCAAGATGACGCCCACCAGGGTTTGCCAGCGCGTTGCCCCTAACGCCAATGAACCTTGGGTCAGGTGACGGGGCACATTAAAAAGCGCATCCTCTGCAATCGAAAAAATGGTTGGAATAACCGCAAAACCCATGGCGATACCCACCACCAATGCATTGCGCTGATCGTAGGTAATACCCTGATCAGTAAACCATTGGCGCATACTGCCGTTGAAAAACCAGACTTCAACATGAGGGCTTGCGGATACACAGAACCATCCGGTAACAAGAATCGGCAGAATCAGAATTACCGCCTCCCAGCCATCGGGTACCTGATTGCGAATGGACGCAGGCAACCGACTCCAGCCAAAACCAACCACGAACATCATCAGTGGCATAAGCACCAAGATACTGAAAATAGCGGGCAAGTGATTTTCGATAAATGGGGCCAACCAGAGTCCCGCCAGAAAACCCAAAATGACGGTTGGCAGCGCCTCCATAATTTCAATGGTTGGCTTGACCAAGCCGCGCAGTCGCGCCGTCATAAAATAAGCGCTGTAAATAGCGCCCATAATGCCAAGGGGAACGGCAAACAGCATGGCAAAAAGCGCCGCTTTGATAGTGCCAAGGGACAGGGGAACCAGGCTCATTTTGGGTTCAAAACTGTCGCTGCCGGAGGAGGCTTGCCAAATATAATCCGGCTTGTCACGCCCCTCGTACCACACCTGCTCCCACAGCGAAGAAAAAGAAATTTCCGGATGTTTGTTCCACACCTCGGCAACTTTCACCGAGCCCTTGGCATCAACAGCGATTAACTTCCCATTGATCGGCGAAATAGCCAACTGATCCAGAGCTTCCGAGGCAATCGATTCGATCAGCAGGCTGCGCGCGGAGGTACCGTAGTAGGCGCCAACATTGCCCTGGATGTCCGCAGCCCAAAAACCCTTGCGAGTGGCCTCCGGGGTGATGCGCACTACAGAACCCGGCATTGAATTGAAATCACGCACAGGCGTCAGGTGGTATTTGTTTTCAGGATCGCGCACTAACAACCACTGGCTCACTTGACCTGAGTCAGTACCTATAGCCACGGAACTGGTTCCCACCAAAAACTCCATCGCTGTCACCTGCCCGCGCTCACTGGCAACAGGAGCACGCGCAACAACCGCACCCGGATTTGAAATATCGTAATAGTGCAGCCGCGCCCTATCGTCGGCGATCAACAAGTGCTGGCCCGTGCGATCAACTTGCAAGCTTACAACCTGGGCGGCATCCGCAAGCGCTGGCAGGTTGTGCACATTGCGCGTCACACTAACGGCACCAAAAAGACCGCGACGCTGGGCAAACACACCCAGCAACAAGCGACCGTCAAGAGTAGCACCTGCCATATAAATCGCACTCTGACCTTCCTGGACGGCCAGAGTGGCAAGCGCTGCGCCCTGATCATCCAGTACCAGGGGAGTCTCCCCCAGCGGATATTCCAGGCCGGGTGTGATCAGGCGCTGATCATTGGGGTAGCTGAGCGAATAGGTGGGGCGAACCAAGCTGACCTGTCCGTTGCTATATCCATAAGCCACCAAACCCGCAGCGGAGGTTGATACACCCACGGCGGAAAGTCGCGCAGACTCAGGTATTGTCAGCTGACGCTCCGCCAAGGGCGCCCCAGTGTCCACCTGAAAAAAGCGTATTTGTCCATTGCTGAAAAAACCGGTGCCGATTTCCTCATAACGCTCCAGGGTCAAGTGCTCCAATGAGCCTTGAGCTGCGTTTGTCTCGAGCGGATAAGTGCGTGAGACTTCAATGGAACTGGAGCGTAACAGTGGCGCCACTTCGGAAAAAAGATAGAAAAAAATCAACCCCAAGGCGCCCACCACCGCGAGGCCAGCAGCGGTAACACCGTATCGTGATACGCCGTCTTTAAAGCTGCGTATCTTGCGCAGTCGCGCCCGCTGTTCTGCATCGGGCATAAGATTGCCAGTGGTGGATGGCGCTATCACAGATGTCGCTGGCACAGATGTCTCTGGCATAGTGTTTTCCCGGATATAGATCATGTCGCCAGAATGGCAAAGCCCGGCGATGCTAGCAGTGAAAAATGACACTTTTGTTACAGGCGCCCAGTGTTATCCGAGCCGGATCAGACTTAACACCAAAAAAAGGCCACCCTGGGGTGGCCATCCGATACTGCAAGCGCTACTTGAGATCCAGAGCTTCCAGAGTCTGGTCAACCACTGCTGCGGGCAGAGGGATATAGCCATCGCGCAGCACCACTTCCTGGCCCTGTTTGGACAGGATCAGCTTAATCAGCTCGGCTTCACGGGTTTCCAACTTACGATTCGGGTGCTTGTTGATGTAAACAAACAAGGTCCGCGCCAGCGGGTAGCTGCCGTCCAGCGCATGCTCCGCATTAGCAGGAGAGAATGCATCGCCCTCTTTGGCCGCCAAAGGCACTGCGCGTACACCCGAGGTGATATAGCCAATGCCCGAATAGCCGATACCATTGATCGATTCGGAAACTCCCTGAACAACGGAGGCGGACCCAGGCTGCTCATTGATGCTGGCTTTAAAGTCGCCGCCACAAAGCGCAACGTCCTTGAAGTAACCGTAGGTGCCAGAAACGGCATTGCGGCTATAGATAGTGAAATCGCGATTGGCCCACAGGCCAGTCAAGCCCAACTCGCCCCAGCGAGAAATGTCTTTGCCAAAACCACATTTGCGTGTCGCAGAGAAAATAGCGTCCACCTGGGCTACGGTCATTCCCGCAATGGGATTGTCCTTGTTGACGTAGACCGCCAACACGTCGATAGCGACGGGCACAGCCGTGGGCTTATAGCCATGAGCCGCCTCGAAAGCTTCGATTTCGGAGGATTTCATCTCCCGGCTCATGGGGCCGAAGTTAGCGGTTCCCTGGGTCAAGGCCGGTGGTGCGGTAGAAGATCCGGCACCCTGGATCTGGATATTCACGTTGGGATAAAACTTGGCAAACTCTTCTGCCCAGAGGGTCATCAGGTTGTTCAAGGTATCTGAACCTATGCTGTTGACGTTACCTGATACACCCGATACGGCTTTGTACTCTGGCAGCGCTGGATCCAACGCCGCCTGCACGGCGGCGGCGCAGACCATGGAACCGGCAAATGCCAAGCCCCTTACCCATTTGATTGCATTCATGCTTATGCTCCGTCGTTGAGGAAGACTGGAAAATCAAAAGACGAGTTAGCTCATCTGTGGGTGGGACTTTAAAGAGCAATTGTGACACTTCTGTGAAACTTGATAAAAAATATTGCAGTTAAATGACAGGGGCGCCGACTTCCAGCCGCGCAAAAAAAAACGGGCAGCCAAGGCTGCCCGTTTTCTGTGTTAGGAGCGTTGAACCTAGCTGGTGTAAACCGGCCCCATGCCTGAACTCCACACGATAACCGCCGTTACCAGCACGACCACCGCCAACACCAGGCCAACCGTTAACACAGAGCTGGCATAGATAAAACCGCGCTCCTTGGGAATGTTCATCAATATCGGAATGCCCTCATAGATCAAATAAACCGAGTAACAGGCCGCCAGAATAAACACGCTGGTTACCACCCACAGCTGTGGATAAACCAGGGCTATACCGGCCAGCATAATAGGTGCAGACGAATAAACAGCCAGGGCCGTGCCCTCGTAATGGCGGCGACTGGCATCGTCTGCGACACCAAAACTGCGCGACATCCAGTTGATGTACTCCCCGAGAATATAGACCGCAAGCACCAGCGCCAGGTAAGCACCCGCGCAAAGCCAGAGAGCACTCTCACTGGTCAACTTAACCACACCACCCGTACCAAAGCTCCAACCCACTTGGGTCAAGCCAAAATAGGCAGCTACGGCGGGAATAAGCGCAAGAAGGGGGGTATGCACCATGAATACCCGTAAGAAGGAATGACGCTCGTTACGAATGCGCTGCCATTCACGATCGGGATTGATAAAAACACCAAGGGTATGCTGCAACATGGCCATGAAAATACTCCGGAAGGTCACTTTTATTAACAACGATTCCAGTATCAGCCAGTTAATTGGGGGTCACAAAGAAGGATTGGAAATAACAAATAACTGTTAATCTCCAATTGCTATTAAATATCGCAGAAAATGAATTAAAAAAATAATTTATAGCCCTAAATGAAATATACGATAGACGCAGCATCACCATAAGTAACAAACTCACCAAAAACTACCCAAAAAGGGGTAACGGCGAGTTATTTAATCACTCTCAAGCTCGGCCGTTTTTGACTGGATTCTCCTCCGGCAGGCCCTGGATCTGGCGAAGGTGGGCGCGTGTTGGACTCCACTTCAAAGACCATCCCCTGACCGTTTTCGCGCGCATAGATACACAACACCGCATCACAGGGAATATAAATACTAAAGGGCACACCACCAAAACGCGCACTGAAGGAAATGGCTTCATCGCCAATCAATAAATCCTTGAGCGCCGTAGGGGCAATATTCAGGATGATCTGACCATTTTTGTTGACGTGCTGCCGAGGAACATTCACACCCGCCAGCTGGGCGTCGACGAGGATATAGGGTGTACAGGCATTGTCGAGAATCCATTCATAGAGCGCCCGAATCATATAGGGGCGCCGGGAAGTCATGGACATAAAAGCTCGCTCCAGAATACAAACTTACACATTTCAGCCCCGACGTATCTCGCGTTCCTGCTCGCTGAGGCTCGCCTGAAAAGATTCGCGCGCAAACAACCGGCTCATATAGTCCAACAGTGGGCGAGTTTGACGATTGTCAGGAAGCTGGATATCCAACTGCGGCAAACGCCAGAGTATAGCCCCCAGGCAACAATCGACCATTGTAAAGTCGTCGCTCATAAAATAGGGCTTTTCGGCAAAGATTGGCGCCGTGGCCAACAGACTTTCGCGCAGATCGGCACGCGCTTTGGCTACCTGCTCCCGATTTTTGCTGGTGAGGATCAGATCCACCAGCGGCGACCAATCCCGTTCCAATCGATACATCCACAAGCGACTCTTGGCTCGGGCGACCGGATAAACGGGCAGTAGCGGCGGGTGCGGAAAACGCTCGTCCAAATATTCCATGATGACCCGCGCCTCGTAGAGCGCCAAATCATCACGATCAACCAGTGTTGGCAAATTGTTATAGGGGTTGGCCTCTGCCAGCTCGACAGGTTTGTTGCCCGGATCCACGGGAATAATCTCGACGCCTACACCCTTTTCGGCGAGCACGATACGAACACGGTGACTGTAGTGGTCGCGGTTGTCGGAAAACAACGCCATCGAAGAGCGGCGATTACTGGTGGTCATATCAGTTGCCTCTTGAGATTTCGCACAGCTATTTGCCCAGCTCTAAAACAAAAACGGGCGGTCTGCACCGCCCGTTAGTTGTCAGGATGGCAACTAGTGAACATCCTTCCAGTATTCGCGATTCAACAAAAAGGTGAAGACGAACAACACAGACAAAAACAGCAACACAAAAACACCTATGCGCTCGCGCTTAAGCGCGCTGGGCTCGCCGACATAGGCAAGGAAATTCACCAGATCAAAAATCGCCTGATCAAATTCCTCTCCCGTCATGCTGCCTTTGAGCGTGCCTTCAACCAGCGCACCGCATTTTTCGTCAATCACTGGATTGCCGGTGTCATTGCGCAATACGCCACCGCCTGGCGCCACCTTGGGGCCAGGACCGCACTCGGGCAACCCCTGTAAACCTACCATCACATGCGGCATACCCACGTTGGCAAATACCCGGTTGTTAACGCCGAACGGACGCGAGTCATCTGCATAGAAATTGCGCAGGTAGGTATAAAGCCACTCGGGAGAGCGGGCGCGAGCCACCAGCGTCAAATCAGGTGGAACCACGCCAAACCACTTACCGCCCTGCTCCTTGGTCATACCAATTTCCATCAGCTCACCAATGCGCTGACCAGTAAACACCATGTTGCTCATCATCAAATCGTGGGGAATACCCAGATCATCTGCCACCCGCTCGTAACGGGAAAACTTGGCCGAGTGGCAGCCCATGCAGTAGTTGATAAAGTACTTGGCGCCGCGCTGAAGCGATGCCTGATCGCGCAGATCAGGCTTCATCTCGTCACAGGGAATAGCACCGCACTTAAACGCACCCTCGGCACCAACCGCTTTAATGGGCACAACAACCAATACCAGGAAGAGCACAAATCCGCCGAGTACCAGCGACTTTGGCAGGCCCTTTTTCTGAACCCGCTCTGGCACAGGCAGCTCGTGATCTCTATCAGCCAGCCAAGGCATGGCCGCAAAACCAATCACAAACGCCAAACCAAACAAACGCAAGAACAAGGGAATGTCGCTCTCGGCTTTACCAAGACCGGACAAAGTGAGGTTCAGGAATATCAGCGCAAACCCAAGGCAAATTACCCACGAGATCACACGCCCAAAGAAGGAACGCTCACCGGATTTCACCGGGCTGGTCCAAATGGGCATGGTGATAAAGTAGGCGAAGTAGAAAACAGTACCCATCTGTGCAAGCAAGGTACGACCTTCGGTAGGCGACTTAATACCCAGGTATCCCAGTACCCAGAAAATCGCAGCAAAGACAATCAACATGACGCGAGGAATGTGCCCTTTGTAGCGCATGGATTTCGCATTGGCTTTATCCAACCAAGGCAGCACGAACAAAATCGCGATCGCTGCACCCATAGCCACCAGGCCGAGGAATTTGGCATCCAGTGGGCCTATATCAATGGTGACCGCCCGCAGAATGGCGTAGAAGGGTGTGAAGTACCAAACGGGTGCGATGTGCGCAGGCGTTTTGAGATTGTTAGCTTCTTCAAAGTTGGGATATTCCAGGAAGAAACCGTTCATCTCCGGCATAAAGAAGAGCACAAAGCAGAAAACGAACAGGAACACAGTCACGCCTACCAGGTCATGCACCGTGTAATAGGGGTGGAACGCCACGCCGTCCAGTGGTACGCCGTTTTCGTCTTTGTGCTTTTTGATTTCCACACCGTCAGGGTTATTGGAACCCACTTCATGCAAGGCAAGAATGTGCAGCACCACCAGACCCAACAACACGATGGGCAAGGCCACAACATGAAGCGCAAAAAAGCGGTTCAGGGTGGCTTGCGAAATCAGGTAATCACCGCGAATCCACTCCACCAGGGAATCGCCCACCACCGGAATAGCGCCAAACAGAGACACAATTACCTGGGCACCCCAGTAAGACATCTGACCCCAGGGCAACACGTAACCCATAAAGGCTTCTGCCATCAGCACCAGGTAGATGGCCATACCAAAAATCCACACCAGTTCACGCGGGGCTTTATAAGAGCCGTACATCAAGCCGCGGAACATATGCAAATAAACCACCACAAAAAAGGCAGAGGCGCCGGTGGAGTGCATGTAGCGCAACAACCAGCCAAAATCGACGTCGCGCATGATGTATTCAACAGACGCAAAAGCACCATCTGACGTGGGGGTGTAACTCATGGTCAACCAGATACCGGTCACCAGCTGGTTAACCAATACCAAAATCGAAAGAACACCAAAGAAGTACCAAAAGTTGAAGTTTTTGGGCGCGTAATACTTGCCCATGTGAGTGTCCCAGGCGCGCTGCACCGGCAGACGATCATCAACCCACTTCCACAGACCTGTTAGCCAATTCATTGTTATGCTCCCTGATCTACGCCGATGGTAATCACGCTGTCACTGTCGTACGCGTGGGGCGGCACTTCAAGGTTAATAGGAGCAGGTACGCCTTTATAAACGCGACCAGCCAAGTCAAATTTAGAGCCGTGACAGGGACAGAAAAAACCTCCCTGCCATTCGGTGCCACCCAAATCGGTAGCGCCAACATCCGGACGATAAAGGGGAGCACACCCTAAATGTGTGCACAACCCCAGAAGTACCAGGGTTTCTGGCTTAATAGACCGCGCCAGGTTTTGCGCATAGGTGGGTTGCTGCGGCGCTTCAGAGTTGGGATCTCTTACCAGCTCATTGGTTTTTTGCAGGCCGTCCAGCGCTTCCTGGGTGCGGCGAACAATGTAAACCGGCTTGCCGCGCCATTCGACAGTGATCATCTGTCCCGGCTCCAGCTTGCTGATGTTAACGGTGACGGGTGCACCTGCCGCCTTGGCTTTGGCGCTTGGGTTCCAGGAACCCACAAAAGGAACAGCCACACCGACAGCACCTGCTGCACCCACCAAGCTGGTGGCCACAGTCAGCACTCGACGGCGCGTTTTATTGACGACGTCATTGCTCATGACGATTCTCCCCTAACAGCTTCCGACGGCCAGTAAATCACTGAATTTCAACGATTTAGAATTATTTTCGACAAACTCAAAAAACGGCCAATCTTAAAGAAATTGCGCGCCGCTTACAAGAATAACCGGATGCAGCGCACGGATTTAGAAATTTCGGCTATAAAAAAACGCCCAGCTTCGGGACGAAGCCGGGCGCTTTCAGCATAGAACGGGAACCGGCAAAACCAGCTCCACAAATCATTAACGCTTGGAGTACTGTGGACGCTTGCGCGCTTTGCGCAGACCGACCTTTTTACGCTCCACTTCACGCGAGTCGCGGGTAACAAAACCAGCTTTACGCAGAGTAGAACGCAGATTCTCGTCATACTCCATCAGAGCGCGAGTCAAGCCGTGGCGAATTGCACCGGCCTGACCGAAGCTACCGCCGCCGCTCACAGTGACGTTTACGTCGAACTTATCAACCAGATCAACGTTTTCCAGTGGCTGACGAACCACCATGCGCGCAACCGGACGACCAAAGTACTCGTCGAGAGGGCGATCATTTACAGTGATAACACCTGTGCCAGCGGTAATAAACACGCGCGCGGTAGAGGTCTTGCGGCGACCAGTACCATAGTATTGAGTTGCAGACATGATCAGACCCCTTAGATGTTCAGTTCTTGAGGTTGCTGAGCAGCATGCGGATGCTCATTACCTGCGTAGACTTTCAGTTTTTTGAACATAGCGCGACCCAGCGGGCCTTTCGGCAGCATGCCCTTAACGGCGATCTGGATAGTGCGCTCGGGAGCCTTCTCAATCAGCTTTTCAAAGCTGATTGACTTGATACCACCGGGATGGTTGGTGTGATGGTAGTAAAGCTTGTCAGTCAGCTTCTTACCGGTAACGCGCACTTTCTCCGCGTTAATCACCACAATGTAATCGCCGGTGTCCACATGGGGAGTGAATTCTGGCTTGTGCTTGCCGCGCAGACGCGAGGCGATTTCTGCCGCCATACGACCGAGGGTTTTCCCCGCCGCATCGACAACAAACCAGTCGTGAACGACGGTTTCGTTTTTGGCAATATATGTCTTCATGTTGTTCCTGCCTGTTAATGTGGGCTAACCCACCCCAAAAAGAGCGCGAATTCTACACATGCAGTAGAGGCATTTCAAGGCTGCGCAAGCCTTTATTTGCGGGCGCTTAAGGGCGGTGGGGCCTGGCCAGGTACTCCCGACTCTGCATCTCCAGCAGGCGGCTGACGGTGCGCTGGAACTCAAAGCTCAGACGCCCCTCGCTGTAGATCTCCGCCAATGGCTTGGCGGCCGAGATCACAAGCTTTACCTGGCGATCGTAAAACTCATCCACCAGATTGATAAACCGGCGGGCCTGATCTTCCTTGTCGCGCCCCAGCGCAGGCACATTGCTGAGAACCACCGAGTGATACTCCTTGGCCAATTCGATGTAGTCGTTTTGGGAGCGGGGGCCGTCACAGAGGGCACCAAAATCAAACCAAACAACATCTTCAGCCAGGTAGCGGGCCAATATCGGACGCCCTTCCACATCCAACAACACATCCTGCTGAACCTCCTCAACCCTGGGTACCAGACTCTCAAAGCTGCGCATCAGGCTTTCATCCGCCGCCTTGTCTAGCGGCGAATGGTAGAGCTCTGCCTGCTCCAGTGCGCGCAGGCGATGGTCTACACCGCCATCCACATTCACCACCCGGGTGTGGTTTTTTAGCAGTGCGATGGCCGGCAAAAAACGGGCACGTTGCAAGCCGTCCTTATATAAACCATCCGGTTCTATATTGGAGGTGGCCACCAGGGTGATGCCGCGCGCAAACAGTGCCTCCATCAGAGTGCCGAGGATCATGGCGTCGGTGATATCCGAGACGAAAAACTCGTCGAAGCAAATAACGCTGGCTTCAGCCCGGATCTTGTCCGCCACACCCTGAAGCGGGTTTTTTTGCCCATCAAGCACCTTAAGCTCGGCATGAACCCGGCGCATAAAGCGATGAAAATGAATGCGCAGCTTGTCGTCAAACGGCAGGCTTTCGAAAAAGCTGTCCATCAAATAGGTTTTGCCGCGACCAACCCCACCCCAAAAATAGAGGCCTTTAACAGTGGGTTGCGGCTTTGCGGGCAAAATTCGCCGCCACCATTTGTTGGTAGATGCGCGCGCAGTCAGTAGTTCATCGTAAAGGCGCTGCAAATGCTCTACCGCTGCCGCCTGGGCGGCATCCGCACGAAAATCGGGGCGCTGTAGATCCTGCTGGTAACGCTCGCGGGGCGTAAGATGGTGACTCAAGGGGCTCAGCTCTAGTTGGCAATCAAAGGGAGAAATTCAGGGAGCGCCACTCTAAGGCCAGAGCAGGCTCAGGGGCAAGAGCGGGCGAGCGGCGCCGGGGCTTTTGGGGTAGAATGGCGACCTCACTTACCCGCCTGCGCACCCCGCCGACACACTTCTATGTTTGATAACCCACTGGCCCAGTTTTTTGGCCTTTTGAGCTTTTTTCTGGGCATCTTTTGCTTTTACCAGCGCGATGATCGGCGCCTGAAAATCGTGATGTTCGCGATGCAAATCAGTAATTGTATTCACTTCGGCTTGCTGGGTGCACAGACAGCGGCACTCAGCTCGGTGTTTTCGGTAGTGCGTACAGGCCTGTCGCTCTATACCCATTCGCGCCTGGTGGCCTGGCTTTTTATTTTGGTGAGTCTCGCCATGGGAATTTGGCTGGCCCAAAGCTGGCAGGACATGCTGCCGGTGGTTGGCTCCTGTATAGGCACCTACGCGCTCTTTTGCCTGCAAGGAATTCGCATGCGCCTGGCATTTTTGTTGGGGGCCTGCTTTTGGCTGAGCAACAACATCTGGGTGGGTTCGCTGGGGGGCACGCTACTGGAAATCACCCTGATCAGTGTTAACCTGCGAACCATTTATAAATTGCGACGTCTTGGACAAGGCAAGCCTCCCTCCCCCTGACAGGCCTGCCCGTAAAATAATCTGCAAACCAGAGAAAATAGGGCGCGTTAAAACACCACTTCCTTGATCGGGACGATACCCTCAGGGATATGCTCAAACTTCCAAGTCGGGATTAGCCTTCAGCACCAGGGCCATCGATTTCAGCAAGCAGCAGCTGGCTCACATCATCCTTCAGCTGACTGAGATTCCCGTGAAAGAAGTGCCCAGCCTCGGGATACTCAATATACCTGGCAGGTGTTTGCAAACCCGCGACCCAGCGGCGCACACCTGCCACATCAACAAGTTCATCCCGAGCGCCAATCACAATGGCCAGCGGGCAGTCGAATTGCCCCCCGTGGTCGTAGTCATAGCGCTCTACCGGTGGCGCCACCAACAGCAGGTGCCGCAACCCGGGCAAGTCATGGCTGGCCTGCGCCGCCATAGCAGAGCCAAAAGAAAACCCCGCTAGCAGAAGCTTGCTCTGTGGGTAGGCCTCTTGTGCCCAGAGGATTACAGCGCGCAAATCCTCCAGCTCACCTCGCCCCTGATCGAAGCTGCCTTGACTGCGGCCCACACCACGGAAGTTAAAGCTAACTACCCTCACCCCCAGATCCCGGTAGCTACGCATCAAGGTGGTTACCACCTTGTTATCCATAGTGCCGCCGTGAACAGGGTGCGGATGGCAGACCACAACCAGAAAGGACTGCGCCGCCAAGGGCCCCGAGTGCGGTTCACTTACCCTCACTTCAATATCCCCCGCCGGGCCTGAAATTAGCGGATGG
>CBFGWO010000013.1:0-38327 GCA_965652595.1 uncultured Cellvibrio sp. | reverse complement strand
TAGTGGGGTTTGAGGTTGTGGGGAGTTAGGGGTGAGACACGCCGTGAATACGTCCTTGTAGGCTCGTCGCCAACATCCCTGTTGGCGACGGTCTCACCCCCTAACACCCACCCCTGAACTGCAAGAGAGTGCTAAACCTCATCGGTGGTTAGTTTTTGGTTGGAGCAAGGTAAGAGATATCTGCCACTTCCAAAAATAAACCGCGTAGTTGTTGCAATAGCGCCAAACGATTTTGTTGCAGGGCCGGGTCGTCGCACATGACCATCACACTGTCGAAGAAGGCGTCGACGGTGGGTTGCAGGTCGGCGAGGGCAGCCAGAGCTTGGGTGTATTCGCGCGCGGCAAACAACGGTGCAACTAGGGCTTCTTTTGCGCTGATCGCTGCAGCGAGATTTTTCTCAGCGTCTTCTTGCAAGAGCGCTGAATCTAGTTGCGTGCTCACAGCGGCATTTTGCTTGGCGAGGATGTTGGAGACGCGTTTGTTGGCGGCGGCCAGTGCCTGAGCTTGCGGCAGTTTGCTGAACGCGTTGACGGCGAGCACGCGCTGGTTGATATCCAGGGGTTGCGATAATTGTTTGGCGTTGACGGCCTGGAAAACTTCAGCAGGGATTTGTGCGTCTTCGAACATGGCGCGGAAGCGGTCAAGCATGTAGCTGAGGACTTGCTCTACCAATTCGTCACCCACTGTTAAATTCGTGTGCTGCGCTTTGGCGAAGGTGAGCAGTTCGCGCAAATCCAGTGTGAGATTTTTTTCCACCAGCAGACGCAGCACCGCAATGCTGGCGCGGCGCAGGGCAAAGGGGTCTTTGGAGCCGGTTGGCTGTTGGCCTATACCGAAAATACCGCTGATGGTATCCAGGCGGTCGGCGAGGGCGATGATGGTGCCGGTGGTGGTTTGCGGCAACTGGTCGCCGGCAAAGCGCGGCATATATTGCTCGTTCATGGCAGCGGCGACTTCGGCATTTTCGCCGTCGTTGAGCGCGTAGTAGTAACCGGCGATGCCCTGCATATCGTCAAACTCGCCCACCATATTGGTGACAAGGTCGGATTTACACAAATGGGCCGCGCGTTCTGCGGCTATGGCATCGGCATTTAATTTGCCTGCAATGAGTTTGGCGAGGCCGGCCACACGTTCAGTTTTGTCAAAAATGGTGCCGAGCTGCGCCTGGAACACGATAGTTTTTAATCGCTCACGCAGAGATGCGAGAGTGGCTTTTTTATCGGTTTCAAAGAAGAAGGCTGCGTCCGACAGGCGCGGACGAATCACTCGCTCGTTGCCGTCGATGATTTGCGCCGGGTCTTTGCTTTGGATGTTGGCAACGGTGATGAAATAGTTTTTCAACTTGCCTTCGGCATCCACCACATGAAAATACTTTTGGTGCTCTATCATGGAAGCAATTAATGCTTCCGCTGGAACAGCAAGGAAACGCTCTTCGAATTTACCGGTGAGTGCGACTGGCCATTCAACTAAAGAAGTTACTTCGTCGAGCAGGTCGGCATCAATCACTGCCACACCGCCGACTTTCTTCGCTTCGGCTTCGACCTGGGCTTTGATGGTTGCACTGCGCTCGGCGAAATCGGCCACCACATAACCGGTGTTTTTCAACACAGAAGCATAGTCGCTCGCTTTGGCTAATTCGATAGCGTTGTTGTAGTGAAAGCGGTGGCCGCGACTGGTGCGGCCAGCGTGCAAGCCGAGAATATTGGCGTTGACAATTTCACTACCCAACAACATCACCAACCAGTGCACAGGGCGCACAAATTCTTCGCGTTTCGCGCCCCACTTCATGCGCTTGGCAATAGGCAATTTGGCGAGCGCATCGCTTACCACTTTTTCCAGCAGGCCTGCGGTTTTTTGGCCTTGCAGCGAAATACGTGCAACCAGCTTTTCAGCTTTGCCATCGCTCTCGGCTTTTAATTCACTCGGGGCAATACCGTTCTTTTCGGCAAAAGCCAGGGCGGCCTTGGTGGGCTGGCCGTCTTTATCAAAGGCGATAGCGGCGGGCGGGCCCCAGACAACCAATTCCTTGGAGGGTGTTTGGTCTGCAAGGCCTTCAACCAACACCGCCAAGCGGCGCGGCGCGGCATAGGCCTTTACAGCGCCAAAGGACAATTCCAGCGCCGTTAAATCCGCTTGAATGCTATCGACAAAAGCATTCATTAAATGCTTCAAATTTTTTGGGGGCAATTCTTCGGTGCCCAACTCAACCAGGAAATCAGCAGACATTAATTATTCTCCACAGCAGCGCCTTCGGCGGCAGCGAGCAATTCTTGGCGTAAGGCTTCCGCCGCAAGCGGAAAGCCCAGGGCTTTGCGGCTATCAAAATAGGCCTGGGCCACGGCGCGGGCCAGGGTGCGCACACGCAAAATAAAACGCTGGCGCTCAGTCACGGAAATCGCGTGGCGGGCGTCCAGCAGGTTAAAGGCGTGGGAGGCTTTCATCACCATTTCGTAGGCGGGCAGCGGCAGGTTTTTGGCCATCAGGCGAGTGGATTCCTGCTCGTAAAAATCGAAGCTCTTGAACAAAAAATCTGTATCGGCTTCTTCAAAGTTGAAGGTGGACATTTCCACTTCGTTTTGGTGGAACACGTCGCCGTAGGTGACCTTGTCGCCATTGGGATTTACCGTCCACACCAGATCAAAAATCGAATCCACCCCTTGCAGGTACATGGCGATGCGCTCAATACCGTAGGTGATTTCGCCAGTGACCGGAAAGCACTCCAGGCCGCCCACTTGTTGGAAGTAAGTGAACTGGGTGACTTCCATGCCGTTGAGCCAGACTTCCCAACCCAATCCCCAGGCGCCCAAGGTGGGGGATTCCCAGTTGTCTTCCACAAAGCGGATGTCGTGGATGCTGGTATCAATCCCCATCTCGCGCAATGAACCTAAATAAAGTTCCTGGATGTTATCGGGCGATGGCTTGAGTGCGACCTGGAATTGGTAGTAGTGCTGCAAACGGTTGGGGTTTTCGCCGTAGCGGCCGTCCTTGGGACGGCGGCAGGGCTGCACATAGGCAGCGTTCCAGGTTTCTGGGCCTATAGCGCGCAGAAAAGTCGCGGGGTGAAAAGTACCGGCGCCGACTTCGAGGTCGAGGGGTTGCAGGATCACGCAGCCTTGGCGCGCCCAATAATCTTGCAGGGCGAGGATAAGGCCCTGAAAGGTGCTTACGTCGTATCGTTTGTCGGACATGGGAGACCTAGTGTTAGGTGTAGTCGATGGAGTAAAAAATGCGGCGATTATAGCGGTAGTACCTCGCTAATGGCAGTCAAAAGCCGCGTAAGCCATGACCGGAGTTGGCTTTTTCCGGTAAGCTGCCCTCTTTTTGGGCGAAGGTGAAGTCTGTTGCCATGAAAGACCGGCTGTTGTTGATGGCGTTTAATCTCCTGGGCCGCCTGCCGCTGGCGGTGAGCCGGGTGCTAGGTACGCTAATGGGCTATCTCTTGTGGATAGGTCAGGGCCGCTCGGTGCGCATTACCCGGCGCAATATTGCGCTCTGCTTTCCTGAGCTGAATTCGGCTGAGCAACAACTGCTGGTGCGTGAAAGTTTGATCGAAACGGCCAAAACGGCCGCCGAGGCGCCCGCTATTTGGCGCAATTCCTGGGATTGGTTGCAAGGCCGTATCCTCGCCGTGGAAGGCGAGGCGCTGATGCGCCAACGGCTGGCCGAGGGCAAGGGGGTGCTGGTACTGGCGCCCCACCACGGCAATTGGGAAGTGGTTGCGCCTTATCTGGCGAGTGTGGCGCCCCTGACCGCCATGTACCAGCCGCTTAAATCGGCGGTGCTGGATCAGTTGGTGTTGTCCGGGCGCAGCAAGCTGGATATCACTATGGCGCCCACCAACCGCCGCGGCGTGATGATGCTGTTCAAGGCTCTGCAAGGGGGCACCATCGTTGGCATTTTGCCCGATCAGGTGCCGGATAAGGATGCAGCGGGTGGGGTGGCGCCTTTTTTTGGCCAGCCAGCCTTGACCATGGGTTTGATTCACGGTCTGGTACAAAAAACCGGTTGCGGGCTGGTGTCGGTGGTGGCCTTGCGGGTAGCGGGAGGCTTCAGGATCCATGTGTTGGATGTTGATGAGCGCATTTACAGCCAGGATCAAGCCGAATCCCTCGCGGGGCTCAATGCCAGTGTCGAAGCCTGCGTGCGCTTGGCGCCCGCCCAGTACCAGTGGGAATACAAGCGATTTCGCCGTTTGCCGGAACCCTATAGCAATCCCTATGTCCCTTAGGGTTCGGTTTGCGTTCCGAAAGACCACCGCCAAAATAAATTCATCCGACCGGCTAGTGTTTTAGCCTAGCCTTGCAGCTACAATTGCGAGGCCCTAGGGCCCCTATCCGCGAAAGAGATACTGTTGCCAATGCTGTGTGATAAATCCCTGGCCAAGATAAGTTTCCATAACAACTGGCTGGCGCCCCTTTCAAGGGTCTTCTTGCCTGTTCTTTTGCTCTCGGCGTGCAGCTCCGGGCTGGTTTCTGTTAAGCCCACGGATTTGGATGCGCTGCAAGTTTGCCAGGATGTGCTGCAGCAACAGCAGATGTTGCTGTCGAGTCAACAAACCAGCTACAACGAATCCCTGGCCGCCTTACAAGATAGTCTCGAAGAGCATCGTCGCCAGCTGGCGATGATTCCGCCACCACCACCGCAAGTCGTTGTTCCTGCCTCCGAATGTCCCAAACCACCGCCGCCACCGCCCGCTGAAACGCCCAGCCTGGACAAGCAACTCGTGGGTGAGCGCGAACGGGTGTTGATCAATGCCGTGGATCTGTTGATGCGCGCGCGGATTAACACCGGGGTCAGCCTTTCGCAGCTGGACGCCCGCGATATTCAAACCTTTGAGCGCAATGGCGAAGAATGGGTCAGGTTCAACCTGGTAGATCGCAATACCGACAAGCTCCATGAGTTGGAGCGCAAGCGTTTGCGTTATGTCCAAACCTCCAAAGCCGATGAGTCCACCCGCCACCCGGTTGTTGAAATGCGTATAACCCTTGGCAAGCTCACCCAGTCGGCGGAATTTATGCTGATCGACCGCAGTGGTCAGGTGTATCCCTTGCTTATCGGCCGCAACGTGCTGCGCGACCTGATGCTGGTGGATGTGAGCCGCAGTGACCTGGCGCCTGTGCCGCCGGAATTGCGCAAACCGCCAGAGACCGGGGTGACCCCAACCCCATGAACAGACCTTCACGCGCGCCCTTTTACTTCATTATTTGTGGGCTGATTCTGCTGGGGCTTGGCACCGCCTGGCTGCGCCACGTCCATATGGAAATTCCCTTTCTCGCGGGCGAGGAGCGACCGGTTTGGCTGGTGGAGGCGCGGGTGGATTTTGTTGCCCAGGGTGATGAAGTCACTGTCAGCCTGGGCTTGCCGCAATACTCCCCCGGCTTTCGTCGCGTGATGGAGCAGGCGGCGTCGCCCGGTTATGGCTGGGCGGTGATTGAATCGGAAAACAGTCGTCGCGGTGAATGGACCAAACGCGAGGCACGCGGTGCCCAAACCCTCTATTACAAGGCGCAGTTTGTGGGTGGCGTGGATACCCGCGATGAATTGATTGTGGATTTGCCCAGAGCCTATTCAGTGGAGTGGGATGGCCCCCAGGCCACGGCTTCGTCGCAGATTTTGTCCCAGGCGCTGGCGACCTCCAGCTCTGCCCGCAGTCTGGCACGCGAACTGATTAAACTGCTCAATGATCCGACCCCCGACCAAAACGCGTCCCTTATGCTGACCGCCGAATCCGACAAGGCGGTGTTGCTGGAAAAGCTGCTCAACCAGGCCGATATTCCCGCTCGCGGTGTGCTGGGGCTCTACCTGGAAGATGCCCGTCGCTATCAGTCGCTTACCCGCATGGTGGAGCTGTTTGACAAGGACCAGTGGATCGTTTTTAACCCCTACACCGGTGCCGAGGGTGTGCCCGATAACCTGCTGCTGTGGCACCGCAACGATTCGGCCCTGCTGGATGTGATTGGCGGTAGCCGCTCGCGTATTGGCTTCTCCATGATCTACCAAACGGTGCCTGCGCTGGAGCTGGCGAAGTCCGACGTCAAGGACAATATCTTCTCCATCATTGGCGTTCACAGCCTGCCGATTGAAGAGCAGAGCATGTTCAAGTTGCTGTTCCTGCTGCCGCTCGGCGCCTTGGTGGTAGTGTTTATGCGGGTGATCGTGGGCTTGAAAACCTCGGGCACCTTTATGCCCATCCTTATCGCCATGGCCTTTTTGCAAACCTCGCTTTACCTGGGCCTATTCAGCTTTATCACCGTGGTGGCTTTTGGCCTGGTGTTGCGCACCTACCTCTCGCGCCTCAACCTCCTGCTGATTTCCCGTATCGCCACCCTGGTGGTGCTGGTGATTTTTATTATCTCGGTGCTCAGCCTGGTGGGTTACCAGATGGGCCTCAACACTGGTATGACCATTACCTTCTTCCCCATGATCATCATCGCCTGGACCATCGAGCGCATGTCGATCCTGTGGGAGGAGGAAGGCCCCAAGGAGGTGCTGGTGCAGGGCGGCGGCAGCCTGCTGGTGGCGGTGCTGGCCTACTCGCTGATGCAGGTACCGGGGGTCGGCCATCTCACCTTTAACTTCCCCGAGCTTAACCTAGTGTTCCTGGCACTCATCATGTTGATGGGCCAATACACGGGTTACAAAGTGTCTGAGCTGCGTCGCTTCCGCGCCATGGTGGATAACGAAGCGGCAGAAAAAGGGGCAGACAATCGGTGAAATGGGTCAGTCCGTGGCGCTTGAAGCGCATGGGTATCCTGGGGATGAACTGCCGCAATCGGGATTTTATTGGCAGTTATAACCCCCGCCACCTTTTCCCGCTGGTGGATGACAAGCTTAAAACCAAGCTGCTGGCCGAAGAATATGAAGTGGCCACGCTAAAGTTGTTTTTTGTGGTGCGCGAGCAGCACGAAATTGCCCATATCGAACAAAAACTCGAAGGCCTGGACGGCTTTGCGGTCAAGCCCGCCAAGGGCTCGGGCGGCAAGGGTATTCTGGTGATCGTCGGGCGCCGGGGCGACAAGTTCATCAAGTCCTCCGGGGCTGAGGTCAGTGTCGAGGATATCCGCCGCCACATGAGCAACACCCTGGCGGGACTCTACTCCCTGGGCGGTAAATCTGACGTGGTCATCGTCGAGGACCTGATCCAGTTTGATCCCTCGTTTGAAGGCTACTCCTACGAAGGGGTGCCGGATATCCGCATTATCGTGTTCAAGGGCTACCCGGTAATGGCTATGCTGCGCCTGGCGACCCACGCCTCCGATGGCAAGGCCAATCTGCACCAGGGTGCGGTGGGGGTGGGTTTGGATATTGCCACGGGCAAGGCGCTCAAGGCGGTGCAGTTTTCCAAGCCAGTAACCCATCACCCGGACACCAAACGCCCATTGAATGAAATCCAGATCGCCAACTGGCGCGACATGCTACTGCTGGCCTCGCGCTGCTTTGAAATGACCGGCCTGGGCTACATAGGCACCGACCTGGTGTTGGACAAAACCCGCGGCGCCCAGCTGCTGGAACTCAACGCCCGTCCCGGCCTCTCTATTCAGGTAGCCAACGGTCGCGGTTTATTGCCGCGTCTGCGCCAGATAGAATCCCTCAAACCTCGCGCCCACCGCAGTGCGGAACAGCGCGTGGATTACGCCATGAAAACCTTTACGGCGGATAAATACTGACGCGGCCCACAAGGCCCCGCCCAGCTCAAAACAGGATCAACCAGTGACCCAACCCAAGATTGCCTTTATCGGCGCCGGTAATATGGCCAGAGCCATTATCGGCGGCCTGCTCGCCGAGGGCTTTGCCCCCACCGATCTCATCGCCTCTGGCCCCAATCCCGACAAGCTCGCCGACCTGGCGGCTCAGGGGTTACAGGTGACCAGCGACAATAGCGCCGCTGCCACTGCCGCCCAAGTGGTGATCCTGGCGGTCAAACCCCAGCTACTTAAGGCTGTTGCCCAAGCCCTGGCTCCGGCCTTGTCTCACAGGCCGCTGATTATTTCGGTTGCTGCCGGTATCACGACCACCAGCCTGACGAGTTGGCTGGGGCAAGGTCAGGCCATTGTGCGCAGCATGCCCAACACCCCCTCACAACTGCGTCTGGGCGCTACCGGCGCTTTCGCCAACGCCAATGTAAATGCCGCACAACGCCAGCTTAGCGAGCGTATTCTTGGTGCCGTGGGCAAGCTGCTGTGGGTGGATGAAGAGGCGCAAATTAACGCCGTGACCGCCGTGTCCGGCTCGGGCCCGGCCTACTACTTCCTGTTTATGGAAGCCATGATCGCCGCCGGTGTCGCCCAGGGCTTGACCCCGGAAACGGCGCGCGCGTTGACTTTGCAAACCGCCCTGGGCGCTGCCCAGCTGGCGCTCAACAGCCCGGTGGATGTGGCTGAACTGCGCCGCCGCGTCACCTCACCCAAGGGCACCACCGAAGCGGCTATTCAGGTGTTTGAAGATCAGGGCCTGCGCACCACCGTCGCCGAGGCCATGGCCGCTTGCAGCGCCCGCGCCCAAACCCTGTCCGAACAACTCGGCCAATAACCCGGAGTGATTTGATGTTTGCCAATATATTGCACCTGATTATCTTCACCTTCGGCAGCCTGCTGATGTTGCTGGTGGTGCTGCGCTTTTTGCTGCAACTGGCCAAGGCGGATTTTTACAATCCCATCTCCCAAGGCGTTGTCAGGGTCACCAAGCCGCTGTTGATGCCCTTGCGGCGGATTATTCCTGGCTTTTGGGGCATAGACCTGGCGTCTGTTGTGCTGATGCTGTTGATCCAGCTGCTGGTGATTTTTTTGATGGGCCTGGTTATCGGCCAACAGGTGCTCTTCACCTATCCCTTTCACGCCCTGGCTTGGGCAGTGTTGGGCACATTGACGCTGGTGTCCAACATCTACTTTTGGGCCATCATCATTAATATAGTCGTCAGTTGGGTCGCGCCCCACAGCCATCACCCGGCACTGATGCTGATCAGCCAGTTGATCCACCCACTGATGGCGCCAGTGCGCAAACTCTTACCGCCCTTGGGCGGCGTTATCGATATTTCCCCGATTCTGGTACTCATGGGCCTCAAGGTGGTGGATATCGTTATCTATCGCGCTGCCGAAGCCGTTTATCTGGCTCCGAAAATGGTGATAGGCATCTGGTAGCCCGCAATGAACCGAGCGCTCATCAGGTGGATGGTTATTGTTGGACTTATCTTGACGCAGGGTGAGGCTCAAGCACGGGAAGTGGCGCTAACCTTTGATGACGCTCCCACGCCGGATTCGGCGTTGATGACCGGTGAGGAGCGCACACAAAAAATTATTGCCGCGCTCAAACAAGCGGATGTGCCCGACGCGTTATTTTTTGTGAAAGCCGACTATATCAACCCGCAAACGGCAAAGCGGCTGGCGCAATACACGACGGCGGGCTTTCATCTGGCCAACCACAGTTTTTCCCACCAGTCGGCGAACAAAATTGGTGTAACTGACTATGCCATCGACGCCTACAAAGCCCATCTCGCGCTAAAGCCTTACGACAATGTGCTGAGTTTCCACCGCTTTCCCTATTTGCATTACGGTGAAAGTCTTGATGAGGTGAATCTCTTGCAACAGCATTTAACAGCCTTGGGGTATAGCGACGGCTATGTCACGGCGGACAATTTTGATTGGTATATCAGTTCACTGATTACTCGCGCCGCAGAAAATGGCCAGACAATTGATTACTCAAAAGCGCGAGACTTTTACGTAAACCATCTGCTAGACACCCTGGAGTTTTACGATGGCCTTGCCCAGGAAAGGCTAAACCGCTCGCCGCGGCATCTGCTGCTCCTGCATGAAAATGATGCGGCCGCGCTGTTTGTGGGTGACCTGATCGCCGCGCTGCGAAGCCGGGGTTGGAAAATTATCTCGCCCCAGCGCGCCTACAAAGACCCTATAGCCCGGCATTTTCCGCAGACTGCCTTTCACAAGCAGGGTCGCATTGCAGCTATTGCCCATCACCAGGGTGTAGCCATCGAAAAATTGCGTCACCCATCCGAAAACGAACAGACCCTCAGTGCAGGCTTTATCGCCGCTGGCATAGTTGCGGATTAATCCCGCCAGGTGGCACCTTCGCCGCCGATCGCTTTTTGACCACCGCTTGTCTTGCGCCTTTGTGGTGCGCTGGCCTCTTGCGCTGAAATCCGCTTAAATGCGAGGTCTGACAATAACGCCTGCCCCGTGTCCAAGCGCCCCCCGATAGCAGGCAAAGCCCAGGTAAAAACCTATGGACGTTAAAGCCCTGCACCGTCAAATGAGCACCTATAACCACTGGAAGCGTCAGTTGGACGATCGCTTGCAGCGCTTTGAAACCTGGGGTCAGAGCCACGATATGGTCAGCCAGGAGGTGCGCAAAACCCTCAAGCGCGCCCGTCAGCTGCTGCGTGGCGAACATTTCACTCTGGCCTTTGTGGGCGAGTTTTCTCGCGGCAAGACCGAACTGATCAACGCGCTTTTGTACACCACCGGCGGCCGCCGTCTGCTGCCCTCCCAGCCGGGCCGCACCACCATGTGTCCTACCGAAATCTTCTGGGAACAGGGGGTCGACAACAATTGCGTGCGCCTGTTACCGATTGAAACCCGCCGCTCCAACACCAGCCTGGCCAATTTCAAGCGCATTCCGCAAAAGTGGGTTTGTATTCGTTTTGATCCGGATAACCACGAGCAGACCCGGGCCGCCATTAACCAGGTCTCTGCCAGTAAATGGGTCACCCCTGCCGAGGCGGCCAAGCTGGGCTTTAGTGGCGAGGAGTTGGGGGAGCGTAACGCTGAGGGTATGGTGGCTGTGCCTGCCTGGCGCCATGCCTTGATCAGCTTGGACCACCCGTTACTGCGTCAGGGATTACGCATCGTTGATACCCCCGGTCTTAACGCCCTGGGCAATGAGCCGGAGCTAACCCTCAAAACTCTGCCTGAAGCCCAGGCCATTCTCTTTTTGCTTTCTGCCGATGCAGGCGTCACCGCCAGCGATATGGCCATCTGGCGCGACCACATCCAGATTCTGCGCGACGATCACTGCACTGCCGTGCTCGCCCTGCTGAACAAAATTGACGCCCTCTGGGATGACTTGCTACTGCCTATGGAGGTGGAGGCCAATATCGAGCGGATGCGCCAACTCACGGCCAAGCAGCTCAGCCTCGCACCCGAGCATGTGCTGGTGCTGTCGGCCAAGCATGGCTTGCTGGGCAAGGTCGGCCGCAACCGTAAACAACTGGAGCGCAGTAATTTTCCCCAGCTCGAACGCATGCTGGCGGAATGTGTACTGCGCAACCAACAGCAGGTGGTTGGTCACCGGTTGATTGGGGATAGCTGCGAGATGATTATCAACACCCGCAACAGCCTGGATCGTCGCTTGCAGGAATGCACCGCCGAACTGGATCTGCTGCGCGATGCTGATCGCCCGGATGATATCGCCGACAAATTGGTGCAACTGCGTGACACCATCCGCGCCTCCCACCACCACTACCACAAGCAGGCGCTGTCGCTGCGCACCAGCCAGCGAATGCTGGAAAACCAGCGTGCTTCACTCAAGGCGCCGATCGGCTCTGCACTGCTGGAGCGCCAGATCAAGGATGCCCACGAAAACCTGGCCAAGAGCTGGACTACGGTCGGTCTCGGTCGCGCCATAGGTAATTTCTTCGAGGATGTGGATAGCAATATTCGCCATCTGGAGCGGGAAATAGAGCGGGCCAACAAGGTGCTCACCTCTATTTACGAGCGGCCTGAGCACGCCAATAGTGGTGCCGGCAGCAGCCTGGATAGCCACTTGCTCAATATCTACAAGCAGCGTCGCCACCTGCGTCAATTGCAAGCCCGCGCCGACGATTTTCGTCTGTCGCTCAGCAGTGTGCTGTCGAGCAAAACGATTTTTATCAGCCGCTTTATCAATACCCTGGTGGAGGAAGTGCGCCAGACCTACAAGTCGCTAAATCGCCAGATTGACCAATGGCTGCGCGAGGCACTGGCGCCACTGTTCCATCACAACCAATATCAAAAGCAGCTGCTGGAGCATCACATGCTGCGTTTGACCCAGCTACAGGGTGAGCGCAACAGCCATAGCGAACAGATGCAGGTGTTGCAGACCAATGTTTACCAGTTGCAGGCGGCGCTGACCCAGTTGGAGCCCTTGTATCAGGAGATCATCAATACCCCGTTGCGGGCGCCGAGCATTGAGCAGAGTCGCGGCGCTACGGTGGTATCCCTGTCCGAAGCGCGCCAGGCGCAAACCGGTCTCTAGGTGGCGCAGGTTGCAGCCTTGAGGCGCCAACCGTAGACTTGCGCCTTCGCCGCCCAAGGGCGGCGGCGTCACCTCCGGCTGAGACAAGAGACCACCATGCCCGATACCTTCCCCGCTGATTCTGTGGGTCTGGTTACGCCCCAGACCCTGAGCTTCAGCGAGCCACTGCTGCTCTCCTGCGGTAAAACTCTCGATCAGTACCAACTGGTGGTGGAAACCTATGGCCAGTTGAATGCCAGCAAGTCCAACGCGGTGCTTATCTGCCACGCCCTCTCGGGTCATCACCATGCGGCCGGTTACCACAGCCCGGACGACCGCCGGCCCGGCTGGTGGGATGCCTACATAGGCCCGGGCAAACCCATAGATACCCACAAATTCTTTGTGGTGGCGCTCAACAACCTGGGTGGTTGCCACGGCTCCACCGGCCCCACCAGCATCAACCCTGCCACCGGCAAACCCTGGGGCCCGGATTTTCCGCGCCTGCGGGTGCGCGACTGGGTCGAGAGCCAGGCGCGCCTGGCGGATCGCCTGGGCATAGACGCCTGGGCGGCGGTGATCGGCGGCAGCCTGGGCGGCATGCAGGCCATGCGCTGGGCGCTGGAATACCCTGAGCGAGTGCGCAACTGCGTGGTCATCGCCTCGGCTATGAAGCTCACCGCCCAGAACATCGCCTTTAACGAAACCGCGCGCCAGGCGATTATGAGCGACCCCAATTTCTGCGAAGGCCGCTATCTGGAGCAGGGCACCGTGCCCCGCTCAGGCCTGGCCGTGGCGCGTATGATTGGCCACATTACCTACCTTTCGGATCACGCCATGGGCGAGAAATTTGGCCGGGAGTTGCGTCGCGGCAGCTTCACCCAGGGCTCGGACGAACTGGTGGAGTTCCAGATCCAAAGTTACCTGCGCCACCAGGGCGACAGCTTTGCCAATAGTTTCGACGCCAACACCTACATCCTGATGACCCGCGCCCTGGACTACTTCGATCTGGCGCGGGAATACGGGGATGATCCTATCGCCGCCTTCAGTCAGGCCAAGGCCAGGTTTTTGGTGGTGTCCTTCAGCACCGACTGGCGTTTTGCGCCCGAGCGCTCGCGCGAAATCGTCAATGCTCTGATGGGTGCCCACAAGCCGGTGGTCTACGCCGACATCGAATCCAACTATGGCCACGACGCCTTCCTGTTGCCCCACGCCCGTTACCAGCAGGTGTTTGGCCGCTATATGGCCAGCATTGACACAGGGGAGGCCTGAGCCATGCGTCTCGATCTCAACGAAATCCAGCACTGGATAAAGCGCGGCAGCCGGGTGCTCGACCTGGGCTGTGGCGATGGCACCCTGCTTAAATTCCTGATGGAGTCCAAGCAGGTGGAGGGCTATGGCCTGGAGATAGACCCGGAGCAGATCAACCGCTGTATCGACAAGGGCCTGAATGTGATCGAGCAGAACCTGGATCGCGGTCTGGGCAATTTTGCCGACAACAGCTTCGATACGGTGCTGATGACCCAGGCGTTGCAAACACTGCACTACCCCCATTTGGTATTGGATGAAATGCTGCGGGTGGGCAAGGAATGCATAGTCACCTTCCCCAACTTTGGTCACTGGAAGGCGCGTTTTTATCTGGCCACTCGCGGGCGTATGCCGGTGTCCGACCTGCTGCCCTACGAGTGGTACGACACCCCCAATATCCACTTTTGCACCTTCAAGGATTTTGAGGTGCTCTGCCGGGAAAAAAACATCAAGGTGATCCACCGTCAGGTGGTGAACGAAGCATCCCTGCAACTGCTCAAAGACCTGGCGCCCAACCTGTTTGGGGAAACCGCCATCTATCATCTGAGTAAATAACGGCCCCTTTAGCTAAACAATGGCGGGACACATAGCGATGAAAGCCCTTTTTGCCTTTTGCCTGTGGTTGGCGAGTGCGGCGGCCCTGGCCCAAATCGACCAGGCTAAACCGGTGGACAGCCATCAGACCTTTGGTGACTACACAGTGCACTACAGCGTGTTTAACAGCACCTTTATCACCCCCGAAGTGGCGCGCATCCACAAACTGGCACGGGCCAAAAATCGTGTGCTGGTCAATGTCAGCCTCACGCAAAAGCGCGAAGGCGCCAGCAGCCTGGGGCTGCCCGCGCGGGTTTCCGGTACCGCCACCAACCTGATACAACAGCAGCGACCATTGGAGTTCATCACCGTCAGTGAGGGTGAGGCCACCTACTATCTGGCGTCCTTGAGACACACCAATGAAGAGGCGATCAACTTTGTGGTGAACCTGCAACCCGAGGGTAGCAGTGAAACCTTTACGGTGCGTTTTACTCGCACCCTCCACGTCGAACCCTGAAGATGAATTTACAACCCCCTGGGTTACAAACGCTGGTACTGGCCAGCGGCAATCCCGGCAAACTGTGTGAATTCCAGCAGTTGCTGGCGAATGTAGGCTTTGCAGTGCGGCCGCAAACCGAATTTTTCGCCGAGAACGCCGAGGAAACCGGGCTGAGCTTTGTCGAAAACGCGATTCTCAAAGCACGATTTGCCTGTGTTCGCACCGGCCTACCCGCCATTGCTGACGATTCGGGCATAGAGGTGGACGCACTCCAGGGACGCCCCGGCATCTACTCGGCGCGTTACGCCGGTGAGGGCGCCAGCGACACCGACAATAATGCGCGCCTGTTGCAGGAATTGGCTGAGGTACCCGAGGCGGCACGCACCGCCCGCTACCAGTGTGTGCTCGCGTTTATGCGCCATGCCGAAGATCCCACCCCCATCATCTGTCAGGGCAGCTGGGAGGGGCGGATTCTCAGCGCCCCCCGGGGTGCGGGCGGCTTTGGCTATGACCCGCTGTTTTTCCTCCCCGCGTTGAACTGCACCGCCGCCGAACTGGATAAGGAAACCAAAAACCGCCTCAGCCATCGCGGCAAGGCCATGGCCGAGCTGCTGGATCGCCTGCGGTCAGTGTCGCTGTGACCGCCTCAGATCCTTCGTCGCTTGTTAGCGACTCCCCCCAACTCGGCCTGCCGCCCCTGTCGCTCTATGTGCATATCCCCTGGTGTGTGCGCAAATGCCCCTACTGTGATTTCAACTCCCATCAGGCGGGTGAAGATCTGCCGGAGGTGGACTATGTGGCGGCACTGCGCGAGGATTTGCGGCAAGACCTGCCGCTGGTGCAGGGGCGTAAGCTGCGTAGCATTTTCTTTGGCGGTGGCACCCCCAGTCTGTTCTCGGATAAGGCTATCGGCGAGATACTCGCCAGTGCCGAGCAACTGGTGGGTTTTGACGCGGATATCGAAATTACCCTGGAAGCCAACCCCGGCACCTTCGAGCAGGCGCGTTTTCGCGGCTTTCGCGCGGCAGGCGTTAATCGCCTGTCGATTGGCATCCAGAGCTTTCAGGATCGCCAGTTGCAGCTGTTGGGGCGGATTCATGGGCGGGAAGAAGCGCTGCGGGCGGTGGCTATGGCCCGCGCTGCCGGCTTCGACAACATCAACCTGGACCTGATGCATGGCCTGCCGGAGCAGGATTTGGGTGCGGCCTTGGCGGACTTGCAGCAGGCGCTGGCGCTGGCGCCGGAGCATCTCTCCTGGTACCAGCTCACCATAGAGCAGAACACCGAGTTCTTCCGTGCGCCGCCCGTCTTGCCGGAAGAGGAAATCCTGGTGGATATCCAGGATGGGGGGCAGGATCTGCTGGCCCAGGCAGGCTATGCCCAATACGAAGTTTCGGCCTATGCCCGCCCCGAGCGCCAGGCGCGCCATAACCTCAACTACTGGGAGTTTGGCGATTATCTGGGGATAGGTGCTGGGGCTCACGGCAAAATCAGCCTGCCCGATGAGCAGCGCATTGTTCGCCTGTGGAAGACCCGGCTGCCGCGCCATTATCTGGCGGCCGCGCAACGTATTCCCACTGCTCACCTTGGCCACACCAATGGGTTTGTGGGTGGGGGTGAGCAGCTGTCGATAGAGGCGCTGCCGCTGGAGTTTTTACTTAATGCCCTGCGCCTAAATCAGGGTGTTGCGGCCGCGCTCTTCCCCGAGCGCACCGGCCTGCCGTTAACGGCGCTCGAACCCCAGTGGTCGCAGTTGCTGGCTCAGGGGCTGGTAAGCCCATCCAAAGACAGGCTCAGTACCACACCCCTAGGCCACAGATTTCTCAATCGGGTTCTGGGTGTCTATAGCGCCTAACAAAACTTTCCTGTCACTCGCTAAAAGCTGGCTATGCTTTGAGGTGAGCGCGGAGGTTGCCGCGCAAGATCCCCGGTGTATGCCAAGGAATCCCCTTTTCTGGTCAGCAGCTGCTTAGCTGCTCTTCGCTCCGGTGACTTCGACTCATGCTGATGCAAAAATTCTCTGCGGAAAAAGCGCTGCTCCTGTTGGTGGTAATCACCCTGGGCCTGCTGGTGTTCCGCGAACCCCTGCTTGAAAAACGTGTGCTTATAGAGCCGGGTACTGCTTTGCTTACCCGACTGGATTCCGATGTTCAGGACGGCGGCAACACCATCACCGAATGGGTTGATCAATCTCAATTGCATTGGCGCTGCACCCTGGGCCAGGCCTACGACTATCCCTTTTGCGGTATGCAAATTTATTTTTCGGATTCCTATTTGCGCGGTGTGGATCTGAGCAACTACACCCATATGCATCTTAAGTTGAGCTATCAGGGCGAGGGGCAAAGCCTGCGATTGTTTTTGCGCAACAGCAATCCGGCCTACACAGTGGCTGATGAAATTCGCTCGACCAAATTCAATATGATTGAGTTGGATACGCGGCGCGGCCCGGAATATCGCGATATTACCCTGGCGTATTTTCGTGTCGCCGATTGGTGGTTACAGCTCTATCAGTTGGATATCAAGGATTCACAGGTTGATTTTACCAACGTGGGTCTGATTGAGATTCAAACGGGCACAGGCCTGCGCGCTGGCGTACACGAATTGCAATTGCACAGCCTGGAACTGGTGGGCGTTCATATCAGTGTCGAAAGTCTTTATCTCGCCATTATCCTTACCTGGATCTGCGCCATTCTGCTCTATTTGGCCAACCGCATCTGGTCGCTCACGCAAGCAGTGAAGCGCGGCAAACTCAAGCAGGCAGAGCTCACCGAAATCAATGCACTGCTCGACCAACGCAGTCGGACTCTGGAAGAGAAAAGCAAGTTGGACCCTTTAACCGGCGCCTACAATCGTGCGGGTATCGAAGAGTCTCTCACCGAGGCATTCCACCGCTGGAAATATGAAGGCAAGGCATTTTCACTGCTGCTGCTGGATGTGGATCACTTCAAGCAAATCAACGATACCCAGGGTCACACCGCCGGTGATCTGGTGTTGCGTGAGCTGACAACGCTGGTGAGCAAAAATATTCGTGCAGAAGACCACTTTGCGCGCTGGGGCGGCGAGGAATTTATTATCGTGTGCGGCAACACCGAGTTGTCGCGCGCGCTGGATATGGCAGAAAAATTGCGGCGCCTGATAGATAACAGCCTATTCGTTAACAGCCTTAACGTTACCGTAAGCATAGGTGCAGCACAAATTCGCCAGGGAGAAAATTTGGAGGGGCTCTTTAATCGCACCGATGCGGCGCTCTATGCGGCAAAAAATGCCGGACGAAATCAGGTTCATCAAGGGTGAGTGGGCGAATTAAAAACGAAAGCCATTCACGATGGCAGTGTAGGCCTGATGAAGTTTTTCGGTGTCAAATGGAGGTTTGAAAAAGCCGTGATAGTCGCCCATGGGATTGATCAACACGATGTTAGCGCTGTGATCCACCGTGTAGTCGTCGCCCTGGGTAACCTTGGCAAAAGCGACATTCACTTCGTTCGCAAATTTGCGGATGCTTAGGAATTCTCCGGTAACACCAATAAACTCAGAATCAAAACTCTCCAAATAACTGCTCAGTATTTCAGGTGTGTCTCGAGCGGGATCCAGGCTGACCAAGAGCATTTGGGTTTTGTCCGCCAGCTCGGGCGGCAGAGCTGCCTTGAGGTTGACCATGTCCACCAGAGTCATGGGACAAATATCCGGGCAGTGGGTGAAACCAAAAAAAATCAGCGACCACTTGCCCTGAAGTTGCTCGCGGGTAAAGGTTTGGTTGCGATGATCCACCAGGGAAAAATCACTAAAGCGACGCGGCTGGTCGAAAACGATCGCATCCAACGCGCGCAATTCTTCCGTGTTCAGGGGTATGGGCCGCAGCACCTTGTGTACTGTGAGCCCCAGCACCAAGGCCACGATGACCAACAGCAGGGCGACCGTTGTGCGAACGCCGCGCTTGCGGTCAGCGGGATTAAATTCGGAGTTGGCGTTAGTCACCTGAACCTCAACCTATTAAAAAAATCCGGGAACTGGCTGGAGCGGCAATAGGTAGTGATCCAGCAACATGATCACAAAAAGCGCCATCAGATACACAATGGAGTATTTGAAAGTATCCATGCCCACACTGGGTTTTTTGCTGAATATCATCGCCAGCGCCCAATACAAAAACCCAGCACCCAGCACCAGCGCCCCGAGCAGGTACAACCAACTGAACATGCCGGTTATGTAGGGCAGCAGAGTCACCAGAATCATGATGATGGTGTAAAGCAGAATATGCAGTTTGGTGTAGGCCTCGCCGTGGGTAACCGGCAGCATGGGAATGTCGGCCTTGGCATATTCGTCTTTGCGGTGAACCGCCAGGGCCCAGAAGTGGGGTGGTGTCCAGGCAAAAATAATCAGCACCAGCAGCAGGGCGTGGCCATGAATCTCGCCGGTAACGGCTGTCCATCCCAGCAAGGGCGGCGCTGCACCGGCAATACCGCCGATCACAATATTCTGCGGTGTGGCGCGTTTGAGAAAGAGGGTGTAAACCACGGCGTAACCCAGCAGCGATGCCAGGGTGAGCACCGCGGTGAGAGTGTTGATAAACACTACCAGCAGCAGCATACCCAGGGTGCCGATAATCAGCGCAAAAACGGCGGCCTGCATAGGCTCAACCCGCCCTTTGGCTATAGGGCGATTAAAGGTGCGCGCCATCTTTTGATCGACGTGCCTATCGACCAGATGATTGACGGCAGCCGCCGCACCTGCGCACAGGGCGATGCCCAGATTGCCAATCAATAACACGTCGATCGGCACCATACCGGGCACGGCTAATAACATGCCGATAACCGAGGTGAGTATCATCAGCATCACCACGCGCGGCTTGCACAGCTCGTAATAGTCGCGCCAGCTGGCGGGTTGCAGGCTTTGTGCCTGTTCGTGAAGATTCGACATGCTTACCTCTTAACAACTTTTCGCGGTAAAAATCCGATGATTGAGTGTGACCATCACCAATAGCAAAAGCGCGCCAACCGCGTTGTGCGCTACAGCGACCCCCAAGGGCAGGGAGCCGAGAATATTGCTGATGCCCAGAGCCACCTGGATCAGCAACACCAACAGCAATAACCAGGCGATAGGACGGGTGACAACCGAGCCAAAACTCAGCAGTCGCCACCAGAGAAGCAACACCAAAAAACTCACCAGAATCGCGCCCAAACGGTGGGTCATGTGAATCGCGGTACGCGCCTCGTTTTCCAGTAGCCCACCCAGATAGTTGGGGCCAATATCCTGGGCAAAATTAAAGGCGTGGATAAAGTCCATGGCTGGCCACCACTCACCGTGACAGGTGGGCAAGTCGGTACAGGCCAGGGCGGCGTAGTTGGAGCTGGTCCAGCCGCCCAGGGCAATCTGGACTATGACGGCTATCAGGGTCAAGAGGCCCAGCAGTTTGAGCCCAAAAAGCTTTTGATGCAGGTGATGGGGCAGCTGCCAGCTGGCACCGGAAACCCGTTGGGTATACAGCCATAGCAGGCTCAGGGTAGCAAAGCCGCCCAGTAAGTGAGCGGTGACCACCTGGGGCCAGAGCTTGAGGGTCACTGTCCACATACCAAACGCGGCCTGGATAATCACCAATACCAGCAAGCCCAGCGCATGAAAGCGGGGAAAGTGTTGGTGAGGGGTCTTTGCCGCCCAGCGCCAGGTTGCGATGGTCAGGCCGAGAATGACCAGGCCGAGCATGCCAGCAAAATAGCGATGCACCATCTCTGGCCAGGTTTTGTCATGCTCGACGGGAAATTCCGGAAAGCGTGCTTCAGCAGCGGCAACCGCCCCTTCGCTTTTGGGCCAGGTGAGATGACCGTAGCAACCGGGCCAGTCCGGGCAACCCAGGCCCGCGTCCACCAGACGGGTGAAGGCACCGAGTATGACCACCACGCAGGTAATAGCGGTGGCCAGCAGGCCCCAACGGTAAGCGAGCAGGAGATTATTATTGTTCTGCCACACGGATCAGTCCTCGTAGGAAAATCTCAGCAGGCGTTTGATATCGTCCAGAAGCTGTTGGCCCGTGTGCGTCGGCGTGTAGGACATCATCACAAAGCCATCCTGATCCATCAAAAAGTAGCGGTTTTGCTCGAGTGCCCCCGCCTGGCCGCCAGCAGCCAGGGCCGACGCCAACTGCTCAGGGTCTATCTTGACCACTGGCATGTGGGGGTGCTCCTGAGTTAGAAACTCCAGGGTTTCGGGCGCGATATTGTCATCGAGCAACAGATAGAGGCGCTCCACCCTAAAGGCCTTTTCCGCCAAGCGGATATGGACCTGGCGAGTGAGATAGAGATTCTTTTGGCATTGGGTGTCGCACACGGCGCCGCCGGGAACAAGCCAGCGCCATTTGCGGCTTTGTTCGGCCAGGAGCCAGGGGCTATTGTCCAGCTGGCGCGGTTGCAGCGAGTCTATGGCTTGCGGAGGAGCGAGCAGATCGCCGCGGTTGACGGTGGTGTTGGGCATGCCTATCCCGGTGTGATAGACACCGTAAGCAATGGCCATGGGCAGAAAAATCACCGCCATGATGGCAGCGCCCATAATGCGTCCGCGGCGCTGGAGTTGTTTATCCTGGGAGATATCGGAATTGGTGGTCATGCGAAAAACCTGATTATTCTTGTCGAGAGCGGCGCCAAGTGTGCAACAGATTGGTGTTGGCCACAACAAACCAGATGCACAACGCCAGAGCCATGGCAAACCACTGAAAAGCGTAACCTCGATGTTTGGCGGCGCTCACGGGGATGGGTTGCCAATCCGTAACCAGCGCACCGGGGCTGGCGTCATCCAGTTGCACCACCCGATTTGCCAGGGGGCGACTCAATTGCGCTGCCATCGCCTCAGTGTCCAGTGCCATGATAATCCTTGGCCAGTCTTGGGTTTGTGTGTCCGCATCCAACAATGGGTGGCTGCTGACAGAGATCAGACTGCCAAACAGGGTTTGCGATCCACTGAGCGGTGGAATTTCCGGTAAATGCTCGCGCTGCCCCGTTCCCGCAATCCAGCCACGATTAACCAACAGCCAGGAGCCGTCCGTCAGTTGGAAGGGGCTGATGACTTCAAAACCCACGCGCCCGTCGCGTTGTTTATTGTCCAGCAACCATGTATGGTCGCCGTCGAATTTGCCTTCGGCAAAAACCCGTTGATGATCGTCCAGGAGGGCCAAACTCTCTGAATCCAGAGCAACCGGCGGCAGTTGTTGCTGCGTTTGATAATGTTGATCCAGGGCATCTTTTTCGGCGGCGCGGTTGAGTTGCCAAATGCCCAAACTCACCAGCAGCGGCAGTACCAGGAGCGTAAACAAGCTGAGCGCTATACGACTCTTGATAGGGTTTTTTGCACGGGTGTCAGGGTTCACAGGGCAAGGCGCCAACTAATCAATACAAGAGAAGAATTTATGTGGCTAAAAATTATTATCCTGTTGTTGTTTATCGGCATAGTGGTCAGCTTGGGCAGCGGGCTGCGCTTTTTGCTCAAGGATATGAATGTGCCTGAATCCAAACGTACGCTTTATGCATTGGGCGTGCGCATTACCCTGGCGATTCTCTTGGTGGTCTGTGTCATCTACGGCTTCTACTCTGGCATTTTGCACAGCCAGGCGCCCTGGGATCATCGTATTTAGTTTGCTTTGTGCAAAAACAAGGGCCAGGTGTTTTGCACCTGGCCCTTGTTTTTTGTATTACCCAAAAATATAAACAGCGATAAACAGTCCTACCCAAACCACATCCACAAAGTGCCAGTACCAGCTGGCCGCTTCGAAGCCGAAGTTATCATCCGACTTAAAGTGGCCTTTGAGCACAGAGCGCAGCCACATGATCAACAGCATCAGCGTTCCCAGTGTTACGTGAGCACCGTGGAAGCCGGTGAGCATAAAGAAAGTGGTACCGTAAATACCGGACTGGAGCGTCAGGCCCAGATCGTTGTAGGCGTGCACATATTCCCAGGCTTGCAGCACCAGGAAGATGAAGCCCAGTAAAACGGTAAAACCCAGCCAGCTATTAAAGGCTTTGCGCTGGCCATTTTTAATGGCGCTGTGAGCGAAGTGCACAGTGACACTCGAACTCAGCAGAATCACAGTGTTCCATAGGGGCAGCCAGCCAAACATTGCCGCCCAACCCGGCCAGCTCATATTCTGTCCTGGGCCTGTCACCACGGCATTGTCTCCGTTAACCGCCATATCGGGCGTAGTCATCAGCGGCCACTCGGCTTCAAAACCTGGCCAGATGACATGGTTGCTGGCGCCATCTCCCTCGCCACCCAGCCAGGGCAGGGCGAAGGTGCGCACATAGAAGAGCGCGCCAAAGAAGGCGGCGAAAAACATTACCTCGCTGAAAATAAACCAGCCCATGCCCCAGACGTAAGAGCGCTTGAGTTGGGCGCTGTTAAGTCCGGCGATATTTTCGCTGATCACAATAGAAAACCAGTTCCATAACACTGTCGCAAACACCAGGCCGCCAGCGAAAAAAATCAGCGGGCCGTTGCTGCTGCCGTTCATCCAGTGAGCGGCACCAAAGACAGTGAGGAACAAACCAAAGCTGGCCCAGATGGGGAGCTTGCTTTGTTCGGGTACGTAATAACTTCCTTCACTACTAGCCATTTCGTTTACTCCGCGTTCGTTATGGTTGTGCGGTTGGTTCATTGCTCATGTGGGCACTGGACACCAGCAGCTCCGGATGACGATCAGTCACGTCAAAGAGCGCATAGGATAGTGTGATGGTGCGCACCTGGGCAGGCAGATCCGGGTCAACAATAAAATACATTGGCAGATCTGCACTTTCGCCCGCTTTGAGCAGTTGTTGTTCAAAACAAAAACATTCGGTTTTGTGAAAATAATTGGTCGCCTTGAAGGGAGCCAGGCTGGGAATGGCCTGGCCGATCATATCCCTGTCGGTGGGGTTGTGAGCGCGGTAGTTAATCACCGTTTGCTCTCCCGGATGTACGCGCACGCTTTGCACTTCCGGGCCAAAGGACCAGGGCATACCTTCGTTGTTGCTTGCCAGAAACTGCACAGTTACCCAGCGTTCACTATCGACACCGGCGACAGTCGCCTCATAGCGACCGCCGGTTTTGCCGTTGAGGCCGGTGACTTCACAGAGCACATCGTAGAGCGGCGGCATAACCCAGATAGCGAAAGCAAACATGGCAAAACCCAGCGCGCCCAACTTGAGGCAGAGCGCGCGAATCGGATTTTGTGGCATGGGCAGTTTCATGGCTGACCTGTTACTGCTGGATTACTTCACTTCTGGCGGCGTGCTGAAGGTGTGGTAGGGCGCCGGTGAGGGCACGGTCCACTCCAGACCTTCAGGGTTATCCCACACCTTATCCGTGGCTTTTTTGCCGCCCATGATGGTGGAGATAACAATGTAGAGGAACAGTATCTGGGCGCCGCCAAACAGGAAGGCGCCAACGGAAGAAATCATGTTCCAATCAGCAAACATCATGTGGTAGTCCGGAATACGCCGTGGCATACCCGCCAAGCCCGAGAAGTGCATCGGGAAGAAGGTCAGGTTCAAGCCGATAAACGCCAGCCAGAAATGGGTTTTGCCCATGACTTCGCTGTACATATTGCCGCACCATTTGGGCAACCAATAATAAACGGCCGCCGTGATGGAGAAGATGGCGCCGGGAACCAGTACATAGTGGAAGTGAGCCACCACAAAATAGGTATCGTGATACTGGAAGTCTGCCGGAGCGATGGCCAGCATCAGGCCGGAGAAGCCGCCGATGGTAAATAGGATCACAAAGGCAATTGAAAACAGCATGGGTGTTTCAAAAGTCATGGCGCCCTTGAACATGGTAGCCACCCAGTTGAACACTTTTACGCCTGTGGGTACGGCAATCAGCATAGTGGCGTACATAAAGAACAACTCACCCGCTAACGGCATACCGGCGGTAAACATATGGTGCGCCCACACGATAAAGCTGAGGAAAGCGATAGACGCCGTGGCGTAAACCATAGAGGCGTATCCGAACAATGGCTTGCGCGCAAAGGTCGGAATGATCGCACTGACGATACCAAAGGCCGGCAGGATCATGATGTACACCTCTGGGTGACCGAAGAACCAGAAAATATGCTGGAACAATACAGGGTCACCGCCGCCCGCTGCGCTAAAGAAGCTGGTACCGAAGTGAATATCCATCAACATCATGGTTACAACGCCCGCGAGCACCGGCATTACAGCAATCAGCAGATAAGCGGTGATCAACCAGGTCCAAACAAACAGCGGCATCTTCATCAAGGTCATGCCCGGTGCGCGCATATTCAAAATGGTGGCGATGATATTGATCGCACCCATGATCGAACTGGCGCCCATGATGTGCACCGCAAAAATAAAGAAGGTAACGCTTGGGGGTGCGTAGGTCGTTGAAAGAGGCGCGTAGAAGGTCCAACCAAAGTTGGGTGCGCCGCCTTCCATCAACAGGGTTGAAGACAACATCGCGAAGGCGAAGGGCAGAATCCAAAAGCTCCAGTTATTCATGCGCGGCAGCGCCATATCCGGAGCGCCAATCATCATCGGGATCATCCAGTTTGCCAGGCCAACGAAGGCTGGCATCACCGCACCAAATACCATTACCAAACCGTGCATGGTGGTCATCTGGTTGAAGAAGTTGGGGTCGACGATTTGCAGACCGGGCTGGAACAATTCAGCGCGAATTACCAAGGCGAAAATACCGCCCAGGATAAACATGGCAAAGCTGAACCAGAGGTACATGCTGCCGATGTCTTTGTGGTTGGTGGTGTATAACCAACGGGTCAAACCTTTAGCGGGGCCGTGTGCCATTGCTTAGCTCCTATTTGCCTTGTTTATGGTTATAGATATCAATCGGCTGGGTCATGTCGCCCATGTTGTTACCCCAGGCATTGCGCTCATAGGTCACAACAGCGGCTATATCCACCTCGCTCAATTGTTCACCAAAGGCTTGCATAGCAGTGCCTCTCACACCGTTCACAACCACATCGATATGTTTTTCGATTGGGCCGACAGCGACCCCCACCCCTTTCAGTGAGGCAAACACACCTGGAACCCCTTCACCGTTGGCCTGGTGGCAAGCGGCACAGGAGCGGGTGTACACCTCTTCACCGCGAGCGTAGAGCTCATCAAACGTGAAAGTTTTGGAGGTGAGTTCGCGAACAGCGGCCGCCTCGGCTTTTTTGTTTTCAAGCCAAGCGCGGTAATCTTCTTCGCTGACGGCTTCTACCACAATGGGCATGAATCCGTGGTCTTTACCACACAGCTCAGCGCACTGGCCGCGGTAAATACCCGGCTCATCAATGCGCGTCCAGGTTTCTTTGATAAAGCCTGGGATAGCGTCTTTCTTAACGCCCAGCGCCGGCACCCACCAGGCGTGGATAACGTCATTGGCGGTGATCAGGAAGCGGATTTTTTTGTTGACGGGAACAACCAGGTGCTCGTCGGTTTCCAGTAGGTAATGAGGCCCTTTGGGCGCCAGGCCCTGAATCTGCTCTTGGGGGGTGCTCAGGTTACTGAAGAAGCTGACATCTTCACCCATGTAATCGTATTTCCAGCGCCACTGATAACCCGTGATGAGCACATCCATGTCGGCATCGGATGTGTCGTAGAGTTTGATCAGGGTAGTGGTGGCCGGCCAGGCCATGACGACGAGAATAATGACGGGGATAACGGTCCAGATGATTTCGAGGGTGGTGCTCTCGTGGAAGTGGGCCGGCTTAACACCGCGGGACTTGCGGTGGAAGATCATGCTGAAAAACATGACCCCGAAAACCACTATGCCAATGCCCACACACCACCAGAACATCTGCATGTGTAGGCCGTAAACGTTCTGACTGACGGAGGTAACCCCCTCAGGCATATTGTATTTCCAGCGCTCAACCTCTTCGGCCAATGACTGGTAACTGCTTACCAGCAAGGCAGGGGCAAGCAGCCAGGGGCCAAGCCCGTGTGCTCGTTTTAACATCGCCCATCTTCTCCGTGTAGCTAATTATGCTTATTTTGCAACGACGACCAGAGCCTATGCCCCGGCGGTTTGAGATCGCGAAAAGCTGTGAAGATTTACGGTTGTTGCTTGCATAGCCTACCGGCGCAAAAAAGCCTTTGGCGATAACCTGGAGAACAACCCAAGCGGGATCCTCTCACTGTGGTCAGTGGGATTCCCTCTGTGAATTGGTTAAAGGTTCCGGCAACAGGCTTTGTGGCGGGGTACAACCAATAAACTGCGACATTTCGCCGCATCTTCGGCGTCAAGGAGGCCATAGCAAGGTAAAAAAGTCAATCGTTTTATAGCCTTAGCAAGTATGTCTTTAGGCTTTTATAACCTGCGAATCAATACGAGCTCGGCGAGATTCTCTGGCTTTTGGGGCTTGGTCAGATTTTTTAGAAGAAGACATTATTAAGACTCACTTGCGTTTAACTCGACCTGTATTAGGGTTAAGGAGTCCCCATGTGAATGGGCACCAGGCTAGCGCCTGGGTTGGACTTACGAGAAAGGAGCCTTTCGGTGCATTCCATTCGAATAAATACTATGAGCCCTGAGCCAATTGCGCGTATTCGCAGCCTGATTGCCTACGCGCGCGAGCAGGATAACCGCAATGACAAACTGTCGGGCATGCTCGAAGAGCGCGCACGCCATCTACACGATGCCATCAGCCTGCAAGAGGTGAGTGCCGCTCGTCAGCTGGCGGAGTTTGTCGCGCGCTACATTGAGCAGGTGCCCAACTTTATTGAGGCCATCAGTGCGATTACCCGTGAGGCGGGTATCTATCCGCGAGTAGAGCCGCTGCTGACCATTGCCTGCGACTATTTTTTGTCGCCTCCCGACATTGTTAACGGCCACAGCCAACTGGAGGCGCTGCTCGATGAAGCTTATCTCGCCCATCGGCTGCTCGAAGAAGTGAACGACCGGTTTATCGGCTACTGCGGCATCCCCCTGGCACCCATGGATATGACCCGCGCCAACGTTATCGCCCATGAACTCATCGGTGAACCTTTTGCCAACGAGCTGGATCAGGCAGTGCTTTTTTCCGCGGAGTTGCTGCTCAATCAATATCGCTTTGAGGGGGAGGATTTTGAGAACTATGTTCGTGCACACCAGAATCGCGGCTGGTCGGAGGAGTTGGCGCGCTGGCCTTGCCTGGCGGAGAATCTGGCGATAGACCTGCGTCTGCCGGGACCTGAGACAGGGGGCCTGCACTAAACAGAACCTTCAGTCTTCCGCACCAGGCAGTATTTTCACCACTTGAACCTGCTCGCGCTTGTCTTCCGCACTGGCGTTGACCCGCGTATCCAACTCCCGCACCTGGGCCTTGAAGTGCATCTCCTCTTGGAATCCACAGCTGACGCACTCGCGGTAGTCCCGCTCCTCGACACGATAGACCACCAGGCTGTCCATGGTTGAACACCTGGGGCAGACAGCGCCGGCGATAAACCGGCGTTTTTCGCTGTAGGCCATGTCAGGCTGCCTCGCCCAGACCCGAGTGGCGCAGCAGCGCCGCTATGCTCGGCTTGCGCCCGCGAAAGGCCACAAACAATTCCATGGGTTCGCGGCTGCCGCCCTCCTGCAGTATTTCGCGCAAAAAGCGCTGGCCTGTCTCGGCGTTAAAAATCCCCTCTTCTTCAAAGCGCGAAAAGGCATCCGCCGAGAGCACTTCGGCCCACTTATAGCTGTAGTAACCCGCCGCGTAGCCCCCGGCAAAGATATGGCTAAAGCTGTTTTGGAAGCGGTTGAAGGCTGGGGCGGGCAGCACCGCTACCTGGGTGCGCACCTCGTCCAGCAGGGCCTGGGGGTCGAGGGGCTGGGTCGGGTCGTATTCGGCGTGGAGGCGAAAATCGAATAGCGCAAATTCCAGCTGTCGCAGCATCTGCATGCCGGATTGGAAATTCCTGGCCGCCAGCATCTTGTCCAGCAGCGCTTGCGGCAGTGGCTCGCCCGTCTGGTAGTGGCCAGAGATCAGGGGTATGGCCTCCGGTTCCCAGCACCAGTTTTCGAGGAACTGACTGGGCAGCTCCACCGCATCCCAGGCAACGCCGTTGATGCCGCTGACCGCCGCCACATCAATACGGGTAAGCATATGGTGCAGGCCATGGCCAAATTCGTGGAACAGGGTGGTGACCTCATCGTGGGTGAGTAGCGACGGGGTGTCGCCCAAGGGTGGGGTGAAGTTGCAGGTGAGAAAGGCCACGGGCTTTTGCAGGCCTTGGGCGGTTTGGCGGCGCACCCGGCAGTCAGCCATCCAGGCGCCACCGCGCTTGTTGTCCCGGGCGAAAAGATCGAAATAAAAAGAGGCGATTTCCTCCTGCCCGCCCTGCCGGAAAACCCGGTAGTAGCGAACGTCGGGGTGCCAGGTGTCCACCCCAGCGACGGCCTCTATCTCGATGCCAAACAGGCGCTGCACTATGGTGAACATGCCCTGGATAACCCGCTCCACCGGGAAGTAGGGCTTGAGTACTTCCTGGGAGAGGTTGTATTTGGCCTGCCGCAGCTTTTCGCTGTAGTAGCTGGCATCCCAGGCTTGCAGATCGGTGCAGCCCTGGTCGGCGGCGAAGGCGCGTAGCTCGGCGATGTCCTTCTCTCCCAGTGGCCGGGACTTGACTGCCAGCTCTTGCAGAAAGCCCAGCACCTGGTCGCAGGACTCCGCCATCTTGCTCGCCAGGGAACGCTCGGCGTAATTGTTAAAGCCCAGCAGCTGAGCCAACTGATGGCGCAGGGCAAGGGTTTCGCGAATCAGCTCGGTGTTATCCCACTCGGCGGCGCTGGAGCCGTCGGCCTTGCGCCCCTCGGCTGAGGCGCGGGTGACATAGGCGGTGTAAACCTCCTGGCGCAGCGCCCTGTCGTCGGCGTACATCATCACTGCCAGATAAGAGGGAAAATCCAGGGTAACCAAATAACCTGTGAGCCCCTTGCGTTCGGCCGCCTGGGCGGCCTGCCCCAGGGCGGACTCGGGTAGCCCCGCCAGAGCAGTGGCATCCTCAAGGTGTTTGTGCCAAGCCTGGGTCGCGTCCAACACATTGTTGGAGAAGTGGGTGGAGAGCTCGGACAGCCGCTTCTGAATATCCGCAAAACGCTTTTTGTCCTCGCCGCTCAGGGCTACGCCACCGAGGCGGAAATCGCGCAAGGCGTGGCGGATGGCCTGCTGCTGCGCCTGGTTGAGCTGCGCAAAAGCCGGGCTTTGGGCAATGGCCTCGTAGGCCTGGTAGAGCTGGCTGTTCTGGCTCAGCTCGGTGCTGTAGTCAGTAAGCAGGGCCAGACTTTGGGTGTAGGCCTGACGCAGGGATTCGCTGTTGCACACGGCGTTCAAGTGGCTGACCGGTGACCAGGCCTGGTCGAGGCGGTCGCCCGCCGCTTCCAGCGGTGCCACCAGATTGTCCCAGTTGTAGCCCTGCTTGTTTTCCAGCAGCTGCGCCAGAAGCAGGCGGTTTTGGTCGAGGATCTGACGGATCGCCGGTTCCACCTGTTCGGCCTGGATGGCGGAAAAGGGGGGCAATTCATGGCTTTCGAGCAGAGGGTTGGCGGCTGGGGGGTTGGACATAACAACTGACTCCACAAACAGGTCGAGGCTGGCGCCGCGCCAGGGGGCGGGCTTTGCCGTATGATACACGCTTCACCCAGAGGTACGATTATGGCGAAACCGTCACAACCCCACCCCGCACTGCGCACCTATAAAAACCAACATCCCCAATTGGCTGACAGAGTTTACGTAGATCCAAGCGCGGTGGTTATCGGTCAGGTAAGCATCGGTGAGGATTCCTCCATTTGGCCCTGCACGGTCGTCCGCGGCGATATGCACTGGATTCGTATAGGCGCCCGCACCAGCATCCAGGATGGTTCGGTACTTCACATAACCCATGCCGGGCCCTTCAATCCTGAGGGTTTTCCACTGAGTATTGGCGATGAGGTCACCGTTGGGCACTCGGTCAATCTCCACGGTTGCACCCTGGGTAACCGCATTCTGGTGGGCATAGGCTCCACCCTGCTCGATGGGGTGGTCGTGGAGGACGAGGTCATCATAGGGGCGGGTACCCTGGTGCCGCCGGGCAAGCGCCTTGAAAGCGGGTTCCTTTATACGGGCTCGCCCTGCAAACAAATCCGCCCGCTAAAAGACAGCGAGCGGCAATTCTTCAGCTACTCTGCAAAGAACTATGTGAAATTAAAGGACGCGTATCTACGCGATTTGGCGGAGTCGAGTTGAGTGAACAAGTTGCGGGCCAAACTTTTCCTTCCGGTAGTCTTTCTGGGCTGTTTGTTGTCGCTAGCAAGTTGGGCACAAGAGGAGGCCCCAAAGCTGCACATAGTGCAGGATCACGCCTGGGCACCGCTGGCTTTTGCGGATGAGCAGGGTCAACCCAAAGGCTTATTGATTGATTTGTGGCGCTTGGCCGCCGAAAAATCCGGTCGCGAGCTGAGCGTGGAGTTGGTCGATTGGCAACACACCCTGCGTTTGGTCAGTGATTCGGATTCGCGGATACATGGAGGCTTGATTCGTTCGACGGAGCGGCAGCGCTACCTGGATTTTTCCGCCCCCTTGGTCAACATAAAGACCACAGTTTTTGTCGCCAATCGAGCGGAAACCCGCAGTTTGCTGGAGCCGGGAGACCTCGAAGGGCTGGAGGTGGGTATTACCGCCGGAGGTTATGAGGCGGAGTACATGGGCATTCACTATCCACAGTTGTCACTGCGTTATTACAACAACAATCAGCAACTGGTGTTGGCTGCTGTGCAAGGTGATATCAACGCCTTTGTGGCGGACTATCCCGTGGGCATGTACTACCTGGATAGTTACACCACACCCGATAAATTTCGCGTACTTAGCGTTCTCTATCAACAGGATCTGCATGCAGCGGTGGCGAAAGGCCAGGAGTCGCTGCTGGCGGAGGTCAACAGTATTCTGGCGTTGATCACCCCTGAAGAGCGAACGGCTATCGCGCAAAAATGGATGCACACTGCGCGAACATCCGGCATGCCCCTGTGGATTTACGGGGCGATGTTAGGGGTGTTGATCGCGCTGGGACTGCTGGGTCTGGCGTGGCACAACAAGGATTTAAATCGGCGTATTTCAGCGGCCAATCGTGCAATCCTGGAGCAGGAAAAGCACATACTTTTGTTGACCCAGAATATGAGCGACTGGGTTTGGTCGGTCGATCAACACAATTGTTTTAACTATGTCAGTTCCTCGGTAAAAAAATTACTCGGTTATGATGCGCAGGAGCTGTTTGGGCAGTCGCTGCAAACCATTCTCAACCCATTGGAAAATGAGCGCGCCCAGGCGCTGAACGCACACCTGGTGGCGGCTGCCCGTCGCGGAGAAATTCAACACCACAAAGATGTGGTGCAAGAATTTTCGCTCATGCATAAAGCTGGGCACATCATCTGGGTGGAGGCGGCGACCAGGGTATTTTTTGACGCCAGTGGCAACTACCTTGGTGCTCAAGGCAGCTCGCGGGATATTACCGAGCGCAAGCAGGCTGAAGAGGCGATGCGCCAATTGACGTTCAGTGATCCACTCACCCAACTGCCCAACCGCCGCCTGCTGTCTGACAGGTTAAAGCAGGCGATGGCGGGTTGTGCCCGGCATCATCAGTACTGCGCACTGCTGTTCCTCGACCTGGATAATTTTAAATATGTTAACGACAACCATGGCCATGATAACGGCGACGCCTTGTTGCAACAGGTAGCACAGCGTTTGATGTCCGTTTTGCGCGAGAGTGACACTCTGGCCCGCTTCGAAGGCGACGAATTTGCAATAGTGTCCGAGTTTTTGGGGCAAGACTTGCAGTCTGCCAAACAACACTTGTTGCGCGTTGCCATCAAGGTGCTGGAAGTGTTTGATCGGGATTTTCGCCTGCGTGACCTCAACTGCCACCTGACAGCGAGCATTGGCATTATTCTGTTCAACAGTGATCAAAAATCGGTGGCGGCACTTATAAAGCAGGCGGATACCGCCATGTATCGCGCAAAAGCCCAAGGGCGCAATCAGTTCTTTATCGCAGATCCTTGAGTACATTTTTTTACTGGCTTGGCATCAGCGGGAGGTTTATGCTGGCTGGCGCTCAACTGAAAAGGGGAAATACCATGTTATTGCCCAATCGTTTAAAAAAGACGTACTACATGCTCTTTGTCATCTTGGCGATGGCGCTTGTTGGCTGCACCAGCCAAACGTCCAACAAGCTCGCACTTGAGGGGTTGGTGACTGCGGCCGATCAGACCTATTTCGACCAGGTGTTGGTGGCACCCGGCCAGCCTCTGCCCGGTTTTAGTCGAGTCTTTATCGAACCATCCCAGGCCAGTTTTAGTGAGCATTGGCTGCGTAGCAACCGAGGCGAATATACTCAACGAGACCTGGATCGCTTGACGAGCCAATATGCCGGTCTGTTGGACAAAGCTTTGCGCTCGGCGATGGAAAAAGATAGCCGTTATCAGTTGGTGGAAACCCCGCAAGAGGCGGAGGTAATTGTGCGCGCACAACTGCAAGCCCTTAACATTTATGCGCCGGATTTGAGCCACCACGGTATCTCGGACTACTACATTCACGAGGCGGGAAACGCCACCCTGAATCTGCTGTTGGTAAATGCGACTACGGGCTCCACCCTGGCCCAGTTTATTGATCATCGCGAAACCTCCAGTAATCCAAGCATGAGAAAGGAGCGCACCAATCGGGTGACCAATGCGCGCTACTTCAGTCGCCTGATGGATCGCTGGACAAACAATTTGATGACCTACCTGGGCGATCAAAAATCTGCATAAACGATTTCTGATGTCTTTTGAGTAGCGGGGCCAATTGGCCCCGTTTGTGTTCCAGCCCCTTGCTCTGTAAAGGATTATTGTCCGTGCTATCTCCCCCATCGTTACCCTTGTTGGATATTTCGAATAGCTCTTCTTCCAACTCATTTGCTGTCAACAGAATTTTCTGTATCGGCCGCAACTATGCCGACCATGCGCGCGAAATGGGGCACGATCCTGAGCGGGAGCCCCCCTTCTTTTTCCTGAAACCGGCGTCTGCACTTTTGCCCCCCGGTGAGCCTTTTGTTTATCCCTGGTTTTCACAGGAGGTGCACCATGAATTGGAATTGGTTGTCGCCCTGGGGCAGGGCGGCTATCAGTTGAACGAAGATGCGGCGAAAGCGGCGATTGCGGGCTTTGGCGTGGGGCTGGATATGACCTGTCGCGACCTGCAACGCGAAGCCAAACGCCTGGGGCGACCTTGGGAGCTCGCCAAGGGCTTTGATGGATCAGCCCCCTGTTCCACCATCTATGCGGGGGGCTACGAATCCTTGTTATCTCTGGGGTGCTTGTCGCTCTTTCGTAACGGCGCTCTGGTGCAGCGCTGCGATTGGCGAGAAATGATCTGGTCAATCCCGGAATTGATTGTGGAAATTTCCCGCTATTTTCATCTGAGCGCCGGTGATCTCATCTATACCGGAACGCCTGCGGGTGTCGGTCCGGTGGCCGTGGGTGATGAATTGCTGATTCAGGCAGAGGGAGTGGATTTGATGCTCCGTCTGCCGGTTGTTGCGCCTGTCGGTTAGGACGGGGCTCGCGAAACAAACCCGCGAGTTTGCTGAGATTTGCCAAGGGTTAATGCTGGCGTTGGTGAAGGAAGTCACTAAAATAGATGGGTCAACACTCTGGAATTTGATAAGTCGCCTTTGGACGGGCGCTGGAGAAAAACTAGAATGAAATCCAAGCTCTTGATTTTTATGGCGATTATCGCTATCTCGCCGACCTTGTCCGCCACCAAGATTTACAAGGTCGTCGATGAGGAAGGTAACGTTACCTACTCCCAGGTTCCCCCGCGAAAAACAGAGGAATCGACAGCCAAGGTGGAGGCCTTGCGCGTTGACGGTGGTGCTATGACCCGTGTTACGGCGCGCTATGGTCGGGAATACTGCGGAGACATACGTTTGCCTTCCCGAGCGGATACGCGCAATGCATCCCCAGGCCGTTATTCCAAGGATGTGGAGTCTTCTCTTGAAGAGTGGCGCTCACTGCTCTTTGAGTTGACGGAGTATCGCGAACAGAGTGATTACTACGCCTTGCAGGAAAACCGCCGTTCACCGAGGAGTTCAACCTACGAAAACGAAAAAACGGCGCGCTATCAGGAAAGATTTACTGATGACACGCAACGCATGCGCGATCTGCGCTGTGCCATCGATTGGGCAGAGGGAAAGCGGGATGAGGTAACCACTTACAAGATAGCCGATCAGGAAGAAAAGGCCCGCTTGCAGTCGGTTGCCGATGAGCTGGAGGGCCGCTTGTACAGGAAGTGCGGTGAGCAGCCCGAGTATGATCCTGCCGATCGGCACAACAAGGAGGATCGCGCCCGCTGGTATAACTGCGGCAGAGATCTTATTCGGGATCTGAATGCAGTGAATCGGCGAATCAGAGGCTATTAACTGACTGTTGGGGAACGCCCCGGCTTAACGACAATTAAGCGGTAAATATTGCAGGTCAAGATCGGTCAGGTTGTCACCTGCGGCGGCCATGCCGTTGGGCACTGTGTCGTGGCCACAGATCCAGGATACGGGGGCGTTCTCAGCACCGGGAACGAATATTGGCCGCAACGAAATAATTTTTCCTTGCAGATTCTTGCCGATCTTATTTCCCAGGCGCAGATGCAGCGCCCCGTGTATCAGTTGGGTTTCAACCAAATAATTACCAACAATTTGGTGTGCGTAAGGTAAGTTGGCGTCTTGATTGGAGACTGGGAAGCTGTGATTGGCCCTGTAGAAATATTCGATGGGGGCTTTGTATTGCTCCACCAGTTTCAGGCTTTCCTCCACCCGAACACGATTGATTCGACCGCCATCGGACGGCAGCGCCATGGTCAGCAATATGGCGATTACCGCCAGCACCACCATAATTTCCACCAGGGTAAAGCCTTTGTTGCTCTGGCTCATTGCGTTTGATACCTCTGGCGCGCATTTCGCTCGAACTCCCTTAACTCGGCTTCTTCATGCCCACTCAGGCTGGGTGAATCATCTCGCCGGGGTTCGCTTTTTTCCCACCAGGAATCCGTTGAATCTGCGATAGCGGTGCTTGATCCGTTCTTGCACTGAATCGCTTGCATGCTTGTCCTCGCCTTGCCAATAATTTTTCTGATGTCACTGCAGCGCATATTGGGTAAAACGGGCAGGGTGACATTTTTCAGCTGTGCGAGTTTGGCAAGTGGTTGGATGTTGGTGATAGGGTTATCGCGCAGGTTGAGGGATTTCAAGGCGGTGATCGTTTTCAGGGGGTCGATATCCTTGATGTCATTTTCGCTGAGATCAAGGTGTTCGAGCGCAGTGAGTTCGCTAATGCCTTTAAGCGAGCTGATTTTACGTCTGACACAAAAAAGCGACGTCAGCTCACGCACGTCATCTATACCGCCCGAACCGTTGGGCGAGACGCTGGCGCGATCAGCGCTGCCTGCTTCTATACAAGCCAGCAAATTGGGATCGGTGACACCGAGACTCTTAATAGATGCGGCAACGCTATCGCGCCTTTGCTGAATAGCTTTGTGAAAATTGTCGATTTCAGTTTCGCGCGACTTTTCGGCGGCAGAAAAAAGAATATGGGGGCCGAGAAACCACACAGCGAGAATGGCAATCACCACAAAGGCGAATTCCTTGGAGACGGTAAAATTTCCCATGGGCGACTCACTGATTCAATTGGGCGTCAATCCGGGCGCTACAAATTCATTTGGGCACGATAGCATTCGTCATCGCCGGGGGTAAAGGGGGCTTGATTTCTAGCGGGCTTGATTTCGTAAGGAGCTCTCATTCTAAGAGACTCTCACTCTAAGAGACTTGGTTGCCCCTGATGAGCGCCTCAAGTATCCGGACAAACAAAAATTTACAGCCTTAGCGCACCCTGGGCCGCTGAATACCCGTAAAGTGCTCTCTCGTTAACAAGTGGTTGGCGCCTGTTGCTTGCCGACCGATGTACTTTTTTCGCGTTTGAGGAGCCATTTATGGAATACCGTCAACTGGGCCGTAGCGGTCTCAAAGTTCCCATTCTTAGCCTGGGTACTGGTACCTTCGGCGGCACCACGGACTTTTTTAAGCCCTGGGGTAATACCGGTGTTGAAGAGGCTACGCGGCTGGTGGATATCTGCCTGGAATCCGGGCTCAACTTCTTCGATACCGCCGACGTTTACGACAATGGCAACTCCGAGGAGATACTCGGTAAGGCCATCAAGGGCCGCCGCGACCAGGTGCTGATTTCGACCAAGGCGACCTTTACCACAGGCCCCGGTCCCAATGACAAGGGCTCGTCCCGCTATCACCTGATCCGCGCCTGCGAAGCCAGCCTCAGGCGCCTGGGTACTGACCATATCGATATTTATTTCATGCACGCCTTTGACGCCCTGACGCCGGTGGAGGAGAGCCTGCGCGCCCTGGATGACCTGATCACCAGCGGCAAAGTGGGCTACATAGGCGCCTCCAATTTTTCCGGTTGGCACCTGATGAAAGCCCTGGCGATGTCAGAAAAATACGGCCTCGCACGCTATGTCGCCCATCAGGCTTACTACTCCCTGGTGGGGCGTGACTTTGAGCACGAACTAATGCCGCTGGGCCTGGATCAGGGGGTGGGTACTATGGTGTGGAGCCCTCTGGGGTGGGGCCGCCTAACAGGTAAGATTCGCCGCGGTCAGCCCTCCCAGGCGGGGCGGGTTAATCAAAGCGGTGGCGCCGGTGGCGGGCCACAAGTGGATGAGGAATATCTCTATGACGTGGTGGACGCCTTGGATCAGGTGGCGACCGAAACTGGTCGTACAGTGGCGCAGGTGGCGCTGAATTGGCTGTTGCAGCGTCCGGGTGTGGCCAATGTGATTATCGGTGCGCGCAACGAACAGCAGCTGCGCGATAACCTGTTGGCGGTAGGTTGGAACCTCTCTGCTGAGCAGGTGGCGTTGCTCGACAAAGCCAGTTTTAAAACCCCGGCCTATCCCTATTGGCATCAGGCCTTTTTTGACGAGCGCAATCCCAAGCCGACGCGCTGGCAGGCATAGGTACGGTCTGAGTCGGGGCGAAATCTCCAGCGCCCCGGTAACCAAGTGAGCGGATGTATCAAGAGCTTGTCTATTTGTTTCCGTTCTTTTCCGCCATCTGCCGCCGGATGGCCGCCATCACCGGCACTACTTCCGGCCGTATTTGCCGCCACAAATAGAAGGACTCAGCGGCTTGGCCTACCAGCATACCCAGGCCATCCGCTGTGCGCACCGCGCCCTGTTGCGTCGCCCAGTGCAAAAATACCGTGGGTTCGGCGCCGTACATCAGGTCGTAGGCGGCTGCATCCGGATTGAAAAGGCCGTCGGGCAGGGGTGGCAGTTCATCGCTGAGACTGGTGGAGGTGCCGTTGATGATCAGATCAAATTGATGGCCCGCCAGCTGTTCGTAGGCGAGGGCGCGAATATCCCCCAAATCCTGAAAACCCTTGGCCAATTGCTCCGCTTTTTCCTGTGTGCGGTTGGCGATAAACACCTGCTCGGGATTTTCTTCCAGCAGCGGCTGAAGTATGCCGCGCACCGCCCCGCCCGCGCCCAGTACCAGCACCCGCTTGCCAGCAATCTCCCAGCCCAGGTTGTGCATATCGTGGATCATGCCTATGCCATCGGTGTTATCCCCCAGCACTGTGCCATCAGCTTGCATGGCCAGGGTGTTGACCGCACCGGCGCGGCGCGCGCGCGGAGTGAGGCGGGCGGCAAAGCCATAAGCGTCCAGCTTGAAGGGGATGGTGATATTCAGGCCCTTGCCACCTTGGGCAAAAAAGGCGCTGGCGGCCTGTTCAAATTCACCCAGGGGGATGAGCTGC
>CBFGWO010000012.1:0-39644 GCA_965652595.1 uncultured Cellvibrio sp. | reverse complement strand
TGCGCCATTTGAGTCCAGTGAGATGCTTTGGGGTAGTGACGCGCCAGCTTATGCAACACCTTCAGCGCGTTAGGATAATCTTCACGCTCAAGATAAATGCCGCGTTGGAAGTTGTACCAACCTTCTGCTGGAACATTCCCTGCCGCCTCTGTCACACGTATCGCCTCATTAACGTTCGCCAGGGCGCTGTTCATGTCATTGACTTGGTAGTACAAAGAGGCAAAAAGATAGTGTTGATCAGGACGGATTTCACTAACGTAGTCAGTCCACTTGATCATCAACTCCAGTGCTTTTTTATAATTTTCCTCTTGCCCGTAGAGCTGAGCCAGCGTTAGGTAGGTGCTGGCCTCCATGGAGAGAGGAATATTTGGGCTCTGTGCGACGACCTTCTCAAAGCTTTGCAACGCACGACGATAGTCTTCTTTGCCGTAATAGGTATAGGCATAGAACTGATGCAACTGCGCTACTTCGTAGGGGTTGAGTTTATCAATACCCCGAGAGACGCGATTCAACACCTCCAACGCACGATCCGGGTTGGGCTTTTCACCAGACCCATCAGGCGGCTGCAGGAAGTTTGATACCTCCGTCAGATCCTTGGCGAACGATTGACTAACGCCCGGTAAGCGACGTGGCTCAAATGTCTTGTTGCCCGCCTTAACCTGAGCAAAAGCCTGAGCGCCGGATATAAGCTTTTGCCCAGGGGCTACAGCTTCAGCCAATTGTACGGACACCACAGGCGCCACAAAAAGTGAGCTGGCCAGTACTGCCTTGCCAAAGGTGCCTATAACAGCTGATTTCAACAGTTTGATTTTCATATCCGACCCCTTACTTCGCCAACTCATACACGAAGCGATTGCGCACTCCGGGAACTTCGATCGGCTCGCCGTCGATCACCTTGGGACGATACTTGAATCTTTCCGCAGCCCGAACAGAAGCTCGGTTGAATACCGTCGTTGGCCTACCTTCGGTCGTAATGCACTCTTCAGGAACCACACGCACATCGCGCGTTGCACCTGTCGCGGTTACGGTAAACTCAACCATGCAGGCGCCTTCGATACCACGCGACGCCGCGTTACTCGGATACTCGGGTGCCACACGAACAATCGGCAGATACTCCCCGTCACCCGAGAAGCCAGTACCAATGTTCATACTGATTTGGCCATCAAAGCTCGGGACTTCCATGTTCAACCCATCCAGGTTGGCATTGGGATTATCAAACTCCGGCTCCGGAATTTCGGGCGGCGGAGTTTCAGGCTCTTCCGGTTTATCCGGCTTCGCATCCTCGTAGCGAACTTCAATTTCCTGCTTGGGCATCTGAATATCGGCTATTTTCCGCTCTTCTTCTTCCTCAGGTGCCTTCATTTCGTTGTTCACCAGGGAGTACATCAAAAAAAGCAGACAAAAGGTTGTTACCAACCCCAGCGCACCAGATATACCTATTCTTGCAAAGTTCATAGCGGCCTATTTCTTTTTAGTTGAGACAGCAACATTTTCAATACCGACCTCACGGGCAGCATTGGTGATTTCAACTATCGTTTCCACCTGGGCTTCGCTGTCAGCTTGAATCACTACAGTGCCTTTGGGATTTTCAGCCAGAAGCTTTTCAATCGCCGTCCGAACACCGCGAACGTCAAGACGGTTTTTATCAATCCAGATTTCGTTCTCGCCAGTTACGGCAATCAGAATACTGGCGTTTTTCTTCTCTTGCCATTGCGTAGCCTCAGGGCGATTCACTTCCACCCCCGCCTCTTTAATAAAAGTGGCCGTCACAATGAAGAAGATCAACATGATGAAAACCACGTCGAGCATAGGCGTCAGGTCAATTGCCTGGGCCTCTTCTTCGGGTTTTGCGTTATTTCTGCTCATGAGAAATCTCTTAATACCGGTTAGTTCAACAACTGCTCGAACTCTGGGGTCGCTTAGTGATCCATCGTCAGATGGTCAGCGAACAGCTGATTCTCGCGCTCGGCAATCCGCGTCAAGTAGATATTGGCAAACAGACCCGAGAGAGCGGCCACCATACCGGACATAGTTGGGATTGTTGCTTTAGACACGCCGCCCGCCATTTGTTTCGCATCACCGCCACCACCGGCGGAGAGCACCTGGAATACATCAATCATCCCGGTGACGGTACCTAAAAGGCCCATCAATGGACAGATTGCAATCAAGGTCGCAATCAAGTCCATATTGTGGTTAATTTTTGCTGACAGGCGCGAAATCAAGGCTTGACGGATTTGATGCGCATTCCAGGATTTGCGCTCCTTGCGCGCCTCCCAGGCATCAAGGGAAGCCTGAACATCACCTTTAAGAGCACCTTTGAAATACCAGACGCGTTCGAAAATCAGCGTCCACATTACAAAGACCAGGACGGCGATGAAGTTCATCAGTACGCCACCCTGGGCCATAAAGGCGCCAATGGCTTCAAAAAGATCCATTAATGCCTGCATGAGTTATCTCCTACTACTTGCGCTCTGCGTTTTCAGCAATGATGCCTGTAGATTGCTCGTCCAGAATGTGAACGATGCGCTTGGCACGGCCGTTAACAAAGGTATGCATCAATACGACAGGAATAGCGACAACCAGACCCAGTACGGTGGTAACCAGCGCTTGAGAAATACCGCTCGCCATTGTTTTGGGGTCACCCGCACCAAACATGGTGATAGCCTGGAAGGTGGCGATCATACCGACCACGGTACCCAGCAGACCCATCAGCGGTGCAACAGCCGCGATAATCTTGAGTATGGCCAAGCCGCTTTCGATGGAGGGGCGCTCTTTCAGCACCGCTTCTTCGAGCTTCAGCTCCAGGGTTTCGTTGTCGACTTTTGGGTTGTCCTCGGCCACTTTCAGCACGCGACCCAATGGGTTGTTGGTGTTGGCCTTGCTCGATTTCAGCTGAGCATTCACTTTGGCGCTGATACCTGAGAGAACCAGAATTCTCCACAGACCCAGCAACACACCAATAACACCTACGATGGTAATCACCAGACCAACAGTGCCACCGTGAGCCCATTGCTCAGCAATAGTTTCTTTGTAAATCAAGGCTTTCAGCAGAGTTCCACCGGTTGGGCCAGTTGGATCCAGACCGAAGGCCACCAGGCCACTGGGAGCAGCTTGCAGACTGCTAGCGCTGGAAGTAATAGAGCCCTCTGGTTGACGTGGCAACTCTTCGATAATGCCTGACTCCGGGTTGTAAGAAAGATATTTTCCTTCAGACACCAGGTTCCAAACACCAACGCGAACCACTTCCTGAGTGGCCTTGTCGCCATTTGGCTTGACTACTTCGGCATTGAATTTAACAACGCGACCACTCTCAACCAGCTCGCGCTGGATTTCAAACCAGAGGCGTTCGATTTCAGGAATGGATGGCAGACGAGTGTTGCTGTTCATTTTGTCGATCAGACCAGCAAGGAAATCGCCGCGATTAGGAATCTGCGCGCTCACAATAGATGTCTGGGTAGTGGAACGCAGATCGCCAGCAGTTGAACTCAAATGACCAAAAAGCTCTTTCAAAGAACCCATGCGCTCATTGAGCTGCTGGCGCTTTTGACCAACCAGGATTTCCTGCTCCGCAAAAGTCCTCTCAAGACGATCCGAGCGCGCCTCTTCGGCCTGACGAGTTGCCTTGGCTTGCGCCAGCAAATTCGCTTGGTTGGCCTTATCGCGAGCAAACTCCGCTTCGCGCTGACGATGCTCAGCGGTCTCATTGACCTGCGAACGCTTAACCAAATCAAGCAGCTGATCGAGACTGGTAGCTTGCTGATTTTGTGCAAGCGCGAAGCTCGAGCTCAGTAGGCCAGCGGCCAGCAGCAGCACACAACTTTTTACAAACTTCATTTTCATTTTGCTGCCTCCGGAGCCTGAACAGGTACACTGAACATATCCAGCGAATCGAGTTTACGTGCCATGCGGAAACCTTTAAGAATGGCACTGCGATAGGAGTTATCCAGCGGAACCCAGGCATTCTGTGCGGCATCCCAAGCGCCAGCGAGCTGAGTATCCGTGGTTTGATAAACCAGAGACACTCGACCAATCTGCAGGATATTGACCTGACGATCCTGATTGTTAATCGGCAGGCTGGTCTGATAGGTATCGACGAAGCGACCAGCATCACCCTCGATCTTGTAGGCCTCTAGCACCTGACGGAATTTTTCCGAAACAGAGATATCCGCGCGATCCTGGTTGTTACGCAGCATGTCGATACGCGCCAAACGCTCTTCCAAACGGAAGGGTTTGTCGAGACGGATAAATTGCTCAAGGGAGTCGAGCATACGAGAGATCAGCGGCTGTATCGAACGCTCAATAACGGTAACTTGCTCGATGGATTCATCCAGATCCTGAATGACTTTTAACTGAGCAGCGATTTGCCGTTCCATCTGACTGTTATAGAGACGCAAATCGGCGATTACCCGGTTTTGAGTCTTAAACTCTTGGGTCAAGTCGCTGGTTTCTTGCGCCAATCTATCAATTCTTTTCTGAGAGTCTTGCGCCAAAGTAGTCTTGGCCTGACCCACCTGGAGAACAGCCTCCAGGGTTTGATCTGCCGATGCAACGCTACCCATTAGCGCGCCGACAGAAAGCACAGTGGACAGGGCCACGGCTTTTAATCGCTGATTTTTCATATTTCCCCCAACTCGGGTGCTTCATCAAGTGAGTTTGCGACAGTAAAAGCTGCCACAGATGCGTATCCACCAGCCTCGGCGAGGCAGCTAAGAACGCCGCATTGTAATAAGAGCATTCGCTCACATTCAATGTTTTGTCCAAAAGCCTTTTGGTGCGTGTAAAAAGGTATCAACAAGGTAACAACTGCACATCTATCCCTAGAAGTCCGGTAACACATCCACAAAAAAACCCGCCAATGGCGCGTTTTTCTACGTTTCTTTCAGAAGAATTAGTTATTAGCGATCATTTAATGATCAATCCGCTCAAACACCTGAAACTCATGGGGCAGATCCGCCGATGACACCCCGGGGGTCGATGAAACCAGGCGCCACACCCGCTCATCTATCGCCGGAAACACCGCATCTCCCTCAACCTCGATATCAACACGCGTTAAGTAAATTCTCGACGCCAAAGGCATGGCGGCACCATAAATCTCTGCGCCGCCGATAATCATCAACTCCTCAACTGACTCGGAACTGGCCGTCTGCGCCGCCTGAATAGCAGCCTCAAGGCTTGGTGCTACCAGAACGCCCTCGGCCTGCCAGTCCCGCTGGCGAGTCACCACCAGGTTAAGCCTGCCAGGCAGGGGCCTGCCTATAGATTCAAACGTCTTTCGGCCCATAATCACCGGTTTGCCAAGCGTCACCTGCTTGAAATACCGCAAGTCCTCTGGCAAGTGCCAGGGTAGTTGATTGCCCCGACCAATGACGTTATTGCGCGCCGCCGCCGCGATAATCGATATCCGCATTTCGCACCTATACCGCGATGGGCGCCACTATGCGCGCGTGGGGCTGATAGCCCTGAAATTCAAAATCCTCTAACTCATACTCGAACAGCGATGAAGGGCGCCGCTTAATTACCAGCCGGGGTAGAGGCCTGGGCTCCCGCCTGAGCTGCTCGTAAACTATCTGGTCGGTTAAATGATTGGCATAGAGGTGACAGTCGCCGAAGGTGTGAACAAAATCGCCCACATCCAGATCACACTGTTGGGCAATCATGTGCGTTAGGAGTGCATAGCTGGCGATGTTAAAAGGCACTCCCAGGAACAAATCGGCACTGCGCTGATACAACTGACACGACAAGCGACCTTCGGCAACATAAAACTGGAACAGAGTGTGACAGGCAGCCAAGGCCATTCTGCCCTGGGCGACATTTTCCTGGGGGCTCCTGGTTTCATCTGGCAGGTCAGCCGGATTCCAGGCGCTGACAATCAGGCGGCGCGAGTAGGGATTGCTTTTGATCTGCTCAACGACCTGACTGATCTGGTCAATGGTCGAACCATCCGGGCAGGCCCATGAACGCCATTGCTTGCCGTAGACAGGCCCAAGCTCTCCTTCCGCGGTGGCCCACTCGTTCCAGATGCTACAGCCGCGCTGCTGAAGCCAGGTTACATCCGTGCGCCCCTGAAGAAACCAAAGCAGCTCCACTATGACGCTCTTTAAATGCACCGTTTTCGTGGTCACCAACGGAAACCCCTGGCGCAGGTCAAAACGCAGCTGCCGCCCAAACACCGAGCGGGTTCCTGTACCTGTCCTATCGCCACGCTCGACGCCGTTTTCGACCACATCGCGCATTAGATCCAAATATTGCTTCATTTATATGTCTGTCTCTGGCTTCAGGCCCGCTGGGCACTGCCCTTGTTGCGAGGGAAATAAGCGAAAATCATCAAGGCGACACCCAGTATCAACATGGGCAGGGATAAGAGCTGGCCGCGGGAGATCCAGCCAAGGTAGAGTTCCAGATGGCTATCCGGCTCTCGAACAAACTCCACCGGGATCCGCACCAGGGAATACAGAATTAGAAACAGACCGCAGACGGCACCTACCGGCCGCGGCTTGCGCGAAAACCAGTAGAGGATAACAAACATCACCACACCTTCCAGCGCCGCCTGATATAACTGGGATGGGTGGCGGGAGAGCCCCTCGGGGTCTTTCGGGAAAACCATTCCCCACATCGAATCAGTGGGACGCCCCCAGAGCTCCTGGCCAATAAAATTACCCAAGCGACCAAAGCCCAAGCCGAGAGGAACCAGCGGTGCAACAAAATCCATCAACCTGACAAAGGGCACCCGGATACGGTGGGCATAAACCCACATCGCCAGGGTTACACCCAGCAGGCCGCCGTGAAAGGACATGCCGCCATCCCAAAGGCGAAAAAGCCACAGGGGGTCGCGCATCCAGTAATCGAAATTGTAAAAAACCACGTAACCCACACGCCCGCCCAATATCACACCAAAGGCACCGTAGGTGATCAGGTTTTCTACCTGGGTTTTGGAGAGCAGAGAATCTGGCTGGGAGGCGCGTTTGATGGCCAGCAACCAAGCGCTGGCAAACGCCAGCAAGTAGGCGATGCCGTACCAATGCACCGTGAGCGGCCCGAGAGAAAAGGCTATCGGGTCTATGTCAGGGTAGGTCCACATGAAGGATTCACTCGGGTTGCCAGGCACCCGTCAAAAAAATGCGGGCAATAAATGGAGGCCAAGCTTAAGGGGAAATTGCGTCGGATTAAACACCCGTTTACAAAAAATGGCGAATTTTCAGCACCCACTTCACCCCCAAGGCGATGCGGCACCGCCGCCAAGGTGTCTCCAGAAGAGCCTGGAAACCAGATTGCCTGAGCTAAGCCCGATCGTTATGATAGCGCTATCATTTCAATAAGATTGAGACGCCCCATGTCCGCACCTGAAGCCAGCAGCAACCTCTCCCTTTCTGTGAGTCACGAACTGGGAAAACACATTATCAAGGGCACGTTTAATCAGCAGCAAGGCCTGCCCACGGAGGCCGAGCTCGGCACGCAATTTGGGGTCAGCAGAAGCGTGGTGCGCGAGGCGGTCAAAATGCTCGCCGCCAAGGGCTTAATAACCAGCAAACCACGCCAGGGCATCAGCCTGCTACCGCAGGAACATTGGAATATCTTCGATTCCGATCTACTTAGCTGGTCACTGGAGAGCAACCCTTCTTTGAGTCTGCTGCGGGAGTTCCTGCAAGTGCGCAAGGCAATTGAACCGGAGGCAGCTGCGCTGGCTGCGCGCTTTGCGTCGGACGAAAAAATTCACGCCATCACCAAAGCGCTGAACGCCATGACTCTCGCTAGCGATAACCCGGAAGCGCAGCTGGATGCGGACATCGCCTTTCATACCAGCATTCTCTACGCCACCCAAAATCGCTTTTATATCCGCCTGCGGGACTTTATCCGAACAGCCTTGAGAGTCAGTATTCGCCATACCAATTTATTGAGGGGTGACTACCCAGCCACCCTTGCGGAACACGCCAGAATCCACGACGCCATTGCCTGTCGCGATCAGGATGGTGCGCGACAAGCCATGCAACTGGTGGTGGACAACGCCTTGAGCCTGATCGAACAACAGCTTGGTTAATCATTACATGTGGTTGTGCCTGCGCTTATGCCAAGCATTAGCGGGTGAGAAAACGGAACACAGTTTTACTGATGTATTCGTCACCTGGTTCCAACAAAATCGATGGAAACCCGGGCTGGTTAGGGGCATCCGGGTAGTGCTGGGGCTCCAGGCAAAATCCACTGCGGTGACCAAATGTTTGCCCCCTGGCACTCAGGCTGGCATCGAGAAAATTACCTGAATAAAACTGCACGCCTGGCTCGGTCGTGAGCACCTCCAACACCCTGCCGGTGGAGGTCTCCTCCACTCGCGCTGCCAAACTCAATTCGCGTGCTGAGCCCTTGTTGAGCACAAAGTTATGATCAAAGCCCCTGCCCAAGCGCAACTGCTCATCCTCAGCGTCTATATCCCTGCCAATAGTTTTGGGCTCGCGAAAATCGAAGGGCGTCGCCTCGACCGGACGCAATTCGCCCGTCGGAATTAACCCTGATTTAACCGGGGTAAATCGGTCGGCATTCAGATACAAACGATGGTCCAGCACCTTGCCGCCACTGGCCAAATTAAAGTAGGTGTGCTGGGTAAGATTGACCGGCGTTGGCTGATCGGTCACCGCGTGATAATCCACTTGCAGCTCGTTATGTGCATTCAGGGTATAAGTAACCATCACCTGTAAATTGCCGGGATAGCCCTGATCGCCGTTGGGGCTGAGATAAAAAAGCTTAAGTCCCACTGCCTGCTCAGTGACAAAGCTCGTGGGCGTCCACACCACCTTGTCAAAGCCCGCCCAGCCGCCGTGCAAATGGTTGTCGCCGTCATTGCAATCCAGCTGCCAACTGCGCTCACCTAATGAAAAGCGGCCAGCGGCAAGGCGATTGCCTACGCGCCCGATAATCGCGCCAAAATAAGGGGAATCCTTAAAGTAAGGCGACAACTCATCAAACCCCAGGGCAATATCACCCGGCTGCCCGGCAGCATCCGGTGCGAGAATGCGAGTGATAACGCCACCAAAGTTGGTGATGTGCACTTCAATATTGGCGTTTTGCAAAATAAAGAGGCTGACATCCTGCCCTTGGGGCGTTGAACCAAAATGGGTTTGGCGAATGCTGGGGGAAAATGGCATAAGTGATTCTCGGCGGGAATAAAAGCGAGCATTCTACTCAAGTCATCCTGCGTCACCAAGTGATTATCAAGGCGCCACGCAAACAAAAAGGCCGCACGTATTGGCGGCCTTTTTACAACATCAACCCAACAACTTTCGATCAGCTGGCGCTGCGCGCCTTGAAGGCTCGCACCACGGCGTTAAATTCTTCAGCCGTTTTTTTCAACTCATCCACTTCGCGGCGCTCTTCAGCACGCGATAGACGAGCGCAGGAGATGTAATCTTCCATCGCTTTGATGTAGCTTTTCATCTCATTGTTCGCTTTGACCATTTGCGCGGTTACCACTGTGTTTGCATCCGGAATTTCCGGCTTGGACTCAGGCTTTACGCAGGCTGAAACTGTAGCTGATACAAACAGGCTGGCGCAGACGGCCAGGCTCAGAATGCTTTTCTTCATCAAGGTGTTCCTCGGTTTTTTGCAATCACAAAGTTAGGAGTGTGAATCGGTTAAACCAATTCATGATGGTCATGACGGGGGCTCAAACTCTAAAACGCCCCACCAACTCCGCCATCCTTGCGGCCAAGTCTGCCAGGCTGGCAGTATTGGCTGTAATGCGACTTGAACTGTCTGCGGTGTTAGCAGCCACCGTTGAAATTTGATCGATGTTGCTTTCTATCTGGCGAGTTGCCGCACTCTGTTGCTCTGATGCGGCCGCAATTTGATTGGTGCGATCGCGAATAACGCTAACGATGTCGGTGATGTGGCCGATGGAGCTGCTGGCATCACTCGCCTGTACAACGGCATCGTTTGCCTGACTTGTACCGGCCGACATCATCGCCACAGCTTCCTGCGAACCTGCCTGCAAACGCTCGATCATCTCGCGAATTTCGGTGGTTGAACTCTGGGTCTTGGACGCCAGTGTGCGCACCTCGTCAGCAACAACCGCAAACCCCCTACCCTGCTCGCCCGCTCGCGCAGCTTCAATCGCCGCGTTTAACGCCAGCAGGTTGGTTTGTTCCGCAATACCGCGAATCACATCCAAAACCGAACCAATACTCAGGGTCTCTTTTTGCAAACGATCGATCACGTCTGCCGCTGTTTTGATTTCGCCGGAAAGACTTTTAATTTGCTCCATGGTGTTTACCACCAGGGTTTTACCGGCACTGGCAGCACCGTCTGCCTGCAGGGACTTATCAGCGGTTTCGCTCACGCTGTAGGTCACATCCTGCACCACACTGGCCATTTCCTTAACAGCCACCACAATTTGTTGGATCTCGGCTTGCTGAGTACGAATGGCTCTCTCATTGTCTTTCGACAAGCCCGAGAGCAACGCAGCGTTGGTATTCACGTCCTGAGCAGTTTCAGCGACGCTGCCGATAATGACCTGCAAACGCTCAACAAACTGATTGAAGCAGCGGGCCAACTCAGAAACCTCATCATTGCCAGCCACCGGCAGACGTCGAGTCAGATCCCCCTCGCCTTCGGCAATATCGCGCAGTGCCTTCACGACATTGTTGACCGGGCCAACAATGCTGCGCTGTACGGCATAGGCCAGAGACGCGGCTATGGCACTGATAATCAGCACCACCCAGAACGCATGAATTGCGGTTTGCCTGGCAAGCTCACTCACCTCGCTCATATCAACTCGCAAGCTGATAGTGCCTATGCGTTGGCCATCTTCGTTAATCGGTTCTGTGATAAACGCCAGCTCATTCTCAAGCAGCACGCCCGTATTGCGCGGCCCTCCCGCAAGCTCTGCGGGCAGTGGCTGGTTGGTCGCGCCCTGTTCATACCAGGCGAAGGGCTGATTGCCTTTGTAGATCACGGCACTCAGTATGCGCGGGCTCACATTGAGCGCCTGTAGAGATGCACCCACCGTCATGGTGTCGTCGAAGGTCATAGCACCAACACTGGCCTCGCCCAAGACTTGCGCCAGGGTTCGGGTATCCTCCAGGATTGCGGCCTGGGTTGTGGCAATACCTGAGCGCGCCGTAACCAGGCTGGCAACCACCACCGCAACCACGCAGGTGAGGGTAACGCTGAGAAGAATTTTCCACTTCAGAGATAAGTTTTTCACCCTAACCTCTACGGTTGATGCTCAAAAAAACGACGCGCAGGTTATCAGACTGCTTTTTTATTGCACGGGTTTTTATGCCTTTCGATAGATCAATGCGCAATCAATTCGCAAGATTTTTCTCAAACCGGAATAAGAACGCATGAATTTGGCGGGAGACTGACGGCCTACAAGAGAATGCCTCAGGCCGAGAAAAAATCGTCAAGCTGTTGGCGCAATGCTGCGCAAAAAAAATGCCCGGCTCAGAGCCGGGCATTTTAGGGTGTGAACAGCCGGTGAAGGCTATTTACCGTAAGGCGCTATGGTAATAATGCGCCCCTGATCGTCGTACTTCAGCTCGGTCATCTTGACCGAACGCAAATGGGTCACACCCTTGGACAAAATCGAGTCGTGGTAGAAGAGATACCACTTGCCCTGAAACTCACAGATGGAGTGGTGGGTCGTCCAGCCCACTACCGGCGTGAGAATCTGGCCCTGATAGGTGAAAGGGCCGTAAGGATTGTCACTGGTAGCGTAGCAAAGGAAGTGCGTATTACCGGTGGAGTAGGACAGGTAATACTTGCCCTGATACTTGTGCATCCAGGGGCCTTCGAAGTAACGGCGTGCGTGGTCACTCGCGAGTAACGGTTTGCCGTTTTCATCCAGAATGGTGATTTCGCGCACCGGCTCGGCGAAAGATTTCATATCCGCGCTGAGTTTGGCAACGCGTGGGCCGAGGGCAGGCTCGTGGTCAGCCGGCTCCTGGTTGGCCTCGCTGTACTGGTTGTTGCGGTAGTTCTGCAATTGACCGCCCCAGATACCGCCGAAGTACATATAGTGGCTGCCATCCTCATCGGCATAAACCGCCGGGTCGATGGAGTAACTACCTTCAATAGCTTCGGGCTCTGGTGCAAAGGGGCCCTCGGGGTGATCGCCCACGGCCACACCGATTTGAAAAATACCGTTGGCGCGCTTGGCAGGAAAGTACAAATAGTATTTGCCGTCTTTGTAAGCGGCGTCCGGTGCCCACATTTGCCGCTCGGCCCAGGGCACATCGCGTACGTGCAGGGCCTCACCGCAATCCACGGCCGGGCTATCGGCAGAATCCATACGCAGGACGTGATAGTCCTCCATACCAAAGTGATCCCCGTTATCGTTAAACGGAATGCCCGCATCTATATCGTGGGAGGGATAAATGTAGAGCTTGCCTTCAAACACATGGGCAGAAGGGTCAGCGGTGTAGATGTGCGTCACCAGAGGTTGGGAAATGGCCTTGGGCTCCATTTCGCGATAATCCAGTTCCTGATTTTCGTCAGACATGATCTTACCTATTTCGTTGATCAGACAGGGCCGAACCACTCGGCCCTGTTACTTGAGGGAAATTACTCGGCTGTTGACCCAACCCGCCGCGCACTCAGATCCTGCTCAATGCGAGTTTCGAGTGTTTTATTAATTTCGTAGAGGAACAGAAGCCCACAAATCATTAAGAAGGGAATAGAAGCAAAAAGGCTCATGGTGAGCTTGATGCCATTCACAGCTTCGGCGGTCTGCACCTCCGCCCCCACTTGATAGCCATAAGCTGCAAGGAAGGTGACAACCAAGGTGCTACCAATGGTCAGGCCTCCTTTCAAACCAAGAATAATTGCTGAGAAGATAATGGCTGTGGCGCGACGATGATTTTTCCACTCAGAGTAATCCGCTACATCGGCGATCATGGCCCACAGCAGGGGTATGGTAATGCCATAAAAGAAGCCATGCAGGATCTGTGAAATAAACATCCAGCCTATGGCATCCGACGGAATAGCAATAAACGCCAATAAAAAGATTGTGGAAATAAACAAGCTCACGCCATATACATCGCGTTTACCAAAGCGATCGGCCAGGGACCTGGCAAAGCCAATGCCGACAATCATCATGATAATGCCTGACCCATTAAACAAACCAAAAGCCGAGGCATCCACATCCGAGGGCCACTTAAAGTTTGGCCAGGTTTGCTGAATACTGGCAATCAAGCCGGTAAAACCTATCCCATCAAGGAAGCGCACCAACTCTTCCTGACTGGCGTAATACTTGAAGTAGTAAACGTAGGTACCCCCCTTGAGCGCAATGTTCACAAACAAAAGTACGGTGACGCAGAGCATGATCAACCAGGGTTTGTTCTTGAGCAAATCACCGATATCTTGCCAAACACTGCTTTTTTCCGTCTGAACGGAAATTACCCGCTCACGAGTGGTGAAGAAGGTAATAAAGAAACAGATGACCGCCGCCACCGCAAAAATCATCATCACCTTTTCGAAGCCCACCGCCTCATTACCATCCCCCATCACCAACACCAACGGACGCAGCAACACCTGGATAATAAATTGCGCCACCATCACCGCCACAAAGCGATAGGCGGACAGACTGTTGCGTTCGGACATGTTGCCAGTAAGCACCCCACTCAATGAGGAATAAGGCAGGTTGTTGGCGGTGTACAGAGTTACCAGCAGCAGGTAAGTAACAAAAGCATAAGCAACCTTGGCGTTACCGCTCAGATCGGGCGTGGTAAAGGTGAGCAGAATCAGCACACCAAAGGGAATGGATGTCCACATAATCCAGGGACGGTAACGGCCCCAACGAGTGTATGTGCGGTCGGCAATCATGCCCATGATCGGGCTGAAAAGCACACCACCGATGATGCCGCAGGTAGCGATTACCCACTGCGCCTGTCCCGGCTCAAGACCATAAACATCGGTGTAGTAGTAAGCAATAAAAGTGACCAGAGTTTGGAATACCAAGTTGGCCGCCAGGTCGCCCAGGCTATAACCAACCTTTTCGGTAACGCTAAGCTTTTGTGAGGTTTGAGTCATGGTTTTGGTTTCTTATCGTTGATGGATGAATTCCCGGGGCAGGGGAACGGCTCGCTATCCTACCCACATGGCCGAGTGCGCGGTATCAGGGGGTTGTACCAAGGTCTGGCAAGATACAACTTGCGGTATCAGAACGCCAGTTTGACCCCCGACATTCGGCGCCAGGCAAAGGCTTGAAGAGGCAATGCCGCTCGTCCATGGTCCCGCAAGCCGGGGGCTCGGGGGGCTATAGGTTAACCTGACTTTAACCCCCTGCCTACCCGCCGCGCTGCCAAATTCCGCGCGGGGTTTGAATCGTCGGGAAATCCCTATATAAAGACGAACCGGAAACCTCCGCGAGCCCAGCCGATGCACGCCCTTATCGAGAAGATCTACCAAGAGGAATCCCGCCGGGTGCTGGCCACCCTGATTCGCCTGCTGGGTGATTTCGACCTGGCCGAAGAGGCCCTGCACGAAGCCTTTGCCGCCGCTATGGCGCAATGGCCAGAAGAGGGTATGCCGCAGAACCCCCGCGCCTGGCTGGTATCGGCGGGGCGTTTCAAGGCCATAGATCAGCTGCGCCGCCGTGCGCGCTTCACCCATTCTCTGGACGAGATACCCGAGATCGCCGACGATCAGGAACAAGACCTGGACAAGCTGGCGATAGCCGATGATCGCCTGCGACTTATTTTTACCTGCTGCCATCCCAGCTTGTCGCAAGAGGCGCAGTTGGCGCTCACTCTGCGTGAAGTTTGCGACCTGACAACGGAAGAAATTGCACGCGCCTTTTTGGTGGCCCCCACCAGCCTGGCGCAGCGTATCGTGCGCGCCAAGGCCAAGATTCGCGAGGCGCGCATTCCCTATGAGGTGCCCGGCCCGGCAGAGCTGCCCTCGCGCCTGGATGCGGTCTTGCAGGTTATTTATCTGGTGTTCAACGAGGGCTATTCCGCCACTGGTGGCAGTGATTTGATTCGCCAACAACTCTGTGACGAAGCCATTCGCCTGGGGCGCTTGTTGGTAGAACTGCTACCCGACCCCGAATGCCTGGGCCTTTTGGCACTGATGCTGTTACAGGACTCCCGACGCGGTGCACGCACCGATGCACAGGGGGAGCTGGTTCTCCTGGAGCACCAGGATCGCAGTCTTTGGAATCAACAGCAGATCATCGAAGGCCGCCAACTGGTGCGCCGTGCCTTCCAAAGCCGGCGCCTGGGTCCCTATGCGGTGCAAGCCGCCATAGCCGCCGTTCATGCCGATGCGCAAAAGCCTACTGACACAGACTGGCGAGAGATTGTCGGACTCTACGACCTTTTGTTGCGCATGGTCGACTCACCCATCGTGGAACTCAACCGCGCCGTTGCCCTGGCGATGCGCGATGGCCCAGCCGCTGGCCTGACAGAAGTGGACAAGTTAATTCAGGCGGGCAGCCTCAAGGACTACCATCTGCTCTACGCCAGTCGCGCGCATTTTTGCCGGCAACTGGGGGAACAAGAGGCGGCGCGCCAGGCTTATGAACAGGCGCTGGCCCTCACACAGCAGGAGCCCGAAAGGCGTTTTCTGGAAAGGTGTCTGAAAGCATTGGCGTTGTGAGCGTTTTTTGCCTGTTTTTTTGCGGGCCCTGTCGAATTGGTGCTGCACAATGCGACAACAAGTGTCACCTGTATCAGGAGCCGCCGGCAGTCGCCATCATGCAATACCTTTGTCTGTTCTATCAAAGCGAAGCCGCTATGGGCCAATTATCAGCGCAGGAATGGCAGCAGCTCTTGCGCGAGTGTGTCGACTACGTCCACATGCTCGACGCCAGCCAGCATCTTGTCGATTGCAATCGTCTGGCCCCGACGGATACGGCCACCTGTATCAGGGTTCGCGAAGGCATGCTGAGTATCAGCGACGGGCCTTTTGCCGAAACCAAAGAGCAGCTGGCGGGATACTGTCTGCTGGAGGCCAGAGACTTGAACCAGGCACTTCAGCTCGCCAGCCTTATGCCCCAGGCGCGCTACGGCAGTATTGAAGTGCGCCCAGTGCGCGAGCTAACGGCTGTCGATTGACAATTTTTTACAACCGCTTTGATGCCAGCGGCGCACAATCAGGCGCCGTGCGCGATGCAAAATGACGCACAAAGCAAAAAGGATAGCCGCCCACGTCTTACCCATATCAGGAATACTTTTTATGAAATATCTCTGCCTGGTTTACTACGACGAAAAAATTGTCGACGCGATGAGTCCAGAAGCCTGGCTTTCGCTGAACAAAGAATGCATCACCTGCGGAGACCAACTGCGTGACAGCGGGCATTTTTTAGGTGGCAACGCATTGCAACCGGTGAACACTGCCGTCACCCTGCGTGTGCGCGACGGCAAGGCGCGAATTACCGATGGCCCCTTTGCGGAAACCAAGGAGCAGCTCGCCGGTTTTTACTTACTAGAGGCGGACAATCTGGACGAGGTGATGAAACTCGCGGCCAAGATTCCCCCAGCGCGCCTGGGCAGTATCGAAATACGTCCTATTCGTGAATTACCTTACGATGAATGACCGGAGGGAAAATGCTACAGCTAGTTCAACATACCAGGGCAGAACTGATCAGCAAAACCGACCGCCAGGCGATGTTGGGGGCGCTGAGGGACATGTTGTCCTTCTCTGGCACCATCATTGATGACATGGGCAATAGCTACACCAGCAGCAAACACCTTCACGAAGCTCACCATGGCGGCTCCGTGTGCAACCAAGGTGCGCCCGATCTGGTATATGCCGAATTCAAACACCTGCGCTCGGATACCGCCATGGTCACCCTGAGAAGCCTGCCAAATAGCCGCCAAAAAAAACGCAACGACGCTTGTCGTATGCTCTTTATCCTCGCCAGAAGCGAAGACGAATGGGAGGTTATGGGCCTGCCCTTGCCGCACAGCGCAGCTAACTACTGAGTGTTAATCCAGCCAAACGTTAAGGAATGGCAATGACCCAAAGCGTGATTCAAATACGTCAGCTAAGCAAAACCTACGCCTCGGGTTTCTCCGCCCTGAAACAGGTGGATCTCGATATTAAGCGCGGCGAAATATTTGCACTGCTCGGGCCCAACGGCGCAGGCAAAACCACACTGATCAGCATTGTCTGCGGCATTGTCAATGGGACTGGCGGTCAGGTACTGGTCAACGACCTGGATATTGTCCGCGACTACCGCGCCGCTCGCGCCCACATCGGCCTGGTGCCGCAAGAGTTGTCGGTGAGTATGTTCGAAACCGTGTGGGACACAGTCACCTTTACCCGCGGATTATTCGGCAAGGCACCGAACAAGGCCCACCTCGAAAAAGTACTGCGCGATCTCAGTTTGTGGGACAAACGCAACAGCAAAATCATGGCGCTTTCCGGTGGCATGAAACGTCGTGTACTCATCGCCAAGGCGCTAGCCCACGAACCGGCGATTCTTTTTCTCGATGAACCCACTGCCGGGGTGGATGTGGAATTGCGCCGCGACATGTGGGCGCTGATTCGCCAACTGCGAGAAAGCGGCACCACCATCATTCTCACCACCCACTACATTGAAGAAGCCGAAGAAATGGCTGATAGAATCGGCGTAATTAACAAAGGGCAAATCATCCTGGTGGAAGAAAAAGAAACCCTGATGAAAAAGCTGGGGAAAAAGCAGCTGCAATTACAACTGCAAACACCCCTCACCGAGATTCCCAGTGCACTGGCAAACTATTCACTGGAGCTAACCAAAGAAGGGCAGGAGCTGGTGTTTACTTTTGATGCAGGTGCCGAAGCCGACATAGCCGCGCTGTTGCGCCGTCTGGATGAGTTGCAGATCCACTACCGCGACCTACAAACTCACCAAAGCTCTCTTGAGGACATCTTTGTCAGTCTGGTAGGAGATGCCCAATGAGAAGATTAAATATCTACGCCGTAGCTGCCATCTACAAATTTGAACTGGCGCGCACCTGGCGCACGCTGATGCAGAGCATTGCATCTCCCGTACTCTCCACCTCGCTCTATTTTATCGTGTTCGGTTCTGCCATAGGCTCGCGCATGCTGGAGATCGATGGCGTTAGCTACGGCGCCTTTATAGTGCCTGGCCTGATCATGCTCACACTGCTCAATGAGAGTGTCTCCAATGCTTCCTTCGGTATTTACATGCCAAGATTTACCGGCACCATTTATGAAATTCTTTCAGCGCCTATTTCGGCTTGGGAAATTGTGTTGGGGTATGTGGGCGCAGCCGCAACCAAGTCAATTATTCTCGGTGTCATTATCCTGATTACTGCGCGCTTTTTTGTGGACTTTTCCATAGCCCACCCCCTGTGGATGATCTGCCTGTTGGTGATGGTATCGGTGAGCTTCAGCCTGTTCGGCTTTATCATTGGCATCTGGGCCGATGGGTTTGAAAAGCTGCAAGTAATTCCGTTGATGATTCTCACCCCGCTGACTTTCCTGGGCGGAAGTTTTTACTCCATTCAAATGCTGCCGCCCTTTTGGCAAACCCTGACCCTGTTCAATCCTGTGGTCTATTTGGTTAACGCTTTTCGTTGGAGTTTTTACGATATTACTGATGTCAGCCTTGCGCTGAGTCTGGGCATGATGGTTCTGTTTATTCTGATCTGCCTGATAGTGATAGGTGTCATATTTAGAACCGGCTACAAGATCAAGGTGTAACTCATTTGACTGGAAAACTACCTGTCTTTTGCCTGCTGCTCGCACTCACTGGGCTGAGCCCTCAAGGGTTAGCGGCGGAGCGAGCCGACTGTGTCGTCCTGCTTCACGGCCTCGCCCGCTCGGCCAAGGCCATGGAGCCCATGGCAAAAGCCCTTGAGCATGCAGGCTACTTGCCGGTCAACACGGATTACCCCTCCCGCTACTACACAATTGAAGAACTGTCGGCGCTTGCCCTACCCGCAGCGCTGGCTGTTTGCGATGAACATCAGGCCCCCAGGATTCATGTGGTAACCCACTCTATGGGCGGCATTCTGCTGCGCCAGTATTTGCAGAGCCACACTATCGACAAACTGGGTCGCGTTGTGATGCTGGGACCGCCCAATCAGGGCAGCCAGGTCGTTGATCAACTCAAAGACACACCGGGCTTTGCGCAATTTAATGGCCCCGCCGGGCTTCAACTGGGCACCGGTGATCAGGATCTTCCCCCCACGCTGGCAGCCGTCAATTTCGATCTCGGGGTAATTGCCGGAAGCCGTTCGATTAACTGGATCCTATCCAGCTACTTGCCCAATCCCGATGATGGAAAAGTATCTGTGGAGAACACGCGAGTCGAAGGTATGTGCGCCCATTGGGTAGTCCCGGTAAGTCACCCCTTTCTGATGAAGGATACGGAGATCATAGAGCAAACACTGGTTTATCTGGCCCAAGGCACCTTCAGCGCCGAAACCGCTGAGAAGTTGGACTGCCCTGCGCGCGCGCCAAAAGCGCCCCCTCACTGAGTCGTCAAACCTGTCTCATCTCGGATATGGCACTTGAGTCATTGTGTTACAGATGCACACAAGACGATTTAGGTGACATTTTTATTACTTTCTTGGAATGTTTTTTTATGATTTTTATAGAAACAAGAAAAAAGGTTCTAAAAAAGCAAAGGCGCTGTTCGCAAACATGAACCAGTAAGCAGGTTAACATCAAACAATTCCCGCCTTCAGTCATCAAATTCATCCTTTCCACTAAGCCGCTCTACCTTTCTTATAAACAAAAGCAGGGTTATTCGCTTTAACGCTATAAATTGATTCACGTTTCCTAAAGTAACTCTCGTCGTCTGATTCTTCCTGGCAGAGGAACTGGGGTGTTTTTTAAAAGATTTTTTACAAGAAATGCCAACAAGATTTTTTTCTCGCTATTAAAAAGCGAACAACTTCACAACAAGTTTTTTTCACCAAAAACCCGCGCTAAAAAAATCATCTGTGTCAATCCCTCACCGCCGACCACCAGTCCATTTTCACGCCGGAGGCGGGTTTGACCCCACATCAAATTGTTACCAATCTATACACAGACCCAAGCGAAAGCCGTGACCGAAAGTCACTCAATTGCCAGGTCGATCAACTGCTTTTTGAAACGCTATTTAACGGTTGGATGGAGTCATTTCATGAATAGCTCATCGGGTTGCACGTCCATTTTTATTTCAAGCCTTGTCATTTCCTGTTTGCATAAAACAGGCGGAGGAAGTGCGCCGCCAAATTTTTAAGCAAGCGCTCTCTTCAGGAAATGGCACAGAGCATAAGCCATTGCCTGAGGAAACTATGAAACCATTCACTTGCTCTATTCGCGCATTACTTATCTTAAGTTTTAGCTGGCTGGTAGCTGCCGCCAATGCCTACGCCAACGACAATCTGGCGCTTAACAAGCCAGTCACCTCATCATCCAATGAAAATGCCTCGCTGACTGCCGAAATGGCGGTTGACGGTCTCACCAACAGCCGCTGGTCCAGCAGCTTCAGTGACAACCAGTGGATCGCTGTCGATTTGGGCGAGGTCTACGATATTTCGCAAGTACGCCTCCATTGGCAAAACTCCTACGGTCGTGAATACCTGATTCAAACCTCAATCGATGGCGTTGAGTGGACCACGGTCTTCACCGAAACCAACGGTAACGGTGGCCTGGATGATCTGAGCCTTAATGGTCAGGGCCGCTACCTGCGCATGTTTGGCCAAAAGCGCTTTACCCGCTACGGGTTTTCGCTGTGGGAGATCGAAGTCTTTGGCAGCCTGCCTGTTATTCCAGAGCCAGAGCCGGTGCCAGAACCGGAACCTGAACTGGTGCTAGCACCCGGTGCAGTGAATCTGGCGCTCAATCGCCCGGCGACTTCATCTTCGAATGAGAGCGCCACATTGACCGCCGACATGGCCTTTGACGGTACAGCGAACAGCCGTTGGTCCAGCAGCTTCAGTGACAATCAATGGGTCGCCGTTGACCTAGGCAATCAATTCTATATCTCCGCCATTAAACTCAACTGGCAGAATTCCTACGCTCGTGAGTACCTGATTCAAACCTCCGCCGATGGCATTAACTGGACCACGGTGTTTACCGAGACTGATGGCAATGGCGGCAATGACATTATTTATCTGAACGCGGAAGGACGTCACGTGCGTATGCTTGGATTAACGCGCTTCACACGCTACGGATTTTCACTCTGGGAATTCGAGGTTTATGGCGCCCCTACCGATGTAAACCTCGCTTTGGCGAAGCCTGCTAGCGCATCCAGCAATGAGAACGCCTCTCTGATGGCATCCATGGCATTCGATGGCAGCACCAATAGCCGCTGGTCGAGCAGCTTCGCCGACAATCAATGGCTCGCAGTTGACTTGGGTAGCACGCATCAGATCAATCGCGTAAAACTTAGCTGGCAAAATTCCTATGGCCGCGAATACCTGCTGCAAACCTCTAACGATGGCGAAACCTGGACAACCATTTTTTCTGAAGCGAATGGCAACGGCGGTATTGATGATGTTGCGGTGAATGGTGTAGGCCGCTACCTGCGCATGTTCGGCATCAAACGCTATACACGCTACGGCTTTTCACTGTGGGAGATGGAGGTGTTTGGTTTTGAAACCACTCAGTCTGAAGCCGCCAGCTCCAGCAGCCAGAGCAGTTCATCCAGCTCAAGTAGTTCGTCAAGCAGTTCTTCAAGTACGAACTCGACTTCAAGCAGCAGCTCGTCCAGCAGTTCTTCTTCGAGCAGCAGTTCATCGAGCAGTAGTTCGCCCGCCGATACCAGTGCGCCGACTATTCCTGGCGGTGTATCTGCAACGGCTTTTGATAGCCGCATCGAGTTCAGCTGGTCACCCTCCATCGATAACCTGGCTGTGACGGGTTATCAGGTGTACCGCAACAATGTGCGTGTTGCCGATGTTTCTGCTGCGGTGACCCGCTACGTCGACACCAACGTCGTCGCAGGTACAAACTACAGCTACCGGGTTCGCGCTCGCGATGCAGCGGGGAACTGGTCGGCTCAAAGTACTGCTGTCAGCGCTCAACTGATCAGTACACAGGCGCGCCTGCTTTGGTCAACACCGACCGCCCGCGAGAACGGTGAATACCTGGAGCTGGATGAAATAGGTGGGTTTGAAATTCGCTTCAAGGGCGCAGCTGATACTCAGTACACCAGCGTCGTCATCAACGATAACAGTGTTAACAGCTACACACTGACTCAACCCGCTGGAGATTTGCAATTTGAAATCGCCGCCTTCGACACCAATGGGCTCTACAGCAACTTTGTCAGCATTCAACCACGATAAGGAGCAGCCCTCGCCTCGCGGGGGAGGTTCCACTAATTCAGGCAAGTAACAGGGCTGTTACATTGACAGGCGGGTTCTTTGAACCCGCCTTTTTTTATTTTTTGCGGGGTCTCACGTAGAGCACCAGGCTATGGTCAGTGAGTTCAAAGCCATGGTCAGCGGCAATCTTTTTCTGCAACGCCTCAATTTCATCACTGTGAAACTCTATGACGTCGCCCGAGTCTACACACACCATGTGATCATGGTGATCACCCCGAGCGATTTCGAACACAGAGTGTCCACCATCAAAGTTATGACGAACGACCAAACCAGCGCTTTCAAACTGCGTGAGCACGCGATAAACCGTCGCCAGCCCCACGTCGTCACCCTGTTCCATCAGTGCCTTATACACATCTTCGGCGCTCATATGGTGCTGTTCCGCCGATTCGAGCATTTGCAGAATTTTCACGCGGGGCAAGGTGACCTTCAGCCCGGCTTTGCGCAGTTCCTGGTTTTCATCGGCCATATTTCCCCCAAAATCTTCTCAGTTTTCCCGTCGATCGGGTATTATCGCCATTCTTTTGCCAAGTGGAAGCCCCAAGTATGAAATTAGCCAGTCGTTACCTGCTGGTCGCTGTTGTTGTTACTAGCCTCACTGCCTGTTCCAATTTCCGCTTCCCTGGCGTTCACCGTATTAATATCCAGCAAGGTCACATCATCACTCAGGAGATGGTGGATAAGCTGCAAGTAGGCCAAACCAAACGCCAGGTGCGCTTTATTCTTGGCAATTCGCTGCTGCCCAACACCTTTGATGACAACCGCTGGGACTACTATTACAGCCTAAAGCGCGGCAAAGACGGTAAATTCACTCGCCATCTGTTGACCGTTCACTTCGAAGAGGAAAAGCTGGCCCGTTGGGAGGGCGACTACCTGCGCGGCTCAGTGCCTCTTAGCGGGGAGACCTCGGAGCGCTACCTGGAGTCCTCAGACCTGAACACGCCGCTACCCACCAACCTGGAACCGCCACGTCCAGAGGAGGAATAGCCGCTGTCAGGCCACAACCACCCGGTTGCGGCCTTCGCGCTTGGCTCGGTAGAGCGCACTATCGGCCAAATTTAAAAGCCCTTCTGCCGCTAAAGCTCCAGGCTCGGCACCAGCCAGACCGACACTGAGTGTTAACTGAAAGCTATCTTGGCCTGCCTGAAACACCAGGGCTTCAAAGTTGCTGCGTACAGCGTCCAGCAACCGGGTGGCCTCCTCGATGGGGCAACCGGGCAGGATCGCAATAAATTCCTCGCCGCCATACCGCCCCAGCACATCGGTTTTGCGCAGTCGTTGCCGCAGCAAGTGCGCCAGTGCCGTGATCACCTTGTCCCCGGCCGGATGCCCCCAGCTATCGTTCACCCGCTTGAAATGATCCAGATCGATCATGGCCAAACTCAACGCCTGCCCCTGGCGCCTGGCCCTCGCCACCTCCTTGACCAACTCCTCTTTGGCGCGGGAGTGCTTGAGCAAGCCAGTGAGGCTATCGAGGTCAATCACGTGGCTTAGCTGACGAGCTCGAGCAGCGCGCACCTTTACCGCTGAAACCAGTTCCTTATCAGAAATTGGCTTGGTCAGGAAATCATCGCCGCTATGGCCCACAGCCTGGATTCGTCGGTCGATGTCAGTCTCTGCGGACAAGTAGACAATAGGCACCTGCAACCAGTTATCGGTTAAGCGGATGACTTTCGCCAGATCCATACCTGAGCAACCGGGCATATGTAAATCCAGCAGGATAACCTCTGGATGAAACTCGTCCAGTTTGGGCAGCACCTGTGTCGGATCGGCCAGTGTCTCCACCAGCATGCCCACCGCCTCCAGTATCTGCCGGTAGTGGCCTGCCAATAGGCCGTCATCATCCACAATCAACACCCTGAAGGGTGCTGATCGACGAGCGTCAAGGTAGTTCTCAAGAAAATCCACCAGCTTCACCACGTCCAGCGGCTTGGTGAAATAACGAATCGCTCCCGCCCTGGCGGCGGCAAGGTAGGCGTCGAAGTCGGTTCGAGACGACATAAAAATCACCGGAATAGGCGCCTTGCGCCCCCGCTGGAGCTTTTCGATGAGCTCCGGGGAATCACGCCCTTCGGCGAGGAAGAAAATATCCGCAAGAATAAAGTCCGGGGGATTGGCCAGAATCGCCAGCTCTGCAGCACCCAGCTCGGCAAACACGGACACAGAATGACCAAAGTGGCGCAGGGATTCAGCAATCTCCTCAGCCACCTGAGGGTCATCCTCCAGTAAAAACAGGCGATTATGTCGCTCACCCTGCTCTCGCAGGGACGCCTGGGGAAGCAGCCGGGTATCGCTTACCTGCACCAGCTCATCACCTAGGTGAGTTACCCTATGGACAAGCGCTGCAATCCTCTGCGGATCGGGAGCTTGATCCGACAACCCCTGCAACGCCAGCTCAAGCCGGCGAGCCTCCTGCCCCAGAGCCGCGTAACCAAAGCTGCCAGCCGAGCCGGCCAACTTGTGCAGCTTGGCCTTCAGCTCGCTCAGGGCCTGCGGTCGGTCTTCCTTGGAAAGCAGCGCTTGCGCCAGGGAGTTCAAACTCTCCAGCTCCTCCGGCAACCGATCGGCGTAACTTTGGCGCAGCGCCTGCAACTTGGCTGCAACCTCAGCATTTTTATCGTGCGACACACCGCCCCCCACATTGAAAAACTCTGTAAAAAAACCTGCTAACCACCACAACTACCAATATAGTCCCAGCGAGCAAAGAAATGCCCCGGGGTTTTCTGACTGAACTATAATTTGAACCGCACGGCACATAAATCAACACTCATAATCATCGAGCGCCCAGGCCACCATGTTAAAACGCATTTCCACCAAAGATGTTCGACTGGGAATGTACATTAGCGAGTTTTGTGGATCCTGGATGGACCACCCTTTTTGGCGCGCACGTTTCCTGCTGGAAACGGAAGATGATTTAATCAGTATCCGCGCCAGTGCCGTCAAGGAACTCTGGATAGACACGGGTCGAGGACTGGATGTAGACGAGACTGTCGCCGTGGTCACCCAACCACAGGCGTCAGAAGAAGCCCGCGCACTGCTTGATAGTATCGAACCCGCCAAAGCTGCGCCCACGGCAGACCTGGGCGCTGAAATCACCAAAGCGCGTAAACTTCACGCCCATGCGCGCTCGGCTGTTATCCATATGTTCGACAATGTGCGCATGGGCAAAGCGCTCAACACTGAGCACGCACATAAATTGGTCGAGGAAATTGCCTCCTCAGTCAGCCGTCACCCCCATGCCTTTATCAGCCTGGCGCGACTCAAAAATGTCGATGAATACACCTATCTCCACTGCGTCGCCGTTTGCGGCCTGATGATTGCGCTCGCTCGCCAACTGGAGCTGCCCGAGGATCAGGTGCGTCAAGCCGGTATGGCAGGCCTGTTCCACGACCTGGGGAAAATGGGCATTTCCGACAAGATTCTGAATAAACCCGGCAAATTAACCAGCGAAGAATTTGCCATCATGCAACACCATTCTGAAATGGGCGCGCACATCCTCACCCAGAGTGGTCAGGTGAGCGATCTGGTGATCAATGTCTGTCTTCATCACCATGAAAAAGTCGATGGCAGCGGCTACCCACACAAACTACAGGATTCGGCTATTTCTTTGTTCGCCAAGATGGGGGCTGTGTGCGATGTCTATGACGCCATCAGCTCTGATCGTCCTTATAAAAAAGGCTGGCTGCCTGCCGAGTCCATTCACAAAATGGCTGAGTGGAGTCGGGGGCATTTTGATCAGCGCATATTTCAGGCCTTTGTGAAGACCTTGGGCATTTATCCCACCGGCTCTCTGGTGCAACTGGCGAGCGGCCACCTCGCGGTGGTGGTTGAGCAAAATTCGATATCGCTGCTTAAGCCCAAGGTAAAAATTTTCTATCACATAACAACACGTGCAGCCATAGTGCCGCAAACCCTGGACTTGAGCCAACTCGATGGCAAAAACAAAATCGTCAGTCGCGAGTCTGCGGAGACCTGGGGCTTGAAGAATCTGGAGAGTCTGTGGCGCGGGTAACGGCTTCGCCGAGCAAAGGAAAATCCATATAAAAGCAACTACCTTGCCCCAGGCGTGAATAAAAACTCAACTCGCCCTGCATTTGCTCCACCATCATTTTGGCAATAGCCAAACCCAATCCAGTGCCGCCTTTTTGCCGTTTGTCCGAGGCATCCGCCTGGAAAAACTTATTAAAAATAAATGGCTGAGCTTCATCCGCAATACCCATACCCTGATCCTGGATTGCGACTCGGGCGCCACCCTGATCATTAAGCAACAGACTGACCAATACCTCGCCGCCGGGATGAGAAAACTTTGCCGCATTGGACAAGAGGTTGGCCATTACCTGTAGAAACCTTGCGGGATCAAGACTAACCTCTGCCACCGCCAACCTGATGTCCGCGCGAAAACTCACCTGATACTGTTCCGCATAGAGTCGATTTTCCTCCAGCGCCTGCAAAACCAAGGGCGCCAAGGCACAGACTTCGAAAGCAAAATGCATGCGCGCCTGGGTGAGTTTTTCGAGGTCGAGCAGGTCGTCGATCAGATGCTTAAGGCGCTGCGCATTGTTGTTAGCCATCACCAGCAGCTGCTGATACTGATCCGACCCCTGCGCGACCTTGTCGCTGCTCATCAATGCAAGTGACCCAGTGATAGAGGTGAGCGGCGTGCGCAGTTCATGGCTAATGGTTGAGACAAATTCGCTTTTCATTTTTTCCAAGCGCTTTTTCTCGGTGATATCCCAACAGGTGCCGGTCATCATCAACGGCTGCTGGGCATCATCCAATAACACGCGTGCACGCGACGCCATGTGATGCAGAGAACCATCCGGCCAAATAACTCGGTACTCTGTGTCATAGGCCAGCTTTCCATCGAGCGCACGCGCAACTTCGTTGAACACTCGCTCGCGATCATCGGGGTGCAAAAGGGCCAGAAAGTTTTCATAACTATGCAACCGCTCACCTTGCGCCAATCCAAACAGTGGATAAATAGAATCGTCCCAATGAATGCGATTCTCCGCCAAATGCCAGTTCCACACACCCATAGCAGAGGAATCCAAAGCCAACCGCAGGCGCTCCTCACTGAGCCTGAGCGCATCCAGGGTTTGATGAATATCGCGCGTCATTCCCTTGGCGAGGTTGCGTGCGCGGGCATTTTCGTTGGTGAGGAATGAAATCAATAAAAACAATAGCAGCCCGGTACTGACGCCCAAGGCAATCGCCACCTGCTCCAACCGCTGCCAATAGCTGGGAAATGCACGAGAGTCGCTGCGAAAGCTCAGCGTCCAGGTTTGACCATACAGAGGCATTTGGCGCTGAATAAAAAACTCGTCCGCGTCATCAATAACTTGTGGATGAGAACTAAAAAGTAACTGCGAATCATCGTCCTCCGCGCCTGTGTGAATGGCAAATCGTACATTGAGGTTGCGCTGACCGAGAATGCCCGCCATCAGGTCTTCCATGCGATAAGGACTATAGACAAACCCCTGAAGTGCCGCCCAGCGCTGTTCGAGCGTATCAACCGGCAAGCCTTGATGATACACCGGAAGATACATCAAAAATCCGGGCTGTACCGGCCCCAGATTTTCTTGTACCAATGTCACGCGCCCGGAAATACGCGTATCGTTTTCAGTCACCGCCGCCGTCATTGCCTGACGACGAACAGGCTCCGAAAACATGTCGTAGCCAAATGCGGCGAGATTTCTGTCGCGAAATGGCTCAATAAAAATAATCGAGGTATACAGCGCACGTTCACCCGCAGGACGCAGTTGGTAGTCAGGAAATTCCTGGCGCATTTTCTGGACGTGATCTGCGAGCTGGTGTGCGGGAATTACCTGAGTGAACGCTAGCGCCTGAATGCCCGGATAGTGGCGCGACAGGCGCAAGCGCTCCACATAAGTGCGCCACTCGTGTCGATCAACATCCTCACTGGCATCAAAGAGTGCAGCGGCACCAATCAGGATTTGTTCGTGGGCGGTCATTCGACTGCGGACAGCCGACTCGACTTCGCTCACCTGTAACTCAAACCTTTCTCGAGCAAGATGGCTTTCCCGCTCATTCAATTCATGCACCACCCACCCGGTAAGGGCAAAAAAAACCAAGAGTACCAACCAGGCAATGCTGTTTGCCTGGCTTACGAGCAAAGCCAACCGCTCAGGCATCCGCGACACTAATTTGGCTCCTGACTTTTGTTCCAGAGTTGACGCAGTTGATCGCTCAGACTCATGGGATCAAAAGGCTTGGCAATCACGCCCAGAGCTCCCAAGCGCAAGTAGGCTTCCACTTCCTGGGCTTGCACCTTGGCGGTCATAAATATCACCGGGGTTTTTTCCAACCCAGGCAATCGACGCAGTGCCGCGAGGGTTTCCGGGCCATCCATACCCGGCATCATCACATCCAGCAGCACCAGTTGCGGCGCGAAGGCTTCGGCTTTCGCAATTGCCTCCTCACCCGAGCAACACACTTCCAGCGCAAAGCCGTGCAAGGACTCCAACACCATCACGCAGATAGTGCGAATATCCGGATCGTCCTCAACATAAAGTATGCGCGATAGGGTCATGTACTTTATTCTCGCTTTTCACGTGTTTCGTGCGCGACATTTTCTACCAGGGGAAATTCCAGATAAAAACAACTACCTCCCTCTTGCGGTGCGCTAAAACCTACTTGACCGCCCATTTTTTCCACCAGTTCCCGCGTAATCGCCAAACCCAAACCTGTACCGCCTTTGCGCCGCGCCGCTGGGTTATCCGCCTGACTGAATTTTTGAAACAGGTTGGGACGAAAATCCTCTGGAACACCCGGCCCCCGGTCGATAACGCTCACCCTCAGGCGGGCTGCACCAAGCTGCTGGCACTCAACACGCACCAGACTGTCTGCGGGCGAGTACTTAACCGCGTTGGAGAGCAAATTTGCCATAGCCTGTAAGAAGCGCTGTTCGTCTACACAAATAAACAAGGGATGTCTGGGTGTAATCAGCGCAAAACGCACCTGATAGGAGCTGGCATAGGTGGTGTTTTCGTAAAGTGCTTTTTCCAACAGGCTGGTGACATCCGCAGGTTGCAATTCAAAGCGCATTTTTCCGGCGAGTAGCTTTTCCATGTCCAGCAAGTCATTGATCAGATACATCAAGCGCTGACTGTTTTTATGAGCAATATCGAGCAGTTTTTTTTGTGGTTCATCGAGGGAGCCTGTCTGACCATGCAATAGAAGACCCAAGGCGCCGGAGATGGACGTTAAGGGCGTGCGCAATTCATGGCTCACGGAGGATACAAACGCATTTTTTAACAGTTCCATTTGTTTGCGCTGACTGATGTCGCTGGCCAGCACAAAAATACCAGCCAGCTGCTCGTTTTGTCGGTGCGGAAGATAGTGAGCTGCAATAACACGCCCATCAGCATCTTCCAGCTCAAATTCAACCTCCTCGCCCTTAAGTGCTCGCGCCAAATAAGGCGCCAATCCCCTGACCAGTGCGCCAGGCAGAACCTCTGCCGAGGTTTTGCCCAGTAGCCACTGGGGATCCAGCCCCCACCAGTCGCGATATTTGCGATTGCAGAATACATAACGACCTTCAGCATCCAGTTGGCCGATCAAGACCGGAACACTGTCCGCCAGCAGATGCAATTTATCGCGCGTTCGCTCGAGATCGGTCAGGGTTTCGCGCAATCGAATCTGTTGCATAACCTGACGCGCGAGCGCACGCAGTATGTCCTGTTGCTCCAGGCTTAACTGACGCGGTTGAGTGTCCACCAGACAAAGTGCACCCAGGGCAAAACCCTCTTCGGTGGTGAGTGGTGCGCCAGCATAAAATCGCAGACCAGGTGCGTCCGTCACCTGCGGGTTATCAGAAAAGCGCTGATCGAGACGCGCGTCTTCCACCAAGGTCAGCGATTGAGGATCAAGAATCGTGTGGGCGCAAAATGCCAGCTCGCGCGAGGTTTCTCCCCGCTCCATACCCACGCAGGACTTTAGCCACTGGCGATCTTCATCGATCAACGTGATCGCCGCCATAGGCACACCACAGGCGCGCGCCGCAACCAGGGTGATATCGTCAAAGTCGCTTTCGCTGGGTGTATCCAGCAATCCCAAACGATGAAGATAGCGCAGGCGTTGAGACTCGTTGGCAGGCAGGGCAGCGCGCATGGTTTGACTCCCGACACCAGCTGAATTCGCAGCCGAAACTGAGCGACTGCGAAAAAGTTGAAGTTACGCTTGTGGGCAAATCATTTTTCGCCGTCCGCATCGCGTCCTTTGTCGGCGCGCTTGCGTCTGGCTTCCTTGGGGTCTGAGGTCAGCGGTCGATAAATCTCCACTCTATCCCCCGGTTGGAGCACATGTTCGTTCGGTTGGCCAAGGCCCTTGGTACCCAGCGCTTGGCCGAAGATGCCCATCCTGGCATTGGCGGGATCTATTTCCGGAAAAAAGCGCACAATACCCGAGCGCTCTACCGCCTGTAGCGCCGTTGTTCCCGGCTCCACAAGCAACTCAATAATTTTTTGTCGCTGAGGTAAGGCATAGGCCACTTCGACGGTTATTAAATCAAAATCTGCCACAGGGCTTCTCCACAATATAGGTGTTACAAATGGGGCAAAAAATATCGCTTGCTAGCCGTAGATCTTGCGCGCGCGATGACAGAGTGCGTCCACTTGTTTATTTGCCAGACTCTCGAAAAGTTTAGCGGCTGCCAAACCCAAAAAGCGATTTTGCATGGCGAAGTCCAACTGCAAACTCACTTTGCATGCGGCTTCTCCCAGCGCGTCAAAGCGCCATTCGCCGCGAAGATGAGAAAATGGCCCATCCACCAACTCCATGGTCATCCGCTGCGGTGGATGCAATTGGTTGCGTGTAACAAATTGCTGGCTCACAGCGCCCTTACCCAGGGTCAGGCTAGCCTCCAGCCAATCCGGTTGGCGCTGGATTACCCGCGCCTGAGTGCAGCCGTCCATAAAATCCGGATAGGCTTCGATATCGTTCACCAGGTCAAACATTTGCTGAGCCGAGTAATTCACCAGCGCAGATCTTTCCAATGTCGGCATGGATCAAGCAGCTCCAAGCAGAAGATTTTTCGCCACAGGGTAAAGCCCGGAGATCAACACCAGGAGCACCAGCACCGGCGACACATAACGCAATAGCCAATACAAAAGTGTGACAAAACCAGGCGAATCAAAGCGCAGCTCATGGGCAACCAGCTCTCGTTTAGCCACCCAACCAACAAAAATAGCTATCAACAATCCACCCAGGGGCAACAGGATGTTGGTGGTAAGAAAATCGATAAAGCCAAAGACGGTCATCCCCAGTAGCGGCTTGAACTCAGACCAATCATTAAAGGAAAAGACGGTGCCCAAACCCAGCACCCAGGCACTGCACGCGATAAGTAAATTGGCACTGATGCGGTGAAATTTGAAGCGTTCGGTCAGATAAGCCACCACTGGCTCCAGCAATGAAATGGTTGAGCTCCAGGCCGCCAGCATCACCAACAAAAAGAAGCAGCTGCCAAACACCAACCCCATCGGCATATTGCCGAAGGCCACCGGCAGGGTTACAAACATCAGCCCTGGCCCAGCACCTGGTTCTATTCCCGGCGTGGCAAATACCAGTGGAAAAATGGCCAGACCCGCCACCAAAGCGACCAGGGTGTCCAGCAGTGCAATGGTGATGGCCGTTTTGCCGATTGCCGAGTGGCCGGGCATATAGGCACCGTAGGCCATGATGGCACCCATCGCCAGGCTCAGGGTAAAAAAGGCGTGGCCCAGTGCCGTCAAGGCCGCGGCCCAGGTGAGATTTTCCGGATGGAAACTAAACAGGAAGCGCGCGCCGCGAGCGAAATCTCCCGCGTAGATGGCGTAACCCAACAAGACTAACAACAGCACGAAAAGCAATGGCATCATCAGTCGGATTGCCAGCTCCAAACCCTTGTTCACCTCAAAAATCAACACCAGCGCGGTGAGCGCCACAAAGGCCGTTTGCCACTGCACCAACCGGCTTTTGTCTGCAAGCAACTCATTAAACAGCGCATCTGATCGGGCGCCATCCAGCCCCTCAAAGCTGCCGTGAAGGGACGCGCTCAGATATTCGAGCGTCCAACCCGCGATCACTGAGTAGTAGGAAAGAATCAAAAAGCCCGCCAGCACGCCCATCCAACCAATGAACGTCCAGGCGCGTCCGGCGCCCGACTCCCGTCGCGCCTTGCCCATGCTGGCGATGGGGTTGGCACGACCATGCCGACCGAGCAGAATTTCGGCGGTGAGTATGGGAATACCGATCAGAAAGATGCACAAGAGATACATGAGAACAAAAGCACCACCGCCGTTTTCGCCAGTGATGTAGGGAAACTTCCAAATATTGCCCAAACCCACCGCGGAACCTGTCGCCGCCAGAATAAAAGTTCCCCTGTGACCCCAGATGGCATGCTGTCGAATAGGTTTCACGCGGCGGCTCCTGCGGATTGGTTAGGCCTGGATGGCGCGATTGTAGCGGTAAAGCAGTGCCAGGCGTAAGTCGCGAGCCCTTCGCCCACAAACGCGATACCCGTCACCCCCGAAGCTGACACAACTCACAGACTGGACAATTCCCTCGATAAATCAAGGCTGATCAGCCGTGAAAGCTGGCAAGATAGGCGCCGCTCCGCGCGGCCCGATCGCGCCGGGCATTTAGCAGCGGGCCCGTCAGATTATTGGCCCGTGTTTACTCTCTACAAATATCAAAGGACTATTTCCACATGAAAAAGATCACTATCGCATTGGGCTTTCTTGCGTCACTGAGCGCTCTTCAGGCTAGCGCCGACATGCATCCCTCCTGTGAGGCCTATTTCAAAGAAATCGACGCCTACGCCGATGCCGTCGCCAAGCAGACAAACGACGCTGCTATGGCACAAACCATCAAATCCCAGTACGAAGCCAGTAAACAAGCTGTGCAGCAGATGCCCAAAGATTCCCAGGAGCAAATGTGCACCCAGGCCAACGAGATGCTGAAGCAGGCTCGCGCTGCCTCTGGCGTTTAAGCCTTCCAGGGCTCACCCAGGTGGGCCCTCACTCCGTTCGCCTCCCAAGCAGCGGGAGACAGAACCGCCCCTTACCGATATAATCCCGCCCCTCCTTTACCTGCAAGGTTCTGCTGTTTAGCTCCCATGGCCAAAAAAAAGCAAAACACCAGCGCAACTATTGCGCTTAACAAAAAAGCCAAATTCGATTTTGAGCTCCATGAACGCTTTGAAGCGGGCTTGGCCCTGCTCGGCTGGGAAGTGAAAAGTCTGCGCGCGGGCAAGGTGCAGCTGGTGGACAGCTACGTGATTTTTATGAATGGCGAGGCCTGGCTGTTCGGTGCCCATATTACGCCCCTGGCGTCGGCCTCGACGCACTTTGTGACCGATCCGCAACGCACGCGCAAGTTGTTGCTGAACCGCCGTGAAATCACCCGCCTGCAAGAAGCCGTGCAGCAAAAAGGCTATACAGTGGTCGCTACGGCGCTTTACTGGAAAGCGCATATGGTGAAGTGCGAAATCGCTATTGCCAAAGGCAAACAGCTACACGATAAGCGAGATACGGAAAAAGAGCGGGATTGGCAGCGGGAAAAGCAGCGTTTGTTTCAGCACAAGCAATCCTGATTCAGAACCGCCAAAACAAACGCTTCAGAGCCAAGGCGAGCAAGCTAGTAGGCTGACACCTCACTGTATTTGAAGACCATCAACTGGTCGCCCGTCGCGTCCATCGCCATACCAGTAATACTCCAGTGATAAGGCAAATAGCCTTTTTGGTGCCATTGTGTGCCCTGCCTGACGAAAACTGTGGGCCCATGTCCGTCGCAAGAGTCGCTCGCCACCACCAGGTCACCCGGGCCATTCATTGCCAGCGAGTCGCCCAAGCCACCACCATAAACGCAGTCGGCGTAAGGGGTTTTGAGTTTTGCCTCTTCCTGCCAAGCTGATGCCCCGCGCTTAAAGATATGGACAACGCCTCCAGTTAGCAGAGGGTAGTCGGTTTGGTCAGACACATTGCTCACTACCAGACGCGAACCATCGCGACTTAGCACTATGCCCTGTCGATACCCTGGATAGCCTTCCACCCCGAGAGGCAGATTGGCTTCTTCCACCCACGTGTTCCCCTGCTCTGCAAATACCCTCGCCCTGAGCTGTACACCAGTGTCCGGGTAGGGTGAATTCACCATCGCCAGCACCTTGCCGTTGGCACTCAGGGAAATACTCGAGCCCATGGCTTCGTACTCTTCGGGATTCGCGGCTTTTATGTAAGCAGTTTTTACCCAATCACTTCCGTTAAATTTATACACGTGGGCAGCGCCGGAGCTTGGCACCACAACCGCACCCGGATTATCCGGGGTGCCGCTGTCGTAAACAGCACCCACTACCAAGGTTTTTCCATCGTCGCTCAAGGCCAGCTCGCTCGCGAACTGCAACCAGTCCTCGGTAAATTCAGGCAGGATCTCTGCCGTTTGTTGCCAGCTGTTGCCCGAGCGCGTGAACACATAGGCAGCCCCCACCGAAGGCGCGGCGCCATAGACTTCCTCTGTACCTACTGCAAGGACACTGGCATCCGCGTTAAACGCCAGCGAACGTCCAAATTTTTGCCTCTCACTGGGCTCAGCGTGCTTGATGACGGCGACTCGCGTCCAGGTGGAATTGCGTTTTTCATAAACATGTACACTGCCCGCCTGATCAATATCAGGCACATCGCTGGGGCCGTTTATCCCTACCGCTCCGGAATCATCAAACTCAAAACCCAGTGCCATAAAGCGGCCATCGCGACTCAACGCCAGCGCCGTCAGCATTAGCGAATCTGTTGATAAACGGGTGACCGCCGAACTGATGTCATCAGGCACCTTCACAGGATTGGATGCTCGACATTTGCCCGATGCATCGCAGGCTTCAAGCACATAGCTGGCCTCGATTTTTTGGTGCAACCCAACCGACAATTCATGACGCCGCAGATTCGCCGTAAGATTTTTCACCAGGCTGTAGCCAGACTTGCCGTCAATATTTTCCATCAAACGATACTGTTGCGCGTTAGGCACTGCCGACCAGGTGAATACAAATTTTTTCGGCGCGACCAACTGCAAGCTTAGGCTGGGCTTACCCACGACAGGATCAAAACTGACATTCAAAACACAATCAGCCCAGAGCGCATCAATCCGGTACTCACTCCCCGCCAGCGTCCCAGGGCAACCTTCAACCTCACCCACGTCGAAATGGCTATTGGCGTTAATCTGAAACACAACAGGTTCCCCTGCCACCACCGAGGATTCCAGCGGCGTTACGCTACCGCCCTCACTCGCCACAACCTGAACCTGATAGATCTTTTTTTCAAAAACTGGCTCAACAACACAATCAGCCGTAACTGCTTCTATAACGTAGGTGTTCTCAGTTAACAGGCCGCTGCAACCACTGATATCCGCGAGGACAAAGTGCTCATCCGCGACAACCTCTAAACTCAAGGATTCACCCTGCACCACAGACGCACCGGCGGGAGCCAAAGCACCACCCTCGGTCGCAGACACAGACACCTCAAACACGGGCGGAGCCGATGAGCTGCTGACAGATTCGCTGGAAACAATCGAAGAGGGCTGAGAGGAGACACTGCTCGATATAGATGCACTACTGATGAACTGACTGCTTGAATTTTTGGACCCTGACTTACCCGAACCACCGCAAGCCGTAACCAATACGGCCACCAGCAAAGCCATCAAACCCTGACGAATAATTTGCACACATCCTCCAATAATCGCAGCGGGCACCAATGGCGCCCGTTTACTCATTAACCCGAACGAGCCACACCAAACGACTGACTCGATAGATAGCTGATAGCGCTATCAAATAGAAAGCAAAAAGATAAATTCTTGTTTGGTGATAGCGCTATCAAAGGTCGCGCGCATACTAGGGGCTGAGCGGGGAGAGCTCAAGGACGGGAAAAGTGAATTGAGAAAGGGGTCGCAACAAACCGCCCCCCAATAAGCGGGCTTATGCCTCGAGCGGCCAGCCCAACAGCAGAACGGTGAGGGTGCTAATACCTACGATAACGTTCATGGGTACGCCCGCCTTGAGAAAATCACTAAAACGATATCCGCCAGGCCCATACACCATCAAGTTGGTTTGATAACCAAGGGGCGTCGCAAAGCTGGCCGACGCCGCCATCATAATCGCAAACACAAAAGGCTCAGGATTGAGGCTGGCCTTTTCGGTAATTTGCAACGCAATCGGCAACATCAAAATCGCTGCCGCATTGTTGGTGATAATTTCGGTGAGTACCGACACCACCAGATAGGTGAAGACCAAAATCAACCAGGGCCGCCCGCCGCTGAGCGCTACCAGATTCTCCGCCAAAAACTGTGCAACACCGGTTTTATAAAGCGCCGCACCCAGGGCAAAAGACGCTGCGATGGTCAGCAGCACCATAGGATCGAGGCTCTTTTGCGCCTGGTGAGCTGAACAGCAGCCAGTGATGATCATGGCTGCCGCACCCATCAAGGAGGCATTGAGCATGCTGGTCAGTTCGAAACTGGCCGCGGCGATCACCGCCAACAAAATACCCCAGGCCAAATAGGCTCGCTGATGGCGTGGCGCTTCGGTTTGCAGATCGTTGATCAGCAAAAAATCCTTGTTGTACTGCTGGCGGCTGACAAAGGCCGGGCGCGCCTCCAATAGAAGCGTATCACCGGGTTTGAGCTTGGTATTACCCAGATTACCCGCTACCCGCTCACCGTTGCGCGCAACCGCCAACACCACCGCACCGTAACGCTCGCGAAACTGCGAATCGCGAATCGTCTGGTTGATACAGTTGGAATGCGGAGAGATAACCGCCTCTACCAAGCGGCGCTCTTTGTGCTCTTGCGCCAGTGTGGGTTCGCGGTTATTGGTAGAGGGCACTATGCCCTTGATGCGCAGCAAATCCGAAATAGCTTCGATGTCCCCGGCAAACACCAAGCGGTCACCGGCCTTCAAAGGCTCGCCCGAATCCACCGCCGGGACTATAACGCCGTCCCGTTCAATCTCTACCAGGTAAATACGCTTGAGATCGCGCAGGCCCGCTTGGGCAACCGTCTGCCCCACCAAGGGACCATCGGCGGCCACTGCCACCTCCAGGGTAAACTCCTTGATATTGCCGAAAATGTTCTGTTCGCGGCGGTCAGGTAAGGCCCTGGGCATAGCCCACAACATGTACAAACCGGCCACTATCGCCACGGGCAGGCCCACCGCAGTTATCGAAAAAAGCGAAAAGCCTTTGTCGCCGGTCAGTGCCTGATACTGACCATTGACCACCAGATTGGTGCTGGTGCCGATCAAGGTCAGGGTGCCGCCGAGGATGGCAGCGTAGCTGAGCGGAATCATCAACTTGGAAGGAGCCACATCAATGCGTTTACTCCAGGCGCGAATGGCTGGAATCATGGTGGCAACGACAGGCGTGTTATTCAGGAAAGCGCTGAGCGCCATGACCGGCGCCACTATCCGAAATTGAGCCGACCTAACGCCCCTGGGTGTTCTCAACACATGGTGTACCAGCAAGTCCACCCCGCCGGAGCCGTGAATGCCCGCCGCCACCACAAACATGGCCGCGACCGTAATCAAACCCTGGTTACTGAACCCGGCAAAAGCTTCGCTGGCGGTAAGAATCCCGAGAGAGCTGAGAATAATGAGCACCCCCATCATCACCCAGTGGGCGCCAATGCGGGTAAAGATGAGCACCATCAGCGCACCGATGGTTAAAAAGAGGGAAACCAGACCTTGCCAATCCATAAGGACATTGCCGCCGCGAGCAGAGAATAAACAGGGTCGCGAGCATACCCAAAGGCATTAGCAGTGGAAAATAGTTAGGAGTGCTATCCATATAACAATCAAGCATATGGGTATAGGGATAGCCTGGTGGCAGATTTACAACCGGCGCATCAGGACACCGGCGTCTCGTTAACCGTAAAGAAGCGTATCGCCATGGGGTAGTTGCGCACAACACCGTCATTCGCCCGTATCGCGCCCATGATGGTGAACACAATCGAGCAAACCAACAGGGCAACAAAGAGGAAGATACCAATCACAATAAACATCAGCAAAAAGCAGATGATGGAGTAAATAAAGGCGCTGATAATCCAGTTGGCAATCACTCGTCCGTTCTGATCGATAAAACTATCGTCGCTGCGCGTCAGCCACATAATGAGCGGTACCACCCACCCGAGAATCGGCAGCAAAAAGCTGCAAAACTGCGTCAGGTGCATCACCATGCAGTAGGTGCGGGAATCCATGTTTTGCACATCCAACGCTGGCTTGCTTGCCAGGGCTTCGGCCTTGGCCTTGTCAAACTCCTCCTGGGTAATGGCACCTTTTTCGCGCAGCTCATTGAGCTTTTCGATTTTTTCCAGATCCATGATATTCGCCTCAGATAATAAGTTGTCGCACGCGCATTCAGCCACAAAGCTCAAGGCTTTTCCAATGCAATTACTCGCCGTTGCTTATTCGCAAGCTGTTCCTCTGCCCAAACCAGCCGGGGAAAGCCGTTAAAAAGCGCATCAAAACTGCCATCGGCAATGGCCATTCTTAAGCCGACCTCCAACCGCTGGGCTAACAGATGATTGTCCTCCCGCACGAAAAAGTAGACCGGGCTCTCGTAATACAGCAACAACTCTTTTTCCAGCGCCAACTCTATGTCCGGATAGCGAGTCACTTCTGGCAACGCCTGGTAAATGCCTCGGGAGAAATAATCAAAACGCCCGGCAACCAACATACGAAACAAGCCTTGATAACTCACGCTGAGCACCAGTGGCAAGTGATTAAACTCCATGATGGCGCGATCCGGCCAGTGGGTGCCCACCCCGCCGCGCAGTTGGCGTAAATCATCGAGATTTCTTACGGCCGTAAAGCGCGCCTGGTCGTCGGGACGAATCAGAAACACGCGGTAATCGCTCAGATTTTTTAACAGGGGTATCGGAATCGGGCGCAACCTGTGGCCTGGATTTTGTTGGTAGGGCATCCAAGTGAGATCAATGCGCCCAAGCTCTATCTCGCGCAACAGGCGATTCTCGATACTGATCATGGGCTCCCGTTTGAGTTCGTAGGGGCCATGGCTGGGGATGGTCTTGTTCAGAACCAACTCCAGCAACTCGTTATAGTAGGCGGCGTTAGAGAAATCCTCAGGCGACTCCTTCATGGAGATCACCACCCGCATCATCTTGGCAGCGCCTGTGTCATGAGTGACCAAGGGCTCGGCGGCGGACTGATGCGCTGTCAGGCAAGGCACCAGAACACACATCAATAAGCCTGGGATACTGCGCAAAATAGCCAGCACCTGCCGCGCGAGCAAACCTCGAGCGATGCGCGCTGCGTTAACACAGGGTGTGTTCATCGGCTGGCCACATATTTGCTAGTTTTTACCCGGCAACCGCCGGTACTTGAACAGCTGCTCATACTGC
>CBFGWO010000011.1:0-48701 GCA_965652595.1 uncultured Cellvibrio sp. | reverse complement strand
GAAACCTCAAATAACGAGTGATCGTACAAATTTGTAGCGTTCAGTCGGATCAAAAGCCCGTATAATGCCAGCGAGCTTCTCGGTCAATTACCGGTCGAGAAGAACCCAGTACGCTTATCCGCCCGACTTGAAAGGAGAGTTTTGTGTTTTCACTTAGCACCCTTGTCGTAACCAGTCTTGTCAGCCTGTTGGTAGGCGCTGGTCTCGGTGCCTTTTTACTCTATTTATTCCGCGCCCAGGTTTACAGTCGCGATCTCGAGCAACGGCTCCATGAGGCGGAAAACACCTTGCAAAGCTATCAGCGGGATGTGGCCGAACACTTTGCCCAAACCTCGCAACTGGTGAATAACCTAACCCAGAGCTACCGCGACGTGCACGAGCATTTGGCCAACAGTGCGCTGAAGTTGGCAACCCCTGCCATCAGCCGCCAGATACTCGCATCCGCCAACACCAGTTTGCTCGGTGATGAAAAAGCCTACATTAACGAACAGAGCTTTGAGCCTCCGCGCGACTGGGCGCCCAAAACACAAGGTTCCAAAGGTGCCCTGAGTGAAGACTTTGGTCTGCATGACGAACACCAGGATGAGGAATTACCCAATTCTCTCGATCATCTGGATGCAAGCGAGCAGGATAGGTCCACAAAGTAGATTGGCGCCCCCGCCCGCGCGCCATCTGCTTATAACAACAACCGTGACCGGAGCGTAAACTCATGCTGCAACGTGTGCTGCAGTTTATCGGTTGGCCGGTAGTTGCCGGCCTTTTAATAGCCCTTTTGGTACTCCTGTTTTTCCCTCAATTACGTCCACAGGGTGCCCACCCTGTTGGTGGAGACGCTTCTCTGCGCACGGCATCTGGCCCGGTTTCCTATTCGGATGCGGTTAGCCTTGCCGCCCCGGCGGTGGTGAATATCTACACCACCAAAATTGTGCAAAGACGCTACCCCTCGCCCGCCGATCATCCGCTTTATCGCCACCTGTTCAACAATGCCAACACACCGCAAAAAGTGCGCATGCGGTCCACGTTGGGCTCGGGTGTTATCATCAACGATCAGGGATACATCCTGACCAATAATCACATCATTGAGGGTGCCGATGAAATTCTGGTACTGCTTCACGATGGACGGGAAACTGCCGCACTCTTGGTGGGTGTAGACCTCGAAAACGATCTTGCAGTACTTAAAATATCACTCGAGTCATTAACGGCTATTCAACTCGGCGACCCTGGCCGCGCCCGCGTAGGCGACGTGGTATTGGCCATTGGTAATCCCTACGGGGTGGGTCAGAGTGTCAGCCAGGGTATTGTCAGCGCCACAGGGCGATATAACCTGGGCACCAGCCAATACGAAAACTTTATTCAAACTGATGCGGCGATTAACCCCGGCAATTCCGGCGGCGCACTGATCGACGCCCGAGGAAAACTCTTGGGCATCAACACAGCAGTGCTCGATGAAACCGGTGCTTCTATCGGCATAGGTTTTGCGATTCCCGCAGATTCCGCCATGAAATCGCTCGACTCCATCATGAAGCATGGACGGGTAGTGAGGGGCTCTCTCGGTTTGGGTGGACAAGTACTTAGCTTGCCCAAGGATTTCATTGACCGCTGGCAATTAACAACCTCGGCCGCACTTCTGGTGGAGGATATAGAATTAAATGGCCCGGCCCACCAAGCCGGACTTAGACGCGGCGATTTGATCACCCATCTCAATGAGCAACCACTTAACAGCAATCGACAGGCGTTAAATTTGATTTCCGATACCGCCCCCGGGAGCCAGATGAAAATCAAGGTCGTCCGCGAGGGCAGGCAGATCGAATTGACGGCGATTCTCGGCACTCGCGAGCCGCTCAGAACAAGAACCTGATCAGAACAAGCCGCTAAATGCGGCCTGAAGAATCTACGCCCTTACTCAGGAACAGTACGGTATTCCGCCGAGCGCGCATGGGCCTCGAGCTGCTCGCTACGCGCCAGCACCGATGCAGTTTTTGACAACGCAGACGCACCCGCTGGCGAACACATAATGATCGAGCTGCGCTTTTGGAAGTCGTAAACACCCAGCGGTGACGAAAAGCGTGCAGTGCCCGAGGTGGGCAGCACGTGGTTCGGGCCAGCGCAGTAGTCACCCAAGGCCTCTGGTGTGTGGCGGCCCATAAAGATCGCGCCTGCATGACGCACCTGGGGCAACAGGGATTCTGGATAGGCTACCGACAACTCCAAATGCTCAGGTGCAATACGATTGCTCACTGCCAGCGCCTCATCCATATCCTTCACCAAAATCAAAGCGCCGCGATTTTTAAGCGAAGTCGCCGCTATCTCATTGCGCGACAATGTCGGCAACAAACGCGCAATAGCCGCTTCAACCTTATCGAGATATGCCGCGTCCGGGCAGAGCAAAATAGACTGCGCCTGTTCATCGTGTTCGGCCTGGCTGAACAAATCCATCGCAATCCAATCAGGATCGGTTGCACCGTCGCAAATCACCAAAATTTCTGAAGGGCCAGCGATCATATCTATCGCCACCTGCCCAAAAACCGCACGCTTGGCCGTCGCCACATAAATATTGCCGGGGCCAACAATCTTATCGACCCTCGCAATAGACTCAGTGCCATAAGCAAGCGCCGCCACTGCCTGGGCACCGCCGATAGTCATCACACGATCCACACCCGCAATGGCCGCTGCCGCCAACACCATGGGGCTAAGCTCACCATCAGGTGCAGGCACCACCATGGTCAACTCATCCACACCCGCCACCTTGGCAGGAATCGCATTCATCAACACCGACGAAGGGTAAGAGGCTTTACCGCCGGGCACATACAAACCCACCCGCTCCATCGCGGTAATTTGTTGCCCAAGCACAGTGCCATCCGCTTCGGTATAGCGCCATGAACTTTGCAACTGATGCTGGTGATACTGTCGAATACGCTCCGCCGCCACTTCCAAAGCCTGGCGCTGCTCCGGGCTAATCTGTGTCAGTGCCGCCTGCAACTGCGCTGGCGCCACCACCAAATCCGCAAGACTTGCAGCGCTGCGACGATCAAAGCGATTGGTGAACTCCACCACCGCCGCATCACCCCGCGCTTTCACCTGCGCCAGAATATCCGCCACCACCTCGGCCACCCGCGTATCACTCACCGACTCCCAGGCCAGCAGTGCATCAAGGCGCTGATTGAAATCCACTTGGCGACTATCAAGGCGAGCAATTAAATTCGACATAATCACGATTTTCAAAGTAAATAAACAAAATAGGCTTTTAAAGAAAGGACATTAGTGCGCGGTTACTGGCGCATGGCGGTAAGGGTTTGCAAGACCTTTGGCGACAAGGATGTCGACGAAGAGCCTCCAGGGAAGAATCCACGGTGTGTCTTGCAGGCCCTTACCGCCATGCGCTGGCACCATCTTCCGTTGAATCCCACCAAAAAACTCATTGCGATTAACAATAGGCCGAATAGTTTTACTTAGCCACCGCACCCGCAACCGGATCAAGAATCGCCTGAATCAAAAGGTGCTTCATCTTCATCGACGCCTTATTCACAATCAAACGCGAACTGATATCCGCGATATGCTCACGCGGTTCCAAACCATTGGCACGCAGGGTATTGCCGGTATCCACAATATCCACAATCTCATCCGCCAAATTCATAATCGGCGCCAGCTCCATTGCACCGTAAAGCTTGATCACATCAATTTGCCGACCCAGGCTCGCGTAATACTGCTTGGCCACATTCACATACTTGGTGGCCACGCGAATGCGGCCAGCGGGTGTGGGCTGGCCTTTCACACCGGCGGTCATCAAGCGGCAGCGGGCGATGTTTAAATCCAGCGGCTCATACAAGCCTTCGGCTCCGTTTTCCATCAAGGTGTCCTTTCCGGAAATGCCCATATCCGCCGCACCAAACTGCACATAGGTGGGCACATCGGCACCGCGTAACAACAGCAGGCGCACATCGGCGCGATTGGTTTCAAACACCAACTTGCGACTTTTTTCCATATCCTCCAGAGGCTGAATACCCGCCGCTTTAAGCAGAGGCAAGGTTTCCTCAAGGATACGCCCCTTGGTCAAGGCAATGGTCAGGTTTTGGCTCATGGGTTTTTCCAATGCAAGTCAGTTGACGCGACGAATATTGGCGCCGAGGCTGTGGAACTTTTCTTCAATACATTCGTAGCCGCGATCAATATGGTAAATGCGGTCCACCAGTGTCTCGCCGTCGGCCACCAGACCCGCAATCACCAGGCTGGCGGACGCGCGCAGATCCGACGCCATTACTGGCGCTGCCTTCAAGCGCTCCACGCCTCTGACGATAGCGGTGTTCCCTTCGAGCGCGATGCTCGCCCCCATACGATTCAGCTCAGCAACCTGCACCAAACGGTTTTCAAAAATCGTTTCGGTCACTGTGCCCGTGCCCTCGGCTACGGCATTCATCGCCATAAATTGCGACTGCATATCCGTGGGAAAGGCAGGATAGGGGGCGGTTTTGAGGCTCACGGCTTTGGGGCGACGCCCCTCCATATCCAAGGCGATCCAATCCTCACCAATGGTAATTTTTGCACCTGCCTCCTCCAACTTGAGCAGTACCGCCTCAAGAATCTTGGCGCAGGTGGATTTGAGCTTGACGCTGCCGCGGGTGGCTGCGGCGGCAACCAAATAAGTGCCGGTTTCAATACGGTCAGGCATTACCCGGTACTCACAGCCATGGAGCTTTTCCACGCCGTGAATGGTGAGCGTCGCTGTGCCTATGCCTTCAATGCGCGCGCCCATGGCCACCAGCAGGTTCGCCAGGTCCACAATTTCCGGCTCGCGGGCCGCGTTTTCCAGCACTGTGGTGCCCTTGGCCAAGGCCGCCGCCATCAGCAGATTTTCGGTCCCGCCCACGGTGACTATATCCATAAGAAAGTGCGCGCCCTTCAAGCCTTCAGGGGCACGGGCGCGAATATAACCGCCGTCGATGTCGATTTGCGCACCCATGGCTTCCAGGCCGCGCAGGTGAATATCCACCGGGCGCGAACCTATGGCACAACCGCCGGGAAAGGACACATTGGCTTCGCCAAAACGTGCGAGCAGCGGGCCCAGCACCAAAATGGAGGCGCGCATGGTTTTTACCAACTCGTAGGGTGCCGTATGGGAATTGACGCTGCGGGGGTCAATTTCTACCCCCATACGCTCGTCCACCGTCACCCCCACGCCCAGGGTGCGCAGCAGGGTGATCATGGTGGTGATGTCTTTGAGGTGCGGCATATTGCGCAACAAGACCGGACTATCGGCCAGCAGGGTCGCCGCCAAAATGGGGAGTGCTGCGTTCTTGGAGCCGGAGATGCGTATCTCGCCACTCAGGGGGCCGCCACCCGCGATTAATAGTTTATCCATGGGGATTCAGTGCCGTCGCGCCTATTGTTGTTGCTGTTGTTGCCACTCTTCGGGCGTGAGGGTTTTCATGCTGTCTACGGCGTGAATGCTGCCATCAGCAAAGCAGGCTGCGAGGCCAGCGTAAACCAGCTGCTGCTTTTTAACAGCATTGAGTCCGGCAAAGGCGGGGCTAACGACCACCAGGCTGATATGGTCGCCCTGAACGGCAACCTGGGCCTGGCTATCAGGGATGGCGCTCTCGATTAATGCCTTGATTTGTTCAGCTTGCATGACAAAAGACTCTCCGCCCTGGGTGGGCACAATAAAAGAAGGGCTTGGGATAAACAGGGCGGGAATCTTACCGGAATGCGCCGGGCGGCGCATCCCTGGTGCGGAACTGGAGCGGTATCAGGATTCAGCAAGCCAGTTATTGATGACCTTATCCAAATCGCCGCCTTCTTTGCGCATGGCCGCTGTGAATTGGCTGCTGAAGGATTGGCCCAGGTTGACACCGTTGAGGATCACGTTAATCACCTGCCACTGCTCGCCCTGCTGACGCATGCTATAGGACAACTGATGTACGGCACCCTCGTGGCTCACTTCCTGACGCACAACCGCGCGCGACTCATCTTTGGGGTTTAGCGCAGCACCAACCACCTTGATTTCACTGTCCACATAGCCGGCAATGCCCTTGGCATAGGATTTAACCAGGCCGCCGCGAAATACCTCGGCGAATTTCTGGCGCTGCTCCGGGCTCGCTTTGGTGAAACTTTCGCGCCCCATGACGTTGCGAGCGATAAACCGAAAATCCACCACCTCACCCAGCACTTTTTCCACTTCGGCGAAATAGACTTCTTCCTTGCCTCCCGGGCCATTGTGCTCACGGGCAATTCCCATTAGCTTCTGGGTAACGGTTTCTACCACAGCCTGGGGCTCATTTGCCGCTTGGGCCGAAAAGGGGAGCGACAAGGCCAAAGCACAGGCCGCCAGGGTCTTCAACAAATTACTCATAGTGTTTCCTGTCATGAGCCGAAAATAAAAACTACCAAGAAAATACCTGCACAAAACATTCGAAAACCATCACGCAGGCGCTAGCTGTGACTGTGATTTTGCCCGTTAGTGCCCCGAATGTCGGCCGGGACACTATAACACCGCCCCCTGGCCACCTCTACCGCTGCCAAGCTCCCGCCATGATGGGACTGAGCGTTAGCAAAAAGCTGAGCTTTGGTGAGCAGCTGAGCTTTGGTGAGCAGCTGAACTTTGGTGAAAAGCACCGCTGTGGCTATAATGCGGCACCCTTCCGCTTACGGACGCCGATCCCATCCCATGACTGAGTTCGACTTTATCAGCTCCGGCCTGCGCACCATCGACATCGAAGCTGCCGCTGTCAACACCCTGAGCGAACGCCTGAACGGCGACTTTAGCCGCGCCTGCGAGCTGATTCTGAACTGCAAAGGTCGCACAATTGTGACGGGCATGGGCAAATCCGGCCATATCGGTAAAAAAATCGCCGCCACTCTGGCCAGTACAGGCTCACCCGCCTTTTTTGTTCACCCCGGTGAGGCCAGCCACGGCGATCTGGGCATGATCACTCGCGACGACCTGGTGATTGCCATCTCCTACTCGGGCAGCTCCAGCGAAATCGTTACCCTGCTTCCCCTGCTTAAACGCCTGGGCATCACCCTGATCGCCATGACCGCTCGCCCTGACTCCCCCCTGGGCGAGATGGCCGAGGCCATTCTTGATATAGGCGTGACCCAGGAGGCTTGCCCACTGGCTCTGGCACCCACTGCCAGCACCACGGTAACCCTGGTGCTGGGCGACGCGCTCGCCATTGCACTGCTCGAAGCGCGCGGCTTTACCGCCGAAGACTTTGCCTTTTCACATCCTGGTGGTGCGCTCGGGCGCAAACTGCTGCTGCGCGTCGCCGATGTTATGCACACAGGCGACGCAATCCCCCGAGTCAGCGCCGACACACCGCTTTTGCAAGCGCTGATGGTCATGAGCGAAAAAGGCTTTGGCATGACAACGGTGCAAAATGAACAAGGCCAGTTATTGGGCATCTATACCGACGGTGACCTGCGTCGAAGCATCGACAAGGGCGTGGATATCCGCAGCGCGCATGTGGGACAGCTGATGAACACCCAGCCCCGCACCATTCGCGACAACACCCTGGCCGCTGAAGCGCTGCAACAGATGGAACTCAACCGGGTGAACGTACTGCTAGCCACCAATGACGCGGGCGCCCTGACTGGCGTTATCAAAATCAACGACATTCTGCGCGCTGGCGTTATCTAAGCCAGCGCATTTGTATCGAACAAAAAAAAGACATCGGCATGAATCCTCAACTACTCGAACGCGCGCGCCTTATTCGACTGCTTATCCTGGACGTGGACGGCGTGCTAACCGACGGCAAACTCTATTTCGGCAACGCCGGTGAAGAGCTCAAAACCTTCTGCACCCTCGACGGTCACGGCATCAAACTGCTGCAAAAATCCGGCGTCAGGGTGGGCATTATCACCGGGCGCCGCAGCGAGCTGGTGGCCCGCCGCGCCCGGGATCTGGGCGTTGGCCTGTTGATTCAAGGGCGCGAAGACAAATGGGATGCACTGCAAGAGGTGCTGGCCGAACCCGGCCAATTTGACCCTGTACCCTCTCCCGCGCAAATTGCTTTTATGGGCGACGACTGGCCAGACCTGGCCATTATGTGCCGCGTAGGCCTGGCGCTCACTGTACCCACAGCCCACCCGGAAGTGGCCGCCCGCGCCCATTGGCAAAGCCAATTCGCGGCAGGCGGCGGCGCCGTGCGCGAGGCCTGTGATCTGATTATGAAGGCCCAGGGCAGCTACCCGGCAGCCCTGGCCAGCTACCTGCCCGGCGAGGAGTGGGCCTGATGCTGCGCACCGCCCTGCCCTGGCTGGCGCTGCTGGTACTGGCATTTGTTGGACTGAGCCTGCTGGATCAACCGGCCCCAAGGCTTATCAGCAGCCCAACGCCCAGCAGCAGCGAGTTTCCGCACGCTTTTATGGAACACATAGAAACCCTGGAATTCGACACCCAGGGCCAGCTCCGCTACCGCTTGAACACCCCTTCGGGCCGCTACTTCCAACAAAATCCTGACGCAGCAGGCAAGGAGGATTACAGCCTGGTCGACCAGCCGCAGATGGTTTTTTACCCCGCCAACAGCACCGCGCCCTGGCAGATACGCGCCGAGCTGGGCTACCTGCGCGCCGACGGCCAGCACCTGCGCCTGGATCGGGGGGTTGAAGCCGAACAACAATCCCCTAAGCAGGGGCTGATTCAGATAGAGACCGAATCCCTGTCGATCCATCCGGGCAAGCAATACGCCGAGACCGACAAAGCTGTTAAGATGCGCGCCCAATTAGGACAGCTCGAAACTCTCGGTATGCGCGCTTATTTGAGCGAGGATCGTATTGAACTACTCTCCAACGTCAGAGGCACCTATGCGCCCTGACCTTCGCCCCCACAGCCTCTGGCTGATCTGCCTGTGGCTGCTCAGCAGCCAGGGCCAGGCACTGCCCAATGATAGGGATCAGCCCATCCGCATCGCCGCCCAACAGGCCATACTCGACCAACGTCAGGGCATCACTATCTACAGCGGTGATGTGCAGTTTTCCCAGGGTTCCATGCTTGTAAAAGCCGATAGGGTTACCGCCCACTTCAACGCTGAAAGCCAAAAGATTGAAAAAATTCACGCGGAAGGATCGCCGGCGCTCTATCAACAGCGCACCGACGATGACACGGGCGAGATGCGCATCGAAGCCAACAGCGTAACAGCCCTGTTCAACAGCACAACCCAACGCATTAACGCGATAGATGCCGCGGGCAGCCCGGCGCTCTATCAGCAAAAACCGGCGGCAGACAAAGGCGTGATAAGCGCCCGCGCCAACAACATTCGCTATACCCCCAACGACGAGCGATTGCTGTTACTGGATAACGCCTCTCTGGAACAGGATGGCGCCTCTATGAGCGCCAGCCGTATCGTTTACGATATCCGCGAAGAAGTTATGCAAGCCGCCGGTCAGGGGGATTCAGGCCAGGAACGCATCGAAATTATTATTCCGCCCAATTTTGAACTGGAAAACTGAGTCACCCATGGCCCACCTCTATGCCCACAACCTCGCCAAAAGCTACAAGAGTCGCAAGGTCGTTATCGACGTTTCCCTGAGCGTTGAAAGTGGCACTATCGTCGGCCTGCTCGGGCCCAACGGCGCGGGCAAAACCACCTGTTTTTATATGATCGCCGGACTGATCAGAGCGGATAAGGGCCAGGTTTTGCTCGACGACCAGGATCTGACCCACTTACCCATTCACGGGCGCGCACGCGCGGGCATCGGCTATTTACCCCAGGAAGCCTCGGTGTTTCGCAAGCTGACGGTGGCCGACAACATCATGGCGATTCTCGAAACCCGCGCCGACCTCAACCGCAAGCAGCGGTTGGCCAAGCTGGAATCCCTGCTGCACGAATTTCACATCACTCACATCCGCGACAGCCTGGGGATGTCCCTGTCCGGGGGCGAAAGGCGCCGGGTGGAGATTGCCCGCGCCCTGGCAACAGAGCCCAAATTTATCCTGCTCGACGAACCCTTTGCCGGGGTAGACCCTATCTCGGTCAGTGATATCAAGGAGATCGTCCGTCACCTCAAGGATCGCGGCATAGGGGTGCTGATCACCGACCACAATGTGCGCGAAACCCTCGACATCTGCGAAACCGCCTATATCGTCAGTGAGGGCCACATCATCGCCCAGGGCGATGCCCCCACCATCCTGGGCAATCACCGCGTAAGAGAAGTCTATCTGGGCGAACACTTCCGCCTTTAACCCCTAGACTTTCGCCGTTGGGCCCTAGTAAGCCCCCTTCAGGCGAGACTTTTTTCCCAGTCTTGGCTTGACAACGGCGAAAACATCCACTCAAGGCATAAATGTTGCTTGGTGTTATTGCTTGCATCTCCAAGCCTGACTAAACTCCAGCTAAATGTGCTTTTTAACCGAGTGTTAAACGGGTTTAGTCTTAGTCACGATGAAGCAATCTCTCCAGTTAAAACTTGGCCAACAGCTGACCATGACCCCCCAGTTGCAGCAGGCCATTCGCCTTTTGCAGCTCTCCACCCTCGACCTTCAGCAGGAAATCCAGGAGGCTCTCGACTCCAACCCCATGCTGGAAATGGATGAGGGTTTTGACGCTCCCGCACCTGCCAACAGCGCTGAGGGTGAGGACGGCGACTACCCCCGACAAATGGAAATCCAGAGCGACTCGGGGACAAAATCCGACAGCCAGTCTGACGGCGAAATAGAAGCCTACGCCGACGGCGAAACCTACGGTGAAGCCAACACCGAGTGGAACGAATCCATTCCCAGCGAGCTGCCGGTCGACACCAGCTGGGATGATGTTTACCAGGCCTCCAGCAGCGGCTCCAGTAACTACGAAGGCGACGACAATGATTTTGAAAGTCGCCGCGCCGCCACCGATTCGCTCTACGATCATTTAATGTGGCAGCTTAACCTCACCCCCATGTCAGATCGCGACCGACTGATCGCCATGGCAATCATCGACGCCGTGGAACCCAGCGGCATACTCAGCCTCTCTCTCGAAGAAATTCACGAGGGCCTGCTCAGCGACATAGAAGAACTGGAACTGGACGAAGTGGTGGCGGTGCAACACCGGCTTCAACAATTTGACCCAGCGGGTGTATGCAGCCAAAACCTGGCCGAATGCCTGTTGGTACAGTTGCAGCAGTACCCCGCCAGCACGCCGTTTCTGGAGGCCGCAAAAACCATCACCCGCCTCTACCTGCCGCTGCTCGGCAGCCGCGACTACCGCCAGCTGATGCGCCGCACCAAGCTCAAGGAGGCTGAGCTGGGTCAGGCAGTTGCTTTGATCCAGGGGCTCAACCCGCGGCCGGGCGACATGATTGCCAGTGGCGATACCGAATATATTGTGCCCGACGTCTTTGTTGAAAAACGCGATGGTCGCTGGATGGTTGAACTCAATCCGGATATTGCCCCGCGACTGCGCATCAACGCCAACTACGCGTCCATGGTCAAGCGGGCCGACTCCAGCAGTGACAACACCTTCCTCAAGGACAATTTGCAAGAGGCGCGCTGGTTTCTCAAAAGCCTGCAAAGCCGCAACGAAACCCTGCTCAAGGTGGCCACCTGCATTGTGGAAAAACAGCGCGGCTTTCTCGACTATGGCGCCGAAGCCATGAAGCCATTGGTACTGCATGACATCGCAGAAATCGTACAGATGCACGAATCCACTATCTCGCGCGTTACCACGCAAAAATACATGCACACGCCTCAGGGTATTTTTGAACTCAAGTACTTCTTTTCCAGTCATGTGAGTACAGACACAGGCGGCGAATGCTCCTCTACGGCGATTCGGGCGATCATCAAAAAACTGGTGGGCGCCGAGAATCCGAAAAAGCCCCTGAGCGATAGCAAGATTACCGATATGTTGGCGGAACAAGGGATACAAGTGGCGCGACGCACCATCGCCAAGTACCGTGAATCACTGAATATTCCGCCATCCAATGAACGGAAAAGTTTAATGTGACAGGTCTGCGAACTCGCTGCTATGCTGGCAGCGATCTCCATCGCACCGACTTGCGTTTGACGAAGGTTTTACGACCTTGGCCGATGGTGGCGAGGTCATCCAGCCCAGAGAGGAAGTCAGTATGCAAATCAACATCAGCGGTCATCACCTGGAAGTCACCGAAGCGCTACACAACTATGTGAATGCCAAGTTGGAGCGCCTCAACAACCACTACGATCGGATTACCAGTACCCAGGTCATACTGTCTGTCGACAAACTCGTTCAAAAAGCCGAAGCCACCGTACACGTCAGCGGCAAGGATATTTTTGCGGACGCCGAATCTGAAGATCTCTACGCCGCCATCGATATGCTGGCAGACAAGCTCGATCGCCAGTTAATCAAACACAAAGAAAAACAGCGCAGCCACCGTTAATACCATGCAAATTGAAGAACTTCTCACTCCCGGCCGCACCCTGTGCGGCATTGAGGGAGTTAGCAAAAAACGCGCGTTGGAAATTCTCGCCAACACCATTGCTCAAGATGTTCCCGCGATTGATGCCGATGAACTCTTTCGTCGGCTGATCGCGCGGGAACGACTGGGCTCCACCGGCATAGGTCATGGTATTGCCATACCCCACTGCCGCGTCGAGCATTGCAATGGCACCCTGGGCGCCTTGATTACGCTCAAGCACCCCATTGATTTTGATGCTATCGACTCTGAACCTGTCGACATCCTCTTTGCCATGCTGGTACCGGAGGACGCGCATAGCGAACATCTGCAAACTCTGGCGGCGCTGGCTGCCAAGCTGAGCGATAGCGAATTTCGCGCTCGCCTGCGCACGGCAGATTCAGATGCTTCACTGTTTGCTGCCGCTACCGGCCCAGCAAACTAACGCCGCACTCGGGACAGGGAGACTCACATGCATCTGGTGATTGTTAGCGGCCTGTCCGGCTCAGGAAAAAGTACCGCCCTGCATGTGCTTGAGGATGTGGGCTTTAATTGCATCGACAACCTCCCTGTCAGCCTGCTGCCTGCACTGGTTGCACAGATTCAAATTCACAAAAATGAACAGCAGCGCTTTGCCATAGGTATTGATGTACGTAATGCCTGGCAAGACCTGCGCATTTTTCCCAGCATGATCGATACCTTGAAGGAAGCGCACCTGCCCTTTCGGGTGCTCTTTCTCGATGCCCAGCCTCAGGTGCTCATCCAGCGGTTTAGCGAGACACGCCGCAAACACCCGCTCAGCGACAAGCACACCAACCTCGAAGAGGCCATTGCCGCCGAGCAGCAGTTGTTGGAGCCCATTCGCGACACAGCTGATCAAATTCTCGATACCAGTCATTTGAATTTGCACGAGCTGCGTGATCTGGTTAAGGAGCGGGTCGTGGGTCGCCACGAATCCACCATGGCCATTTTGTTTGAATCCTTTGGCTTCAAAAATGGTGTACCCGTGAACGCCGATCTGGTCTTCGACGCCCGCTGTCTGCCCAACCCCCACTGGAAGACGCAATTGCGTCCGCTCACTGGCAAGGATCAACCGGTGATTGATTTTCTTGAAGAGCATATTGCTGTTCAAGAGATGTACCAGGACATAGAACACTACCTGACCCGCTGGTTGCCGCGCTATCAGGCCAATAACCGCAGCTACATCACCATTGCCATTGGCTGCACCGGTGGGCAGCACAGATCGGTTTACCTTAGCGAGAAATTGCAGCAGCATTTTGATCAGTTCTACAGCGACGTTCAGGTGCGCCACCGCGACATCCACAAACATAAGAAATCCTGAACACCATGGCCCAGCAAACTGCCACTATCGTCAACAAACGGGGGCTGCACGCCAGAGCGGCCGCCAAATTCGCCAGCACGGCGGCGAGTTTTGCCGCCAGGGTGCAAGTGCGCCTGTTTTGTGAAACCCATCCCGGACAATGGATAGACGGCAAGAGTGTTATGTCGCTAATGTTGTTGGCGGCTACCCAGGGCACATCGATTGAACTGCACGTTGAAGGTGATGATGAAGCCCAGGCCCTGGAAACCCTGTGCGCCCTGATTGCCAATCGCTTTGAAGAAGACGAATAATGACCTGCTCTTTTTACTGAGGACTGCACCATGCGCCCAGGTATTTGCTTGGCCCTTGTCACAGGCATCGCGCTGACTCTCAGCGGCTGCGGTGGCGGCAATGACGACAACAGCGACAGAGTCGTCAACCGAAATCCACCCCAGGGAGCGAATTACCAACCCGCGCTGAGTATTTCACCCTACAAAGACCAACTGGTGCACTGCCCGCTCATAGAGCGCTCCGCCGATGCCTGCCGCCTCTCAACCCTACCCTATATCGGCCAGGCCACCACCAGCCCCACCAAGGCGGACATCATGGCGCGGGTGGTGGTTTCCCACGCCTGGATGGGCACCCGTTTCAGCCAACTGCTCGACGAAATGCCTGACGACATTTACCAGCTGTTTGGCAGCGTGACTGCCGTGGTCATAGGTGCTGATATCCGCCCCTCCTACTACTGGGGCACTACCGGCGCTATCTATCTTGATCCGGCGGATCTTTGGCTTACCGCCGCTGAGCGCAATACCATCTCGCGCGATCCTGACTACCGCAGTGAATTTGCCCGCGAGCTCAACTTTGTCAGCCTGGGCCGCTCGGTGGTGGGCAACAACTACGCCTGGGACTACTACCCCTTGGATGGCACTGTCGACAGCCGTCCCCTCAGCGCCATCGTCAAACCCATGGCCTCCCTGCTGTTTCACGAACTGGCCCACGCCAACGACTTTATTCCGCCGGGCTTGATGCATCTGGTGACGCCCGGCAATCGCCCCGGTGATCAGGCAAACGCCTTTTTTGACGATCTCCCCTCGGTAGACCTGGCAGATCGCATGCCACTGAATTCAGCGGTGCTCTATGGCCTTGCGGCAGTGATGTACCAGGGGGACAAGGCGAGTGATGCGCAAAAAGCCTTGCTCGCGGAGTTTGTTGGCTTGAGTTTTGGCAGCGACGGCGCCAACGATCCCTATGCCTACTCCACCATCTTTGAAGACACGGCCATGCTCTTTGAAGAGGTGATGATGAAACACCACTTTGGGGTAGATCGGGAAATTGCCTTTACCGATGCACCGCCGGAAGATGCTTTTTGTGACGCCTATGTGGTTCGTTGGGGGGTGCGCAATCGTATTGGCGATCCTCTGGTCAAGATGCGAGCGGAGTTGATAACCCAGCAACTGTTGGATCGCAATGACGTATCGGCGTATTTCAACCATTTGCCCAGCCCCACGCCTATGGTGACCGGCAAGGACTGGTGCGCAAATCTGGCAGAGTTTGGCGGCGCCAGCGCCAAGGGCCAGCAAAAAGCCCGCCCGCAACCACTGCGCGCTGATGATCGCCTGCCGCACCACGCTCAGGATCATCATCACACCCATTTTTAGTCTGGCCTGAGTGGCAATGGCTTGTGATTTGGGGGCGACCTGTCTACCCTAGCGCCCCCTGATCACACTCCGATCGCTGTTCAAACAGGAACCGGGGCACCAAGACTGCACCCGCGAGGTTTTCCATGGTTTACCAATACGACGACATCAACCCCGACGACTACATCAAGAGTAAGTCACAAGCCAAACGGGAGATGACTGCCCTGCAAAAACTGGGCGAACAGCTGGTAACCATGAACGACCGACAACTGGCCAGCATGCCGCTAAGCGAAGAGCTGCACGAAGCCATTCTCGAGGCGCGCCGTATTCGCCAGCGCGAGGCCCACCGCCGCCATCTGCAATTTATCGGGCGATTGATGCGCAGTGCTGACCACGAGGCTATCCAGGCCGCCGTGGACAAACTCCAGGACAAAAACGACGCCTATATCCACCGCCAGCACCAGATAGAGCGCTACCGCGATCTGCTTATCGCCCAGGACAAACAGGCACTGCAAAATCTCATCGCCCAGTGCCCCGGAATCGATGTGCAACACCTGCGGCATCTGGTCAGAGGTGCGCTAAAAGAGCAGGAAGAGAACAAGCCGCCCGCCAGCGCGCGCAAGCTTTTTGCCTATATTCGCGAGCAGATTGCCCTGCAGGACGATAACTAACCCGCCTCCCTCCAGCCCTTTTCTGCTTTTGGTCAGCGAGCGCCACCCGCTCGCCCGTCAAGGCGCGCCTGATCTGTTTTGTCATACATGTAAAGTTCCGTTGACTTCGTGGCTATCTGTTTTACCGCAGGCTAACCTCTAGCCGACGCCGTTTCAGACGGCGGAAAAACCAAACCATAAAAGTCAACAAACAGATAACAGGGTCAACACCTATGGACAATACCGTCAATCGCCGCGCGTTGATGCGCGGTGCACTGGCCAGCGCCTTGGGCATCGCCAGCCTTTCTGCGCTGGGCTCCCAAACAGAGTCACCTGACGACAAGCAAGCGCCGCTTAAGGGCAATATCCGTCACTCAGTAGCGCGCTGGACATTTGGCTTTCTCAGTGTCGAAGAACTCTGCCTGCTGGTGCGCCGTCTGGGCTTTTCCGCCATCGACCTGATTGGCCCGGGGGAATGGCATATTCTGAAAAAGCACGGCGTGGATTCCTCCATGTGCAACGGTGCCGAACTCAATCTTGAAGACGGTTGGGGCGATGCCAAATTCCACAACCCGCTGATTGAGCGCTACCGCCAGCACATCGACCTGGTGGCCGATGCAGGCTACAAAAACCTGATTTGCTTCAGCGGCAATGCGCGCGGCAAAGATCCCGAAACCGGCTTAAAAAACGCCGTCAAAGGCTTGAAAAAAATCCTCGCGCAAGCCGAAAAACGCGGCGTGGTTTTGCAAATGGAGCTGTTCAACAGCAAAGTCGACCACCCGGATTATTTCGCCGACAACTCCGCCTGGGGCATTGAGCTGTGCAAGCGTCTCGACTCGCCCAACTTCAAGTTGCTCTACGACATCTACCACATGCAAATCAGCGAGGGCGACATCATTCGCACCATTCGCGACAACCACCAGTACTTTGGTCACTACCACACCGCCGGTGTACCGGGACGCAATGAAATCGACGATAGCCAGGAGCTTTACTACCCGGCCATTATGCGTGCGATTCATGCCACAGACTTCAAAGGCTATGTGGCCCAGGAATTTATCCCCAAGCGCGCAACCGACGCTGAAAAAATTCAATCCTTGCAAGCTGCTGTACGCATCTGTGACGTTTAACTGACCCAACGAGATACTCACTATGTCCAACTCTCACCACTATGACGCCATTGTTGTTGGCTCCGGCATCAGCGGCGGCTGGGCCGCCAAAGAGCTGTGTGAAAAAGGTTTAAAGGTTTTGCTGCTGGAGCGCGGTCGCAACATTGAGCACGTCAAGGACTATGTCAACGCCACCAAAGAAGTCTGGGACTATCCCCACCGTGGCCGCCCCACCCAGGAAATGAAAGACAAGCATCCAGTGCTGCAGCGCGACTTTGTGCTCAATGAAGAAACCCAGGGCATGTGGGCCAATGAACAGGAAAACCCCTACGTCGAGAAAAAGCGCTTCGACTGGTATCGCGGCTATCACGTCGGCGGCCGCTCACTGCTGTGGGGCCGCCAAAGCTACCGCTTGAGCCCCCAGGATTTTGAAGCCAACCTGCGCGAGGGTATCGCCGTGGACTGGCCCATTCGCTATGAAGACATGGCGCCCTGGTACGACTATGTGGAGCGCTATGCCGGTATTGCAGGTACTCGCGAAGGTTTGGCGCAATTGCCCGATGGCGAATTCCAACCACCGATTCCGCTCAACTGCGTGGAAGAAAGTGTCGCGGCGCGCATCAAAAAAGCCTACAACGGCAGCCGCATGCTCATTCACAGCCGCACCGCCAATATCACCCAACCCATGCCGGGCCAGGGCCGGGTCAATTGCCAGTACCGCAACAAGTGTTGGTTGGGCTGTCCCTTCGGCGCCTACTTCAGCACCCAATCCTCCACCCTGCCCGCTGCCATGAAAACCGGCAACCTCACTCTGCGTCCTTTCTCGATTGTGAGCCAGGTGCTTTACGACAAAGACAAAAAGCGCGCGCGCGGTGTGGAAGTCATCGATGCCGAAACCAATCAAACCTACGAATTCACCGCCAAGGTTGTGTTCCTCAACGCCTCCTCCTTTAACTCCACCTGGATTCTGATGAATTCCGCGCGCGATATTTGGCAGGATGGCCTGGGCAGCAGCAGCGGCGAGCTGGGCCACAATGTGATGGATCACCACTTCCGCGTGGGCGCGGGCGGCACAGTCGATGGCTTTGAAGACAAATATTATTTTGGCCGTCGCCCCGCCGGTTTTTACATTCCGCGCTTCCGCAACCTGGGTAACGAAAAGCGCGATTACCTGCGCGGCTTTGGCTACCAGGGCTCCGCCAGCCGCCAGGGCTGGGACAGAAATATCGCCGAGCTGGGCGTCGGCGCCGGTTTAAAAGAGGCACTGGCCCAGCCCGGCCCCTGGACCATCGGCATGACCGCTTTTGGCGAAATGCTGCCCCACCACGACAACCGCATTTACCTCGACAAAAAGGTCACCGATAAATGGGGCCTGCCGGTGTTGGCCATGGACGTGGAAATTCGTGAAAACGAAAAAGCCATGCGCAAAGACATGCTGCAAGACGCACTTGAACTGCTCGAAGCAGGCGGCGTAAAAAATGTGGGCGGCGGTGACTGGGGCTACTCACCGGGCATGGGCATCCACGAAATGGGTACGGCGCGTATGGGCCGCGATCCCAAAACTTCGGTGCTCAACGGCTTTAACCAGGTGTGGGACGCGCCCAACGTGTTTGTCACCGATGGCGCCTGTATGACTTCCGCCTCCTGCGTTAACCCGTCGCTCACCTATATGGCACTTACCGCCCGCGCGGCGGATCACGCTGTTAAAGAATTGAAAAAGGGGAACCTCTAATGGAACGTCGCGAACTGTTAAAAATGATTGCGGCTGCCACCGGCACCGCCATGATCGGCGGCACGGCATTTCTCAGTGGCTGCGCCACCCAGGCACCCAACACCCGGCAATTTTCCGCAACGGATATAGCGCTGCTGGATGAGGTTGCCGAAACCATTTTGCCGCGCACCGAAACCCCTGGCGCCAAAGACGCCAGGGTGGGCGCGTTTATGGCGACCTTTGTCACTGACTGTTACACCCAGAAAGAACAGGAGACTTTCCATAACGGGCTCCTGGCGTTGGAAACCCTGTGTCGCGCCAGTCACAACCGCCAGTTCGCGCAGTTGAATCAAAGCGAGCGCGAGGCCTTTATCAACCAACTGGATACCCAGGCCAGAGCCATTGCCGGTCAGGGCGGCACGCCTCACTACTTCACCATGATCAAACAGCTCACGCTCTTTGGCTTTTTCACCTCGGAGCCTGGCGCTACCCAGGTGCTACGTCATATCGCGATTCCCGGTCGCTACGATGGCTGCGCTCCCTATACACCGGGGGAGAGGGCCTGGGCGTTCCGTTAATCATCTCCTACTGAAAAAAAACGGGACTCCAGGGTCCCGTTTTTTATTCCAGATTCTGCTTTTCTGTCGCTTCCGATTCCTCAGTTTCTTCCCGCCGCCCGTTCACACTGCTGCGTAAACTTGCCTCGCTTTCAAAGAGTCGGTCAAAGCGCATATCCGGCTTATCCCAGTCGCCGCGAATCCGGTAGCTGACGCTAGTGGCCTGGTCGACTTGTTTACGGAAGAGTTTGCTCACCAAATAAATACCCGCCGCCGCCGGCAAGCCTGTGGCCAGGGCCGCCAGGAAGGTGAGGTTGCCCGCCACCGGCAGAGCGGCAATCAGCCGCGCATCAATGGTTTCGTCGCGCAGGTTAATGGTGCCCGCCAGTTGCATACGGCTACTGGGCCCCTGCACCTGCAGCGGGTCTGCCAGGTAAAGATGGCCATCGTGAAATTCCACCCGCCCTTTGACCTGGTCGTAAGCCAGGCCGCTCTTGTAGAGATCCGAAAAGTCCAGCCGCAAACGGCGCGCCAGGGTGTCGAAATTCACCAGCGACAAAAGACGCAATATGCCCTCACCAGCGCCAGCGCCTCGCTTGAAGCGGCCATCACTGAGCATCAAATCCACCTGTCCCTCCAAGGCCGCCAAGGCAAACTCTCCCGGCGCCCCCGGCCAGGTGAGATCCACTTGAAAGTCCGCCTGGCGACTGTCGAGCATGTCTGGCTTTTCCCAGGCGAGCATCACCTCCGCAATATCGGTGGCCGCGAGTGATCCGATAAACCGGGTGCGCGGCCCCTGTTCGTCTTCCAGCCAATAGAGTTTGGCGCCCGAGGTATTGCTGGCGGTGGTGGCCGCCGTCTGGCGAGCGGGGCGGATGCCGTCCACCGTCAAGCCGCGAATCTGGCCGCGAATATTGTCAAACAGGGCTCCGCGACTGTCGGGGTGCACTTCCAGTGACCAGTTACCGTAATTGTGTTCATCCACGTAGAGCGCGCGCAGGCGGATATTGGCTCTGGGGAGGTCGCGAGGGTGAAAGTCCTGCCCCTCCTCCAGTAGGCTGATAGCCTCATCCGTGGTGATAGGCGCATTTTCATTTGGGTTCTCGTCGGTCGCAGGCGCTTGCTTGTCGCCCAATAGCTGTCGCGTCAGGTGCAGCTCTTGCAGGGTGATGGTCATAGGCTCGTCGCCCACCAGCGGCTTTTGCAAGTTACCCACCAGTCGTGGGTTGGCAAAACTCAGATGCCAGTGATTTTCCTCCTGCCAGGCGGTGAGATTGAGGTTTTCCAGCTTTAGGGGACCAAGCACATGGCTGCCCAGGGTGATATCCACGCGCAGGGGTAAACCCGCGAGCATCCCGGTTTGCAGGGGGTCGCCCAAGGGAGAGGCGCCCGAGCCCGGATTCAATCGCTGCACATAGCTGGTGTAGGCATCTCCGACTTTACGCCACTCGTCCAACTGCAAGATCGGCAGCTCGCCACTGAGCAAAAACTGGGGTTCCGCCGGTAGGCGGGCGCGGGCACCCAGCGCGAGATTGATGTTGGTGAGTGTCTGTTCAGCGCCTGCTTGCTTGTCGCGCGCCTGTTCAAGAGCCACTTGCAGCAAGGGCTTTGGGTCTGATGGCTGGCGATAGTCCAGCCTGAGCCGCTGGGTGCGTTGGTGAATATCCAGGCTCAGCGACAAGTCCGCCGCCTGCCCGCTCGGCTTGCCCAAAGGGGCGGGCAGATTGAGCGCTGCCTCCACCAATTGGCTGCGCAGACTGACCCTGGCGAGAAGCTCATCGGTGGAGGGCTCCCCCGCCGCCCGCAGGGGCGATTCAGCGGCTCGCTTGTGCGGCAGATCTATATGGGTTTGATGTTGGAGTTTGCCTTCGAGAAACAGAAGCTCCGGACGCTGGCTCCAGCCTGCGAGCGCCTCCACCGGTGCCAGCCCCTCCAGCGCAATGCGGGTATAGGCTGCCTGGCCCTCAGGCTGCTGGGTTTGTAATTGAATGGCGGTGGCCTCGCCAAAAAGTCGGGCGCTGAGGTCGCGACTGCCCAACCCCTGCTGGTCGTCGAAGCGGATCTCACCCCCAATATCTTCCAGGTTTAATTGGAAGTTGGGTAACGCCATCTGCGCTGCCGCCAGTTGCGCCACTACCGATTGGTAATTGCGCTCATTGCCCGAACCCAAGCTCAAACCCAGGGCCAATTGCGCTTCATAACGACCGTCGATACGCCAGCTGTCGAGGGTGTCACCAACGAGCCGACGCAGGTAGGTTTCACGCATCAACCGCAAACCGTCGCCCGCTGGCCCTGAGGTCTGACCCTGGATTTGCAAAAAAGGCGCTGGGCCGGCACCAGCCCCCCCAGGCGGTGTACTGACCAGTAAACGCGCGTCGCTCAACTCGCTGTCAAAGGCCTTGCCCTCGTGTACCTGAGCCCTGACCTGGTTGTCATCCACCAGCACCCGGCCCTGAAGCTGACGCAGGGCGGGCCAATCCGGGTGGTAGTCCAGAGCAGCGTCTTCCACCGCCAAATAAACTTGATGGCTGCGCGCCATGGGATTGGGGGTATTGAGTGTGCCGCGAAACAGAAAGCCCGCTTGGTTCACCTGGCCTTGGGCAGCGCTGCCCAATGAGCGCTTCAGCCAGGCTTGCAGGTTATCGGGCAAAACGGCAGGGAGGTACTTGGGGTAGAGGTTGGCGGCCAGTTGCCGCGCACCCAGGTGCAAGTAAAGATCTATATCACCGGAATTGCGCCGCCAGGGAATGGCCAGCCAGAGGTAACCGCGCACTTCTTCACTGGCCTGATCCGCTTGATCAATGTTCTGACGCAACTCCAGCAGGCCACTGTTGACATAAATGCGGTTGTTCTCAGGTTGCAGGTGCCAGGCGATCTGACCGCTGGCTTGTTGATACTCCATCGCCTGAGCGAAGGTGGGATCAAAGTGGGCACTGAAGCCAGAGCGAGCGTCCAGGTTGATATAACCTCCCCCTTGACCCGCACTCACATAGCCATCGACGCCCGTGAGGGCGGGCACACCGCGCCAGGCCGACACCGCCAGCTGCTCTGCTCTGGCGGCGAGGCGCCAATCCCGTGGATTCTTGAGTGGCAGCAGCAGATGCAGGTCGCGCAGTTGCCCGCGCGGCTGAAGGTCGCGCATCACCTCGCGCACCTGTCCCTCGCCAAAGAGCCCCGCCTGATCCACGACCTGAAACCAGTTGCCTACATCGAGGCGATCCAATTGGAGCTCCAGGGGTTCGCCGGGCTTGTCGACCGCAATCGCCAGATTGACATCGCTCACCTGGGCCTCGCCCAGGGCAGCACTGATACCTGGCAAGGTCAGCTGCCAGCCGCCCTGATACTGCCAATAGCCGCTAATTTGGGTCGCGAAGCTGTCGAGTCGGTACTCGCGTTCAAACAGGGGCAAATAAAGGGTTTGCAGGGCCAGCTCACCGGCAATATTCAAGCCTTCGCCCCGACGGCGGGTGCTAAACCAGAGTTGAGTGTTGAGCAACCCTTCGCCGCGCAACTGGCGCTCCTTGGCCTCACCTAGCAGCACCGCCATAGCCGCCGCCAAGGGTTCGCTAGTGGGGAAGTCCCGCAGACGGAGGTAGCCGTTGGCGCGAAACTGATCCAGATCGCGCGGATCACCAAAGCCTTCAATCAGCAGCTGAACCGCCTGGGTATGGGTTTCCGCATCGACATCCAGGGTCAGGCGGCGAAAGTCTCGCCAGTTTTCCAACAGCAGCTGGCTGGCAAGCAGTTCCACCTGGTGTTCATTGGCAAAGGAGAAGGTCAACTGGGTGCGGGCAAATTCCGTGCGATTGGCCAGCAGGAGCATGTCGATCAGTGCGTCAAAGTCTGCCATTTCCGGTGCTCGTGCCGACTCCCGCGCCAAACCGCGCAGCGACCAAAAGCCATCGGCTGCCTGCACGAATTCCAGTTGCGCACCGCTGATCCGCAGATTGCGCCACACCGGGCGCCAGTTCACCAGGCTGCGCAATAGATCGAGGCGCAGACGCGCCCCATCCAGCGTCAACAGGGGCTGGTCAGTTTGACTGAGAATGCTGAGCTGGCTGATCTCAAGAACAGGTTTTAACCCCTCCCACTCGGCGCTCAGAGCGCCGATGTTCACCTGCGCATTTAGCTCAGTGCTGAGGTAATCGGCAAGCGGCTCCCGGTAGTCGCCCGCCATCGGAAAAACGCTGCGCCCAAGCTGCACCAACACTGCCGTGCTGATCAGGGCAATGGCGAGCAGAAAGTAGAATTTCCGCAGCAGGTAGCGCAGGACTTTGACCATTAAAACTTATACCAGGACTATGTCGTATTGTTCCTGGGTGAAAAGCGTTTCTACCTGAAACTCAATGGTCCGGCCGATGAAGGCCTCCAGATCTGCCACATAGGCTGCTTCTTCGTCCAGCAGGCGATCCACCACTACCGGGGCCGCCAACACCAGGAACTTGTCGTTGTTATAGGTACGCGCATCGCGCAGGATTTCGCGAAAAATTTCGTAGCACACGGTTTCGGCCGACTTGACCTGACCGCGCCCTTTGCACACCGGGCAAGGCTCACACAGCATTTGTCCGAGAGATTCACGGGTGCGCTTGCGCGCCATTTCCACCAGCCCCAACTCCGACACGCCGGTGATCCGGGTCTTGGCGTGGTCTTTTTCCAAGGCTTTTTCCAGGGTGCGCAGCACCTGGCGCTGGTGCTCCGCATCCTGCATATCAATAAAGTCGAGAATGATAATGCCACCCAGATTGCGCAGCCGCAGTTGCCGTGCAATCGCCGTCGCCGCCTCCAGGTTGGTTTTGAAAATTGTCTCTTCCAGGTTGCGGTGGCCGACAAAAGCGCCGGTGTTGACGTCCACCGTGGTCATGGCTTCGGTCTGCTCGATAATCAAATAGCCGTTGGACTTGAGCGGCACCCGGGTATCCAAAGCCCGGCGAATCTCTTCTTCCACACCATACAAATCCAGCAGCGGCCGCTCACCGGTATAGCACTCAATCAATTCCATCAGCTGCGGGTAGTAGCTGCTGGCAAAATCCAGCATCTGCTTCCAGGTCAGGCGCGAATCCACACGGATCTTGTCGATAGGCGCCCGCGCCAGGTCGCGCAGGGCGCGCAGGTAAAGAGGCATATCCTTGTAAAGGATGGAAGCGACAGGCACTTCGGGCAATTTGGCACTTAAATCCGCCCAAAGTTTCTGCAAAAAGGGGATATCGGCGGCTATTTCCTCGGCGCTCACACCCTCTGCCACAGTGCGAACGATAAAACCGCCTTTCACGCCGAGTTCACCTGCGGCCTGCTCCATCAGTTGGCGCAGCCTGTCCCTTTCCTGTTCATCCTCAATGCGCGCCGAAACCCCTATGTGGGTTGCGTTGGGCATGTACACCAGATAGCGAGAAGAGAGGGTGAGATGTGTGGTGAGACGCGCTCCCTTGGAGCCGATCGGGTCTTTGGCCACCTGCACCAGCAGGGTTTGCCCCTCACGCACCAGACTGCGGATATCCGGCAGGTCGCTGCGGCGGCTTTCGCCCTCCGGTGGCTCGGGTAACATATCGGCTACATGGATAAAGCCGGTGCGATCCAGACCTATGTCGACAAAGGCGGCTTGCATGCCCGGCAGCACCCGCACCACCTTGCCCTTGTAGATATTGCCTACGTAGCCCTTGCCATAGCTGCGCTCGATGTAAAGCTCCTGCAAAACCCCGTTTTCCACCAGCGCGACGCGGGTCTCCACCGGAGAGACGTTAATCAGGATTTCTTCGCTCATGCATCTGCCCCAAGCGGTTGCCACCAGGGCACGCTGAAACTGTCGAGCAGCACCAGGGTGGTTTCCAGAGGCAGTCCCACCACATTGGAGTAGCTACCTGAAATGGCTTTGACAAACACCGCTCCCAAGCCCTGGATGGCATAGCCGCCGGCCTTGTCGGCGGGCTCGCCCGTGGCCCAGTAGGCGGTGATTTCTGCCTCGCTGATAACCCGAAAGCGCACTTCGGTCACGGCCAGAGCCAGCTCCAGCCGGTCGCCCTGGCTGAGTGCAACAGCCGTCATGACTTCGTGGCTACGCCCAGAGAGCTGGCGCAGCATCAGCGCCGCATCATCGGCGGAGGCGGGCTTTTCCATCACCTGACCATCGCAAACCACCAGGGTATCGGCACCCAGAACGGGTTTGGCCACCAACCCTTGCTGCTCTACCGCCACCAATCCGGCCAGGGACTTTTCCTTTGCCAGACGCTGCACATAGTCCGCTGGGCTTTCACCCTCCCGCCTGAGCTCGGGCACCGCAACCGAAATCGGCTGGTGCCGCACCCCGATTTGATCTAACAGCTCACGCCGCCGAGGCGACCGGGAAGCGAGGTAAATATCGGGTATCGGGGCGGACATGGCGATAAACTCCTGCGAAAAATCCAAACCAGCTAGTTAGCTGGCAATACGGTAACGCCGACGGATACGCTCTAACCCAAGAAAGCAGATCGGCCAAAAACAGGCACTGGCAAAAGCGGGAAGTAAAAACTCCATACCGGGTACCGGTCGGCCGCTCATGGCTTGCACCCAATTATCGATCAGCTGGGCGACAACCACCAAGACAAAAACCCAGAGAGAATACTGCCAGATGGAGTAGTTGCGCACCCGCTGGTAGGTGAGCAGGCACACATAGGCGAGTATCACCAGCGCCAACCCATGCTGACCGAAGGGCGCCCCCTCGAGCGCATCCAACAATAAACCGAAGAGGCACACGGCCAGCAGGGAAATATTCAGCGGCAAGAGATACATCCAGTAAATGATGACCATCAACACGAAATCCGGTCGCCACCAGCGCCACTCCATCGGCAAGGGATAGATGTTGAGCAGTAAGGCGAGCATCAGGCTCAGGCCCATAGCCGCGTAGGTTTTTAAACCCACCCCATACATCAGTTGGTCAGCTCGCGCGAGTCAAACACCAGCAGCACATGGCGGCTGCGATCCAGGCGCGCCTTGGGTCGCAGAACCACGGTGGCAAAGGCCTGGCCCGGATCGCGCAAAATGCTATCCACTTCCGCCACCGGGTAACCCACGGGGAAGCGGCCATCCAGGCCGGAACTGACCAGCAGGTCGCCCACGCGAATGTCGGTGGTATTAGACACATGGCGCAAGCGCAAGCGGTTGAGGTCGCCGGTCCCCTCGGCAATCGCGCGCACGCCGTTGCGGTTTACCTGCACCGGCAGTGCATGGGTGGGGTCGGAAATCAGCAACACCTTGGCGGTATCTTCATTGACCTCAATCACCTGCCCCATAAGACCAAAGGCATCCAGCAACGGCTGCCCCTGATAGACGCCCTGCTGACGCCCCCGGTTGATCCAGATAACGTGGGTCAGGGGGTTGGGTGATACGCCAATCAGCTCCGCAATCAGCACCTTGTCCTGCAAAATATCCGTGGCATTCATCAGTTGCCGCAGGCGCACGTTTTCGGCGGCCAATGCCGCCATCTGCTGCAACTTGCGCTGGTGAATCAGCAGTTCGGTGCGCAGCGCTTCGTTTTCAGCCAACAGGTCTGTACGGCTAACAAAGGTTTGCTGTCGCCAGAGGTCGAGTCGGCGGGGAACATCGGTAACTTGATAGAGGGGCGCGGCCCACTCGTTGAGGGTTTCCCGCAGCGGCGCCAGGCGATCAGTGTAGAGGCTGACAAATACCAACCCGATCATCACCAGGATAAAGAACAACGCGCGCGAAGCCGTCGCCGGACCTTTGCTGAAAAGGGGTTTAATGGCAGTTTCTCCTGTGCAGGTCACGGGCGCGCCCGGAACGCACCCGCCAGGGGCGAGGCGGAACCTCGCCCGCAAAACTCATCAGGACGACAAGAGGTCGATGTTGCGCTTGTCGCTCATTTCCAGGGCGATGCCACCACCCCTGGCGACGCAAGTGAGCGGATCTTCGGCAACGATAAACGGCAAGCCGGTTTCATTGGAGAGCAAGCGATCTATATCACGCAGCAGCGCGCCACCACCGGTGAGCACAACGCCGCTTTCGGCGATGTCAGAGGCCAATTCGGGTGGGGACTGCTCCAGGGCGCTTTTTACCGCCTGGACTATGCCTGCCAGAGGGTCTTGCAGGGCTTCGAGAATTTCATCGCTATTGAGCGTAAAACTGCGCGGCACCCCTTCGGCCAGATTGCGACCACGCACATCAATTTCGCGCATTTCGCTACCGGCATAAGCGCAACCGATTTCCTGCTTGATGCGCTCGGCCGTGGCATCGCCGATCACGCTGCCGTAGTTGCGGCGCACATAGTTAACAATCGCCTCATCGAAACGGTCGCCACCGATACGCACAGAATCCGAATAAACCACACCGTTGAGGGAGATGACCGCAATCTCAGTGGTACCGCCACCGATATCCACCACCATGGAACCGCTCGCTTCAGACACCTTGAGGCCAGCGCCAATGGCTGCTGCCATGGGTTCTTCAATCAACCGTACCTCACGGGCGCCAGCGCCCATTGCCGATTCGCGGATTGCCCGTTTTTCCACTTCGGTTGAAAGACAGGGAACAGAGATAAGCACGCGCGGGGAGGGGTTAAACCAGGAGTTTTCGTGCACTTTGCGAATAAAGTGCTGGAGCATTTTTTCGGTCACCTGGAAGTCGGCGATCACACCATCTTTCAAAGGACGAATCGCGGTGATATTGCCCGGCGTTCGCCCGAGCATGCGTTTGGCTTCGGTGCCCACGGCTTCAACAATTTTGTGGCCATTGTGATGACGAATAGCTACCACCGAAGGCTCGTTGAGGACTATGCCGCGACCGCGCACATAAATGAGGGTATTAGCTGTGCCAAGATCTATGGAGAGATCGTTGGAAAAGACTCCGCGCAGGTGTTTTAACATGGAATGAAGTGACCTTATATGTTCTTTATCTGTACACCCGTTGCACAACCAGCGCTATAGCGGGCCAGTGCAACGAGCGTGAATTCAGTGGGTGCCCAGGACAATTTGTGGCTGTGTTATGTGACCACTGCAAACGCCATAAATTCTCGGGGGGAGCGCAGCCTGAATGGCCTGACAGGGCCAGCCGCGCAGGTGTTGGCACTCTATCAATGCAAGGGATTTAGAGCAAGGCGCAAATGTGGTAACTTGTGCGCCCGTTTTTACTGAAAAGCCGCCAAATGGCGAGATTTCATTCAAGTTTGCGCAAGCATCCGATTTACCCGGAACCACTGGTGTACACCACCCTGGTTTTTGCTGGAGTTGTTTCATGGCAGTTTCTAGTACCGATATCGCAAAACTGGCCGAGCTGGCACGTATCGCTATCTCCGACAATACCGCCGATCAGGTGGCTGCAAGTATTTCTGACGTACTGGCCCTGGTCGACCAACTGCAAGCGGTCAATACCCAAGGCGTAGCCCCTATGGCCCACCCGCTGGACGCGGTTCAGCGCCTGCGTGCCGATGAAGTCACCGAACCCAACCAGCGCGAGCTTTTTCAGGCCATAGCCCCCGCCACCGAAAATGGCCTCTACCTGGTTCCCCAGGTCATCGAATAACGTCTTTTCGCCGCCGCAACTGCGCGCTTTCAGGAAACCATTCCATGCATCAATTCACCATTGCCGAGCTGATCCAGGGCCTGCGCCGCAAGGATTTCTCGAGTACCGAACTGACCCGGCACTACCTCGACCGTATCGCACGGCTCGACAGCACCTACAACAGTTACATCACGGTCACTGAAGACCTGGCCCTGCAACAGGCCGCCGCCGCCGATCAGCGCCTGGCCGCTGGCAATGCGCCTGCGCTCTGCGGTGTTCCCATTGCCCACAAAGACATTTTTTGTACCACGGGTGTACGCACCTCCTGCGCCTCGAAAATGCTCGATAACTTTATCGCGCCCTACAACGCCACTATCGTTGAGAACTACCTTCAAGCGGGCACCGTAACTCTGGGTAAAACCAACATGGACGAGTTCGCCATGGGCTCCTCCAACGAAACCAGCTGGTACGGCCCGGTAAAAAACCCTTGGGCTACTGACTGCGTGCCCGGCGGCTCCTCGGGTGGCTCGGCAGCAGCCGTGGCCGCACACCTTGCGCCCGGCGCCACCGCCTCGGATACCGGCGGCTCCATTCGCCAACCCGCCGCCCTCTGCGGCCTGACCGGCATCAAACCCACCTATGGCCGTGTATCCCGTTGGGGCATGATCGCCTTTGCCTCCAGCCTGGATCAGGCAGGCGTGCTCACGCGCACCGCCGAAGACGCCGCCATTTTGATGAACGACCTGGCCAGCTACGACCCCAAGGACTCCACCTGCGTCGAGCGGGACGTGCCCGACTACACCGCCAATCTTCAGGACTCATTGCAGGGTTTGAAAATCGGTGTACCCAAAGAATATTTTGGCGAAGGCTTGAACCCGGATACCGCCGCGCGAGTGGAAGCGGCTATTAAAGTTTATGAAAGCCTGGGCGCCAGCATCCACAGCATCAGCCTGCCCCACACGCATTTGGCGGTACCCGCTTACTACGTGATTGCGCCTGCCGAATGCTCCGCCAACCTCTCGCGCTTCGACGGCGTGCGTTACGGTTACCGCTGCGAAAACCCCAAAGACCTGGCGGACTTGTACAAGCGCTCACGCGCTGAAGGTTTTGGCGATGAAGTCAAACGCCGGATTCTGGTAGGCAGCTATGCACTTTCGGCGGGTTACTACGATGCCTATTACAACAAGGCCCAGCAGGTGCGCCGTTTGATCAAGCAGGATTTTGTGGAGGCCTTTGCGTCGGTGGATGTGATCCTCGGCCCAACCTCGCCCTCGCCTGCCTTTGCCTTTGGTTCCAAAACCAAAGACCCTGTGGCGATGTATTTGGAAGACATTTACACCATTGCCACCAATCTGGCGGGCCTGCCCGGCTTGTCGATTCCTTGCGGCCTGGTGGACAACAAGCCGGTGGGATTGCAGTTGATTGGCCATTACTTTGCCGAAGCGAAGTTGTTGAATGTTGCGCATCAATTTCAAAAGGCAACGGATTTTCATACTCGGGTTGCGCCGGGGATTGAGTGATTTTTTATTTGGGGTTGGGTTTTCTGAATCCGCTTAGTGGCTGGGGGGCCGTTTTTCCGCTTCTACGCCATCCCTGGCGTATGTGCGCTTCAAAACAGCCCCCAGCCACTAAGCTCAGTTCGGTGGTTTGCCTGACCTAATGAAAAGATGTGTTTTAGTCGCTCAAACAATTTATTTGCCGCTTTAAAAATACCTGTAAGTGAGAAGGTGTTGAAATTGGCACAGCGGGGTGCGGGTAGCGACTTGCGAGACCGTCGACAACATGGATGTTGGCGACGAGCCCCCAAGGATGGGTTCACGGCGAGTCTCGCAAGCCGCTACCCGCACCCTGCCTCCAAACGAACGAGACAATTGTGATGGAATGGGAAACAGTTATCGGGTTGGAAGTACACGTACAACTCGCCACCAAAAGTAAAATATTCTCCGGTGCTAGTACCGCCTTTGGCGCTGAGCCAAATACTCAGGCCTGTGCCATTGACCTGGCCATGCCCGGCACGCTGCCGGTCGCCAACGCCGAAGCCTTTCGCTTTGCCACCATGTTTGGTCTGGCAGTGAATGCAGAGATTGGCAAACGCTCGGTGTTTGAGCGCAAAAATTATTTTTACCCCGACTTGCCCAAAGGCTACCAAACCACGCAACTGGCTGAACCGATTGTGGGGCCGGGTTATGTGGATTTGGATCTGGGTGAAGGGCGTAGCAAGCGGGTGCGTATTCACCATGCGCACCTGGAAGAAGACGCAGGCAAGTCGCTGCACGAGGATTTTGCGGGCATGAGCGGTATCGATTTGAACCGCGCGGGTACACCGCTGATTGAAGTGGTGACCGAGCCGGATATGCGCAGTGCGGAAGAGGCGGTGGCCTTTGCGAAAAAATTGCATTCGATCGTCACCTCGCTGGAAATTTGCGATGGCGATATGAGCCAGGGCTCCATGCGCTTTGATGTGAACATCTCTATTCGACCCAAGGGTGCGGAAAAACTCGGTACGCGTACCGAAACCAAAAACCTCAACTCTTTCAAATTTATGGAAGAGGCGATCGCCCTGGAGGTGGAGCGGCAGATCGACATACTCGAAGACGGCGGCAAGATTACCCAGGAAACCCGCCTGTATAACGGCGACACCAAAAAAGCGCGCTCCATGCGCAGCAAGGAAGACAGCAACGATTACCGCTACTTCCCCTGCCCTGATCTCTTGCCGGTGATGCTTGACGATGACTATATCGAGCGCGTGCGCCAGCAAATGCCCGAATTACCCGATGCCAAACGCGCGCGTTTTATCGAGCAATACGGCCTTAGCGCCTACGACGCCGGTCAGCTCACTATGGACAAATTCACCGCCGCATTTTTTGAAGACTCAACCGCAATCAGCGGCGAAGCCAAGCTTACGGCCAACTGGATCATGGCCGACCTGGGCGCTTATTTGAATCGCACCGAGCAGCGCATCGACCAATCACCGGTCACACCTGCATTGCTCGCGGGTTTGGTGGTGCGCATAAAAGACGGCACCCTGTCGAGCAAAATTGCCAAGCAGGTGTTCGAGGCTCTGTGTAATGGCGAAGGCGATGCCGACACCATCATTGAAACCAAGGGTTTGAAGCAGGTTTCCGATACCGGCGCGCTGGAAAAAATGATTGACGAGGTGCTGGCCGCCAACGCGGCCCAGGTAGATAGCTACCGTGCCGCCGATGAAGCCAAGCGCGGCAAGATGCTCGGCTTTTTTGTGGGTCAGGTAATGAAAGCCTCCAAAGGCCAGGCCAACCCTCAGGCACTGAATGAACTCTTGACGAAAAAACTGAACGGATAATTGGAAGATTTATGAGCCTACGTAAAGACAAAGAAAAAGTTCTCGGTGAAATCTTTGATGAAGAACGCATCAAAACTTTTTTGGATTTCACCGCCCCCAAAGGCGTGAACGCCGATTTCCATTTGTTGGAAAAAGCCTATCGCGGTATGCGCGGTGAAAACTTTGGCACCTTTGTGCGCCTGTTTGTCGAAGCTGGCCGCGACCTGAACGCACCGGGACCCGAAGGAAAAACCTTTTTGCAGGTAGTCAAAAACCATCGCAATGGCGAGGAATATGTCCAGGCACTGGAGGCGGCAGGAGCCAAGTGACTCCCCACCAAGTAATCCCCTTAAACAAAAAGCAGCGCTAAGCGCTGCTTTTTTTACTGCGTGATTAGTTGGCGCCCCCTTTTAACAACGGCGATTGTAAAACCTGGGATTCCTTACCCAGAATGTCCTGTGCAGCAGCGCGGATATCTTCAAGTGAAACTCGCCTTTTGGGCATCAACAAGCGCACCAGGTGATCAAGGTTCTGCTTGTCATCGGTCGCGCCGCGCAGCTCCTGATCCAACTCATCCAGCAGCACTACCGCACGTGCGGTAACCGGGCCGGAAGATCGCTCCTGACGCAACTCCGTCACCTCACTCCCCCATTTCCCCAGGCGCGAAATAATCTGCGCGCGTCGCTCCTGAGTCATAGCACCTGCGCGGTACAGCAATTCAAACGAATAGAACTCAGCCATGCCCTCGGTAAACCAGTCATCGCTGAGCCCGTCACTTTGATGACTACTGATACGAGTCACCATGTGGATAAGCTCATGCACCATAGGGCTGGTGCCATTCTCGCTGACGATGGGGCGCTCGGCGTGCAGGTAAAACGAATTGGGCCCGGACAGACCTCCGCGCCACATGGGATCTCCCGCGCCCACGATCAAGAGTTTACTTGGGGAAGACTCAAAAGCCTTTTGCATTTGCGGCCACACAAAAGTGAGAAAAGTCAGCATATCCATGCGCCGAAAATTTTCTCCCTGGGGAGCACTCACCACAATTTGGGTATCGCCCACATAGGTTCGCCGAGTACCCAGCTTGCCAGCAATCATCCAGCCAACCGGACGGTCAAATCGGCGCTCGGGATTATCGATACGAAAGCGGTTGCCACGAATTCTCGGCCACCCGGTTTCGATGCTCCAGCCTTTGGGCAGTTTGAACTTCAACTCTGCCTGCGCTGCCGCACCCGGCATTTCGTCGGTGTACACAGCAGGGATAATGCTGTCGCCGCGAAAAATCGCCCAGTCCTTGGTCATGCGCGCGTCGTAGCGGCCTTCTTTACCGCGTTCGCGCGAAATTTTTACGTTGAGCCGCAACTGCGCATCACCCTCAGGCAAGCGCCAAATCCCCATACCCTCCTTGATACTAAAATCACCATTGGCCTTGATCTTCGAGTAAGTCGGCAGGACGCGAAAGCGGACATAGCGCAAATACTCTCCCGGCTCCACATCAATGGTGACCCGCGCGCGATCCTTTTCCGGTTGCAACTCAACGGTGTATCTGAGCTTGTAGACCGGCGGCGACTCCTCTGCCGCTGCCACTTGGCCCGCCAGCAAAAGGCTCAACATCAACCCCTGTAAAGCAACGCTGAATTTGATCCACCACCAATTGCGCATAATCACTCCGACATTAATGATCGTGTTGATGTCCGCCAACGCCATGTGCGTGACCATGAGCCAACTCATCCGCTGTCGCCTCACGCACAGAGGTCACCTCCAGCTCAAAGCACAAATGCTTTCCCGCCAGCGGATGATTACTATCGATGTCTACATTGAACTTACCAACCTTCAACACCACCGCTTCCCAGGGGCCATGCGCCGTATTGACGGCCACTTTCATACCGGGCTTCAGTTTGTTTTTGAGCTTGTCGTAGTCGAGCAAATGTTTAATGGGAATACGTTGAACAGCGCCTTCGCGTCTTTCACCGTACGCCTGTTCCGGACTCAGATCCAACGTCAGTTTGTCACCGGTTTGCTTGCCCTCCAGTGCCGCCTCCATGGCCGGGAGCAAGTTATCGTGACCGTGAAGATACAAGCTGGGATCACCTTCGTAGGAGTTTTCAATCAATGTTCCATCCGCATCACTCAAACGATAATGAAAACCAACTACCTTATCACTGCCAATTTGCATAATTCATTTTTCCAAACAAGTCATTAAAGAGTGCGACATCTGTGTATTCAGACTGTCCCGCAACCTGGGTATTGTCCATTTGCTGTTGATTGGCGTATAAACGCCTAGGGTCGCGATTATGGCGTTTTCGTGCTGAAAAGGGTCAAGTTTTGATAAAAGACAAGACAAATTTCAATAGCAGCGCCTAAGCTTGTGACCGATATTTTTTACAATCGATTCATAACAATAAACTTCACCCGACAACCGATTCTTTCAACAACCAAAGGTGGTTAGCATGAAACGCAGAGACTTTATGAAATGGTCCGCCGCAACCGGTGGCTGTCTTTTAATCCCCACTATCAGCCTGTCGGCTACCGCTGATGAGCCTCTGTTGGCACTGGACGACCCTCAGGCCAAAGCGCTTGGCTACGTCGAGGTCAGCGAAGTAGAGGGCCAATCTTGCGCCAACTGTATTCACGGCAAGGGCGACCTCACCGCGGAAAACATTGGCTGCAATCTCTTCCCCGGCAAACAGGTTAAAGGCGCTGGCTGGTGTAAGGTGTGGGCTGCGCGCCCCTAACCTTTGCTTGCTGAGAAAAAAGCCCGCCCGGTAAACGGGCGGGCTTTTTTGTTGGCTCGACCTGCCGGAGCCATAGGTTAAGTCAGGATTTAAGCCTTGACACAATCCACAAAGTAATCCTTCTTGCCATCGACTTCGCGTTTCACCAACCCATGCACATCCGTTTCAAAACCGGGGAACTTTTCGTTGAAGTCACGCGCAAACTTCAAATAATCCACGATGGTTTTATTGAAACGCTCGCCGGGAATCAACAGCGGAATCCCTGGCGGATAGGGCGTTAACAAAATAGAGGTAATACGTCCTTCAAGCTCATCAATGGGCACCCGCTCAATTTCGCGGTGCGCCATTTTCGCAAAGGCGTCCGAGGGTTTCATCGCTGGCTGCATGTCCGAGAGATACATTTCGGTAGTCAGGCGCGCAATATCGTAGACCTTGTAAAAATCGTGGATTTGTTGGCAGAGGTCGTGCAACCCCATACGTTCATAGCGCGGGTTGGCCTGGGCGAACTCGGGCATGATGCGCCATAACGGGCGATTTTTATCATAGTCATCTTTAAATTGTTGCAAGGCGGCTACCAGGGTATTCCAACGGCCCTTGGTTATACCTATGGTGAACATAATAAAGAACGAATAAAGGCCGCACTTCTCGACGATAACGCCATTTTCAGCGAGATACTTGGTCACGATCGATGCGGGAATACCTGTTTCGGCGAACTCACCCGACAAGGACAAGCCGGGGTTAACAATGGTGGCCTTGATGGGGTCGAGCATATTAAAGCCCGGCGCCAACTTGCCGAAGCCGTGCCAATTGTCCTCGCTGCGCAACATCCAATCGTCGCGCTCGCCGATACCTTCCTCAGCAAATTGCTCTGGGCCCCAAACCTGGAACCACCAATCCTGACCCCACTCCTCGTCCACTTTTTTCATGGCGCGACGGAAATCCAGCGCTTCAAAAATTGATTCTTCAACCAGCGCGTGACCACCGGGGGCTTCCATCATGGCCGCCGCCACATCGCAGGAGGCAATAATGGCGTACTGCGGCGAGGTAGAGGTGTGCATCAAATAGGCCTCGTTAAAGGCATCCTGATCCAGCTGCACTTTTTCCGAATCGCGCACCAGAATTTGCGAAGCCTGGGAAAGGCCCGCCAGCAATTTGTGGGTCGACTGGGTGGAGAAAATTAGCGACTCCTTGGCGCGCGGGCGATTTTTGCCGATAGCGTGCATGTCCTGATAGAACTGGTGGAAAGCCGCATGGGGCAGCCAGGCCTCATCAAAGTGCAGGGTATCGATTTTGCCATCGAGTAATTCTTTCAGTTTTTCCACGTTATAAACCACACCGTCGTAGGTCGACTGGGTGATGGTAAGAATGCGCGGCTTTTTGTTTTTGGCTTCGCGCGCAAAAGGGTTGGCTTCGATTTTGCGCGCAATGCTTTCGGGCGTGAATTCTTCCAGGGGAATGGGGCCGATAATGCCCAGGTGGTTGCGCGTGGGCATCAGAAACACTGGAATGGCGCCACACATAATAATGGAGTGCAGAATCGATTTATGGCAGTTGCGATCCACCACCACGATATCGCCGGGCGCCACCACCGAGTGCCACACCATTTTGTTGGAGGTGGAAGTGCCGTTGGTCACAAAGTAGCAGTGGTCGGCATTAAAAATACGCGCCGCATTGCGCTCGGAGGCGGCAACAGGCCCCGTATGATCAAGCAGCTGGCCCAACTCTTCCACCGCGTTGCACACATCGGCGCGTAGCATATTTTCACCAAAAAACTGGTGAAACATTTGGCCGATGGGAGATTTTAAAAAGGCAACACCACCCGAGTGACCGGGGCAATGCCAGGAATAGGAACCATCTTGCGCGTAATGCATAAGCGCGCGAAAAAACGGCGGCGCCAGGCGATCAAGATAATTAGTGGCTTCGCGAATGATATGGCGCGCCACAAATTCCGGCGTGTCTTCAAACATGTGAATAAAGCCGTGGAGTTCGCGCAATATGTCGTTGGGAATATGGCGCGAAGTGCGGGTTTCACCGTAGAGGTAAATAGGAATGTGGTTATTCTTGTAACGAATTTCTTCCACAAAAGCGCGCAGGGATTTAAGCGCGTTATCGGTCTCCTCGCGCGAACCTGAACCAAACTCCTCATCGTCAATCGACATGATAAAGGCCGAGGCACGGGACTGCTGCTGGGCAAATTGCGACATATCCCCGTAGCTGGTGACTCCCAGCACTTCGGCACCCTCGTTGGTCAGGGCTTCTGCCAGTGCGCGAATGCCAAGGCCGGAGGTGTTTTCCGAGCGGAAGTCTTCGTCGATGATGACTATAGGAAAGCGAAATTTCATGGGGTCTCCGGTGCGATACTGATTCTGGCTTGAGATGAAGGCGTGTCGACGGGGGCGTCGGGTGGCAAGTGGGGCAAATGATGCAGCAGCAAGCCGCCTTTGTCGATGCCTTGGCGCAAGTCTCCTCCCTCAAAGGCGCGCCGACCCAAGCCTTGACCCAGCTTTACATTCCCGGCGCGAGCCGGGCGGGGAATTCCGCTAAGATAGCTGCCGCTAAGCCTGGCCGGCAGGCGCAATCCGGCTGGTCGAAATTCGGTCAACAACCCAATAATGCAGATCCACTTAAGGCAGATTCATGATTACTCACGAACCCAACCCTCTTTATGTCGCCGGCCCCCAACGCTACACCCGCATGCCCTACCAAGGCTGCGGCCGCAGTGGTCTACGCCTGCCGCGCCTGTCCCTGGGCCTATGGCAAAACTTCGGCGCGGTAGACTCTCTGAGCAATGCCACGGCCATGATCCAACGAGCCTTCGACCTGGGCATTACCCACTTCGATCTGGCCAACAACTACGGCCCCCACTTCGGCTCCGCCGAGACCAACTTCGGCATCCTCTACAAACAACATTTGACCGCCTATCGTGACGAACTGATTATCTCGAGCAAAGCGGGCTACGACATGTGGCCAGGCCCCTACGGCATCGGCGGTTCGCGCAAGTATCTGGTGGCGAGTTGCGACCAGAGCCTTAAACGCACCGGGCTGGACTACTTCGATATTTTTTACTCACACTGCATGGACCCGGAAACACCGATCGAAGAAACCATGCAAGCGCTGGACTATATCGTGCGCTCGGGTCGAGCGCTCTACGTGGGCATCTCCAACTATTCGCCGGAAAAAACCCGCGAGGCAGCGGCCATTCTCAAATCTCTGGGCACGCCCCTGCTGATTCACCAGCCGCGTTACAACCTGTTTGATCGCTGGATCGAAGATGGCTTGACTGATGTGCTCAAAGACGAAGGCGTGGGCGCTATCGCCTTTTCGCCCCTGGCCCAGGGCTTGCTGACCAACAAATACCTGCAAGGCATACCGGAGGGCTCACGCGCTGCCAGGACCGAGCAGATTTATCTGGGCGACAAGGACATCACCCCGGCGAAAATTGCCAAGGTGCAGCAGCTTAATGAGCTGGCTCAAGCTCGAGGCCAGTCGCTGGCGCAGATGGCGCTGGCCTGGGTACTCAACAACCCGGCAATCACCAGTTGTATTATCGGCGCCAGCCGCGTGGCGCAAATTGAGGATTCCGTGGCCGCGCTCGACAAGCTGGCGTTTTCGACTGATGAGCTGGAGAAAATCGACGCGATTCTGCAAGCCTAAATTGAGATCAGTTTTCTGCGCCTGATGCTATAGACTGCGGCGGCACTGGCTGCCGCAGCTCTCTCACCAAGGCCACAGCCATGGCCACCAATAGCAAACAAAAAGGAAAACCGAGCGCGGTAATCACTTCCTGCAACGCCTTAAGCCCGCCACCCAACAAGAGGCTCGCAGCAACCGCGCCCAGAAGCAGCATCCAAAAAACCCTGTGCCATACCGAAGAGCCGACCTGAGTCGGGTGGGATAAGCTGTCCATCACCAGCGCTGCTGAGTCGGCAGAGGTGGTAAGAAAGACGAGTATGATGATCAAACTGAGTACTGACGTGAAAGTGGATAGCGGAAAGCTTTGCAAAAAAGAAAAGAGCGCAATAGAAACATCGGCCTCCACCTGACTTGCCAAATCCACACCCTGCATTTGCAAATCGATGGCCGATAAGCCAAACACAGAAAACCACATCAGCGTAAACAAGAAGGGCGCACCGAGAGCACCATACACCAGCTGGCGAACAGTTCGCCCGCGTGAAATGCGTGCAATAAATAATCCGACATAGGGTGCCCAGGAAATTGTCCAGGCCCAGTAGAAAACCGTCCAACCCTGCTGCCAACTGGTGCCCTGGTAGGCCTCGGTCCAGAATGACATCCAAGGCAAATTTTGCACATAAATACCCAGGTTTTGCACACTACCCGAGGTAATAAACAAGGTTGGCCCCAACACCCAAATAAACGCCAGTAAAACCAATGCCAGCCCTATGTTGAAATAGGAAAGCCGCTTGATGCCCTTATCCAGCCCCAGGGCAACAGAGGCGGTAGCAACCAAAACCACCAGCGCCACTATCACCAACTGCCACGCCAAACTCGAATCACTACCACTGAGATAACTCGCACCAGACGCCAGCTGCAAAGTACCCAAGCCCACGGAAACAGCCACGCCAAACAACGTGCCCAAAAGCGCAAGCAAATCTATGCTGCGCCCCAGCGGGCCGCGTATCCGCTCACCCAAAAATCCCACAAAAACACTGCTGACCCGCAGAGGCAAATCCTGGCGATAGCTGAAAAAGGCAATTGCCAACGCCGGCAAGGTAAAAATGGTCCAGGTGTGTAAGCCAAAGTGATAGAGGGAAACATTCATCGCCGCCTTGGCAGCATCGCGAGAATTTGGCTCAATATCCAGGAAAGGTGGCTTAATAAAATGAGACAGGGGTTCGGCCACGCCCCAGAACATCAACACCGTACCTATACCCGCCGCAAAGAGCATCGCAAACCAGGCACCCAGAGAATACTGGGCTGGCTCCTGCTCACGGCCCAAGCGTAAATCGCCGTAACGGCTGGCGGCAATCCACAGTAAAAAAATCAGCAAGCCGCTGACAGTCAGTACATAAAACCAGCCGAAATACACAAAGGTAAATCGGCCCAAGGCTGCAAAAAACTCGCTAAATTCCCGGGTAAAGCCAGTGGCAAAACCTACAAACACCAGAGCAAGGGCCGCAGCAATCCACATCATTCCGGAACGATGCGCGACTGATGAATCCAACTTGAGCAAAGCCACGAGCTAGTCCTTTGCAACAGATTGCTGACCGAGTAATTTTTTAAACGCGGGCAAATCCGCCAGCGGCGTAAGTGCCTTATCACTGGCAACCAGCTCGCGGTAACTATCGGCGCGGGCCAGTGTTTGCTGCAAGTAATGAATCGCCTCGTCGGGATGATTGAGTGCCGCATGAGCACAGGCCAGCTGGTAAAACGCGTGGGCATTATCCGAATCTATCGCCAAGGCCTGCTGACACAAATTCACCGCCCACTGGGGCTCACCCAATTCCAATACCGCATCGGCCTTGTAAGTAAGCGCCTCGCAATCGTTGGTTTTTAAGGTAAGAATTTGGTCGTAAACCGCAATTTTGTTAGCGGGTACAGATTCCTGGGCGGCACGCAACCAAAGTGAATGAAGCTCCTGAGTACGCTCAATCTCTTCGCGGTTGGCGTCGATATGGCGGGACTTTTGCGTGAGCTGCTTTTCGATACCCTGCAAGCGCTCTTCATAGACTTCAACCAACTTGCGCACCTCTTCATCCGCCAGGTTACCCATTTTTTCTTTCATTTCCCGAATGGATGACCAGCCCACCAATACCAGTATTGAGGTAACGCCCGCAATCAAATAGAAAAAATAGGTGATGGTGTTGGTGGCGTAACTCACGCCCTTATCAATGGATTCCACATGACGATCCACCACCTGTTGCAGGAGTTCGACACGCTGGTTGGCCATGTCAACACGCAGCTGTTTGAGTTCATCAAGCACATAGCGCTCAACAAACGGGTTGTAAAGCGGCTCCTGTAGCTGATTGATACGTTCGCTGGCTGCCTGCTCCCCTGCGGCTGGCGCCTCGTCGGCCAGCGCCATGCGACAACCGAAAAGCAAGCCAAACGCCAGCAGTATCCAGCCGAAATACCCGAGCAGATGAAAAAATCCTAGGCGGCGCATATGGCAACTCCATGGTTGTGCACTTCCACCAGGCAGGCGTGCAAACGCTGCACAGCGCGATCGTAATCCGCTTCATCAATCACAAACTGCATATCCACCTGCCGCATGGATTGATGCATGGCGAGAATGCTGATCTTGGCATCGGCCAGGGCACCCACAGTTTTAGCCAGCATACCCGGCACTTTCATATCGCTCCCGATGGCCGATACCAACGCTACCTGACGCGTGCTTATTTCTGCATCTTGATAGTGTTGCTGCAAGGCTTCGCTAATACGTTTGACGGTTTTCAGGTTAGCCGCCACATAGTGGGTAATCGTGTTAGCGTTCATGTCCTTGCTGATGATGTCAGCTTTAAAGCGCGCCAACTGCGAAACGATAGCCGCATCGTAGCTTTCGCTATGCCCCATCATTTCCTGGTCAAATACTTCAATCGCATACAGCCGCTTGCGGCCAGCGATGATTTCCACACGCGGCGTTTCACTCACATAATCGCGGGTGATGAGCGTGCCAAAGTGCTCTGGCTCAAAGGTATTTTTAATACGCAGCGGAATGTCCGCCTGACGCATACCCTTGGCCGCACGCGGATGAATCGCTTCCATTCCCAAATTGGCCAACTGATCCGCCACGTCATAATTGGTGCGTCCAATAGGCACAGCCGCCTCTTCACCCACCAGGCGGGGATCGGCACTACTCAGGTGATACTCTTTGTGAATCACCGCCTCGCGCGCACCCGTCAGCACCGCGATGCGGCTAAAAGTCATCTCACTGTAGCCGCGATCAAAACTCGCCATCAATCCCTCGCGGCAATGGGCGTAACCTGTGACTACCGGCAATTCATTGGCCAAATCCACATCGTGAAATGCCGCGCGTATACCATCATCCAGGCTGGTCAGTTGATTGGCGTTCCAACCACTTAAGTCAATAAAGCGCGCGTTCACGCCGTCGCGACGCAAGAGTTGAGTCATATTCCAGGCGCTGTGAGCCTCGCCAATGCTGGCCAGCATTTCGCGCACAGTAAAGAGGTGAGACGACAGCTGAAAATGGCCGTGCTGACACAAATCCTGCAAATTTTTGAGGCAGTCTTCAGCCTGGTCGAGGCGCGCGCCGATAAATGCATCGGCTTTTTTTCGCAATTCGGTATTTCCAAACAACTGCTGGTTGATCACCTCTATGCGTTCACGCAGACGCGCAAAAGCCTGTTGCCAGGGCGCATCGTTATCTGTGCTGGCAAACAGCCCGTAGATGCCCGGCTGACCATCGTGCTTGTTTTCCAACAAAAGATTGGTAATTCCGCCATAGGCAGAGACCACAAAAATACGCTGATAGAGTTGATCGGCTTTACCCTGCTTGAGAACAATGTTGTCGCGCACGGCGGTGTAATCCGACATGGATGTACCACCGATTTTTTCTACTGTATGTAACAAAACTTAGCTCCTGATTTTTTGGTGCTCCGATGACGGCTTGCTGTGGGTTATAGGCATGCAAGACACGCCGTAAACCCATCCTTGGGGGCTCGACGCCCGCTATCCCGCGGGCGACGGTCTTTCATGCCTATAACCCACAGCAAGCCTCCCATTGTGCCATCCTGTAATAGGCGCCCTAATCAGAAACTGATTCAGCATCCAACGCATAAGAACCATCAGCCTTGTGAACTTCCTTGCCGTGCAAGGGCGGATTAAATACACAGGCCATCTGCATTTCTTCATGAGCACGCAGAATGTGTTTGTCGTTCTGATCAAGGATGTAAATAGTGCCCGGCTGAATGCTATGCACTCGACCGGTTTGCAAGTCCTCAATTTCACCTGAGCCGCTCATGCAATAGACAGACTCAAAATGGTTTTTGTAATGCAAGTGCAACTCAGCACCGCGATAGATAGTGGTAATGTGGAAAGAGAAACCCACCTGGTCGTTTTTTAACAGCAGACGAGTGCTTTCCCAACCTTCGGAAATAACGCGGCGCTCGCTGGCGCGCGCCTGGGCCAGATGACGAACAATCATATCGATAACCTTTCTTCAGAAATGGTGCAAAAAATAACCTGCTGCAATTAACCTACTTTACCGAGAGCCTGGCTTTGGCTGCTAAAGACTTCATCAATCGCCGCTGAGAGTCGCTCAAGGCCTGCTTGCAAATCCTTGCTATCTATAGTCAGCGGACAAAAGCATTTAACCACCTGACCGCGATTGCCGGCAGTCTCAATAATCAGGTTGCGAGCAAAAGCGGCGCGGGTAATGCGCTCGGCGATTTCACCGCTGCGACACTCCAAGCCTTGCATCAGGCCACGGCCTTTGGGGCGCAATTCGGTAATGCCATAGCGCTCACTGATGGCTTTAAAGGCTTTGCTAACCTGTTGAGACTTGGCCTCAATTTCGCGACTGAAATCATCCGTTCTCCAATAGTGCTCAAGCGCCGCAGCAGCCGTGACAAACGCATGGTTGTTACCGCGGAAAGTGCCGTTGTGCTCGCCCGGCTGCCACTGATCCAGCTCGGGTTTCATCAACACAACCGCCAACGGCAAGCCAAAGCCACTCAAGGATTTTGACAGCGTGATCATGTCGGGTTTGATACCGGCATGTTCGAAACTGAAAAAGCTGCCGGTGCGGCCACAGCCCGCCTGGATATCGTCGAGGATCAACAGCATGTCGTGTTTGCGACAAAGTTTTTCCAAGCCTTGCAGCCAGGTTTTTTCGGCTACATTCAAACCACCCTCGCCTTGCACAGCTTCAACAATAATGGCGGCAGGTTGATCAACACCGCTGGAAGGGTCGCTCAGAAGTTTATCCATCATTTTCAGAGTATCGGCATCGCGACCGTGATACCCGCAAAAAGGCATGCGCGATACGTTCGCTAAAGGCACACCGGCACCGCCACGATGATGGCGATTCCCGGTGGCAGACACTGCCCCCAGGGTTACACCGTGGAAGCCGTTGGTAAAGGCGATGATATTGCTGCGGCCCTTTACCTTGCGCGCTAGTTTAAGTGCCGCCTCTACCGCGTTCGCGCCTGTGGGGCCGGTGAACTGCATGCGATAGTCCATTGCGCGCGGCTCAAGAATGTAGTCGCGAAACTTTTGCATAAAGTCCGCTTTGGCACAGGTGTGCATATCCAGACCGTGGGTCACCCCATCAGCATCCAAATAATCCATCAGCGCCTTTTTAAGCAGGGGGTTGTTGTGCCCGTAATTGAGTGAGCCTGCACCGGCGAGAAAATCCAGGTAGGCCTTGCCCTCGGCATCGTAAAGGTGGCTGCCGCGCGCGCGATCAAATACCACGGGAAAAGAGCGGGCGTAGCTTTGAACAGCCGATTCCATTTCAGAAAAAATATGCATGAGTAGTTTCCTCGTGTCGTTATGGTTGCAATCTGTTAGCAGAAATAAGCAGAAGTTTTAGTCGCGGTCGATGCGACCAGAATCACTCGTCGTTGAACGCAGGGGGCGTAAGATTCGCATCGGCGGAGGTCGCTATAGGGCCGAGGCTGAGTAATTCTTCACTGGGATGTTGGCCGTCAAAGTGGCGCTCGCGATCAAACAATGGTCGGCTATCAAGCTGACAATTCAGATCTCGCGCCAAACTGCGGAACAGGCTCCAGGACGCCTGGTTGTCTGGGGTGATGGTGGTTTCAATAAACCGCACTCGCCCGGGCACTTGTTCGAGCAACCTGTTCAACAAGCGCTTGGCCAAGCCTTGACCTCTCGCTTGGTCGGCTACCGCGATTTGCCACACAAACAGGGTGTCCGGTTGGGCGGACGGTACATAGGCGGAAACAAAGCCCACCAATTGGCCATCCTGTTCAGCGGCCAGGCAGGTATCGCGAAAGTGGGTGCATTGCAGCAGGTTGCAATAGACGGAGTTGGAATCCAGCGGGGGACAGGCAGCAACAAGTCGATTCAGGGCATAGCCATCTTCTGCAGTGGGCTTGCGAAGGCTGGCCATACCCTGGCGTTTAGACTGTGAGATATCAGGTACTTCCGATGAAACAAGCATAATAATCACCCTTTTTGATTGATCGCTTTTTGAGCGATCTCTATATCCAGACCAGCATTAAACCACTATTACTTAGTGATGAAATTAATTTCAGCGCTTTAAAAATGGGACTAATTCAATATTAGTCGATAAATATTGACTGTTTTGTGAATCGCTGAGAATTATTTGTATTGTACACTAAATATTAATTTTTTGCTATCTGGACCAAGCAGTCGATAGTATTAGGCCCGCATATTGAGACTGAGCGCTCAAAAGCCCAAACCACATAGAGAAGACGTTATGAGCCAAGCAGACCAGGTACTGATCGCCCTGCGCCGAGTCATTCGCGCCACCGACCTCCATTCGCGCCAATTGATTAAAACCTCGCAGGTGACCGCGCCCCAGTTACTGCTGATGCAAGCCATAGGCCGCCAAGGCGACGCCATCATCGGCCAGCTGGCGCAGGAGGTCAGCCTGAGCCAGGCGACGGTGACCAGTATTCTGGATCGGCTGGAAAAGCGCGGCTTGGTCTATCGCCAGCGCTCACAGCAGGACAAGCGCAAGGTACATGTGCACCTCACGCCCGAGGGCGAGAGCCTTCTGGCGCGGGCGCCCACAGCGCTACAACAGCAATTTGTGGATCGTTTTGACGCCCTGGCCGACTGGGAACAGTCGCTGATCCTCAGCGCGCTGCAAAGGATCGCGAGTATGATGAATGCGGAAGATATAGACGCCTCACCCTTTTTGGAGACTGGAGAGTTGGATAAGGGCTAGAAGCCCGGCGGATCAGGAGCGATTGGCGCCCAGGTTTTTCGCAACTATGTGGGTGGGAAAGCCATCGATGGTGTGCTGATTTTTCTCTTCCCAGTAGCGCTGCAAGCCAGCATCGTCGCGCTTGATCGCCCAATCTTTCAGTTGTTCGCGCTCACCCAGGTAATCAAAAAAAGGCACGGCCATACCGCAGGAGGTCTGCACCAGGTCTACTTGCACCTCAAAAATTTGCCGCGCACCGGGCAGCGGGTCAAACAATGAAAAAAGCGCTGCCCACTCAGCGTCAAGGTGATGCACCACCTTGGCAGCACCGTAGAGCCGCATAATCATGGGCGCCCCTTCGAAGGCACAAAACATCAACGTCATGCGTGGGTTCTGCTGCACATGAGCTGCGGTTTCATTACCGCTGCCGGTCACATTCAACCAAGCGACTCGATTGGGGCCGAGCACGCGAAAGGAGTCCATTCCCTTGGGCGAAATATTAACCCGTCCCTCACTGACGGCGGTGCCCACAAAAAAGAGTTTTTGGCTCTCGATAAACCGCTGGTGGCTTTCTGATATTTGTTCAAACTGCTTGCCCATAGAACGACGTCCTTAACTGTGTGGTTTACAACATAGGGTGACCAAGACCAACTTACCAGTGAGTTCGCAAAACACAAGACCAAACCCAGCTGAGCCCAACACAACATCCGTCGTTTTACCTATTTACCCGCGCCATCCCAGGGGCTAACCTGAGCCACGCCTATAACACTGGAACGTGCCCCATGACCGATTTACTGCCCGCTCAACCGCTCAAGATTGTCGGCGGAGGCCCCAAAAAAATTCTCTATACCCTCAGGACACTCGGGCGCATTGGCCTGGTGAAATCTGCCAAGGCACTCAACAGCCGCAACACCTGCAAAGCCTGCGGTTTGGGTATGGGGGGCCAACAAGGAGGCATGACCAACGAGCTGGGGGAATTCCCCTCGGTGTGCAACAAAAGCATTCAGGCCCAATCCACCGACATACAACCGGCAATTCCGCGCGAAATTTTTGATCACCCGCTGGCGGATTTTCACGAGCTATCGGCGCGCGAGCTGGAACATCTGGGCCGTTTGAACACACCGCTTTATAAAGCGGCGGGGAGCGACAAATACACACCGCTCAGCTGGGATCAGGCCTTCGACATCATGGCCCAGCGCTTTGCCAGCACCCCCGCTGAGCGCAGCTTTTTTTACAGCTCCGGGCGCTCGTCCAACGAGGCGGGTTTTGTGCTGCAATTGTTGGCGCGCCTTTACGGCACCAACAATGTCAACAACTGCTCCTACTATTGCCATCAGGCGACTGGCGTCGGCTTGAACAATAGTTTGGGCTCTGGCACCGCCACCGTGTCACTGGAAGATCTGGCGCAGGCGGATTGTATTTTTGTGATTGGCGCCAACCCATCGTCCAACCATCCGCGCTTTGTGCATCAGCTCAAAAATTGTCGCGATCGCGGCGGCCAGGTAATTGTGATTAACCCGGCGAAAGAACCTGGCCTGGTGCGCTTCGCGGTACCCAAAAGCGCCAAGTCACTCTTAACAGGTGGCACCTGGATTGCTTCTGATTATGTACAACCCAAAATCGGTGGCGACTTGGCGCTGCTGATGGGCATAGCCAAAGCGCTGCTGGAAACCCATCAAATTGCTACAGACTTTATTGCGCACCACACAGAAAATGTCGCTGACTACCGTGCAAGTATTGAGCGCTGCGATTGGGCCAGCATTGAAATACAATCCGGCGTTGAGCGAACAAAAATAGAGGCTATCGCCGCTCAGTACGCCAAAGCAGAGCACGCGATTTTTGCCTGGGGCATGGGCATTACTCACCACCAGCAGGGTGTAGACAACGTCGAGGCTATTGCCAATCTCGCACTCTTGCGCGGCATGCTCGGCAAGCCCGGCGCAGGGCTTTTGCCACTGCGCGGTCACAGCAACGTGCAAGGCATAGGCACTGTGGGCGTTAAACCGCAGCTGCCCGAAAAAATGCTCGCTGCGCTGGAAAAATTTTGCGGCAACCCGCTAACGCGCGCACCGGGCATGGACACCCTCGCCTGCCTTGAAGCTTCCGATCGCGGTGAAATTGACGCTGCCCTGCTGATGGGCGGCAATCTCTACGCCGCCACACCCAACAGTGATTGGGCGCGACAGTCACTCAATAAAATTGCATTCAAACTCTACCTCACCACCACCCTCAATCGCGGCCATGTGACCGGCATGGAAACCAGCGAAGCGCTGATTTTGCCGGTGTGTGCGCGCGACGAAGAACCCCAGGCCACCACCCAGGAATCCATGTTTAATTTTGTGCGCCTGAGCGATGGCGGCATAGTGCGCCTGGATAATTTGCATTCCGAAGTGCAGATACTCTGTGAGTTGGGCAAGCGACTGCTGCCGCACAGCCCGCTGGATTTTTCGCGTTTGAGCGAGCACCGCGAAATTCGTCGCGCACTTGCCGAACTGGTGCCGGGCCTGGAAGGGCTCGCCGATATAGACACCAGCCGCCAGGAGTTCAGTATTCCCCGGCGGGTGCTGCACCAACCGCTGTTTAACACCCCCAGCGGCAAGGCGCAGTTTGTCATCACTCAGCTGCCGGAAAAACCTGCGCGCGCAGATTATCCTTTCACTCTGGCGAGCATTCGCAGCGAAGGCCAATTTAATTCGATGATTTACGAAGAGGAAGACAGCTATCGCGGCACCCACACGCGTTGGTCGGTGTTGATGAATGGTGAGGATATAAGCGCGCTCGGCCTGGCGCCGGGCGACTATGTGGATCTAGAGTCTGCGGTGGGGAGCATGAAGGGCCTGAAGGTTTTTGCGTTTGATCTGCCACCGGGCAATCTTCTGGCCTATTACCCGGAGGCGAATGTATTGATCGACACCCGCCGCGATCCGCGCAGCCAAACGCCTGCCTTTAAATCCGTTGCTGTCTCGGTAAAACCCGTTACTGCCAAGTCACAATCTCGGTAACGCCGTTGCGGCGAATGAC
>CBFGWO010000010.1:0-48983 GCA_965652595.1 uncultured Cellvibrio sp. | reverse complement strand
GTACTTGCATGCAAGTGTCCAACAAGCGTTTATTTGCAGTATAGTGGCCAATCTCTAATAACTCGAGGTGACCACTATGCTGCTTTCCCAAAGCCTCAAAGCCCGTTTATCTTATTTGCTGGCGCTGACAGCAAGCCTGCTGATTTTTTGTCAGGTCGCCCACGCCGATATCTGCCTGCCCCTGCTGATCAGCGATGGAGCCGTGCTCCAGCGCGACAAACCCATCGTGATTTGGGGCTGGGCCGACGAGGGCGAAACGGTTTCCGGCCTCTTCGATGGCGAAACCCACACCACCACCGCCAAAGATGGCCGCTGGTCGCTGACCTTCGCACCGCGCAAAGCGGGCGGGCCTTACGCGCTGACCCTGCGCGGCAACAACGAAATCACCCTCAAAGACCTATGGATGGGTGATGTGTGGATAGGCGCTGGCCAATCCAATATGGAATTCCCCATCAACCGGGTGCGCTTCAAATATCCGGATGTGATCCCCAACACCCAGTTACCCAAAATCCGCGAATTCAATGTGCCCCTGGCATTTCGTTTTGATGCACCCGCCGAGGATTTTGAAAAAGGCCAATGGAAAACCGCCACCCCCGATAACCTCTGGGGCTTTTCGGTGGTGGGCTTTTTCTTTAGCAAGCATTTGCACGAGCAGTATCAGGTGCCGATAGGCATCATCAGTGTTTCTGTGGGCGGCTCGCCGGTCGAGGCCTGGATGAGCGAAGGCGCGCTGGTGGATTACCCCGAATACCTCGCCAAACAGGAAGCCTTTAAAAATACCGAGCATCTCGAAGCCACCCGCCGCGCCGATCAAGCCCGCAGCCAGGCCTGGTACACCAAGGCCAACGCAGAGGACAAGGGCCGACAGGGCTCAACGCCTTGGTCTGCGGCCCAATTGCCACTGACCGACTGGCAGCCCTTTAGCGTGCCCGGCTCCTTCAAAAATCAAAACATCGATTTTGTAAACGGCGTTGCCTGGTTGCGTAAAGAGTTTGATCTCAGCGCTGCCCAGGCGAGCAAATCCGCACAGCTGTGGTTGGGCGTGTTGATTGATGGCGATGAAACCTTCGTCAACGGCCAGCCGGTGGGCCAGATTGGCTATCGCTACCCGCCGCGCATTTACGACCTGCCCCAGGGGCTGCTCAAAGCGGGCACAAACACCATCAGTGTGCGTCTGACCAGCTACAGCGGTATTCCTGAATTTGTATCCGACAAAACCTACGCGCTCAAACTGGGTGACGAACAGATCGACTTGAGCGGCCAATGGCACTACCGCATCGGTATGCACGCCGATGGCCCCATGCCGCCGTCCACCACCCTGCATTACCAGCCTACGGTGCTCTACAAAGCCAAGCTGGCACCCGCACTAAAAACACCGATCAAAGGCGTTATCTGGTATCAGGGCGAATCCAATATCACGCGCGCGCAGGAATATTTTGATCTTTTCCCGCGCATGATCCGCGACTGGCGCCAGCAGTTTGGCCAGGGCGACTTCCCCTTCCTCTTTGTACAGCTGGCCAACCTCAACGAGGCCCAGGATCAACCCGTGGAGAGCGATATGGCGCTGCTGCGCGAAGCCCAACGGCAAACGCTCAGCGAGCCCAACACCGCCATGGCGGTCGCGATCGATATTGGTGAGTGGAACGATATTCACCCGCTCGACAAAAAATCCGTGGGCGATCGCCTGGCACTGGCGGCGCGCCAGCTGGCCTATGGCGATAAAAAAGTTATCGCCTCGGGGCCACAGGTGAAATCGGTGCAGCGGCGCGGTAAAGAGTTGGTGATTGAATTCAGCGATACCGGCAAAGGCCTGGAGATTCGCGGCGACCAGCTGTACGAAATCGCCATTGCCGGTGAGGACAAGCAATTTGTGTGGGCTACCGCCAAGCGCGACGGCAAGCACCGCTTGCGCATCTCCAGCCCTGAGGTGAGTTCACCTGTATGGGTGCGCTACGCCTGGGCGGATAACCCGGCCAAGGCCAATCTGTATAATAGCGCCGGTCTGCCTGCCTCACCCTTTGAGGCGCGGGTTCCCTGATATTGCGGGCCTGTCGGTGCAGTCCATTAGCAGCGGCAGGCTCCAGTGAATTCTCAAAACACCTCTACTTCTCCCTCTGATCCTTCCTCTTCGCCCAGGGTCGCCGTCATCGGCGGCGGCCCAGCGGGCTTGATGGCTGCTGAAGTAATCGCCAGCGCCGGTATAGCCGTTGATCTCTTTGATGCCATGCCCTCAGTCGGGCGCAAGTTTTTGCTCGCCGGCGTAGGGGGCATGAACATTACCCACGCCGAAGAAAAAAACGATTTTCTCAATCGCTACGGCGATAAGCGCCCACAGCTGCAAGCCTTTATTGATGCCTTTGATGCACAAGCACTACGCGATTGGATTCACGGCCTGGGCGTGGACACCTTTGTGGGCAGTTCCGGGCGGGTGTTTCCGCGTGATATGAAGGCGGCGCCGCTGCTGCGTGCCTGGTTGCATCGGCTGCGGCAACTGGGTGTGCGTTTTCATCCTCGCCACCGCTGGTTGGGTTGGAATGAGAGCGGCAGTTGGCGCCTGCTGGATCTTGCCAATCAACGAGAGCAGTCACTGCCATTTGCAGCGGGCGTCTTGGCTCTCGGCGGTGGCAGCTGGCCGCGCCTGGGTTCCGATGGCAGTTGGGTGTCGCTGCTGGCCGCCGAAGGCATTGCGCTGCAACCCCTGAGCCCGAGCAATTGTGGTTTCGAGTTGGCCTGGAGCGACTACATCAAAAGCCGTTTTGCAGGCGAGCCGTTGCACACGATTGCGCTGAGTTATGTCGATAGTACAAACAAGCTGCAACGACTGCGCGGCGAAGCCACGCTTAGTGAATACGGTATAGAGGGCGGATTGATTTACGCCGCCTCGGCGCAATTGCGCGCGCAATTGGCGCGCAGCGGCAGCGCGACAGTGTGGCTGGATCTGGCGCCGGATTTAAGCGCCGCGCAAGTAGCAGCCAAGTTGCAGCAGCCCAGGGGCAAGGATTCCTTCAGTAATTTTTTACGTAAACAGCTGCGCCTTTCGCCGGTGAAGATTGCGTTGGTGCGCGAGCAGTTATCGGCGGCGCAGTGCCAGGAAGCCACTCAACTGACAGAAGCTGTCAAAGGTTTGCGTTTAACTCTCTCAGCGCCCCGACCCCTGGCCGAGGCCATCAGCAGTGCCGGTGGCGTGTGTTTTTCTGCGCTGGATCAGCGCTTGATGCTCAAGCAAAAACCCGGTGTGTTTTGCGCCGGTGAAATGCTCGATTGGGAGGCACCCACCGGCGGCTATCTGCTGACGGCTTGCTTCGCCACCGGGCGCGCGGTTGGGCAGGGTGTGGTGGAGTGGCTGCGGTAAATAACCCCCCCACATATTTTTTGACGATCGTCCTAAAATCTGTCACCCTTGCGCAGCCTGTCTTCTTGACCCACTTTTTCACTGATTTTCCTGAACCATGCAACGAACGCTGATACTGATCATCTGCCTGTTGTTGGCAGCTCAAAGCAACGCTGAAATCGATTGGGCATCGCTGATTTGGCACAACGATATGTTTGTGTTTCGCGACGGTGGCGGCTACACCAACGGCGCTTACATTTCACTCTATGACGTGTCTAACGAGGGCAATGGTCTGGCCGAGGCACCGCTGCTCACGCGCCCGTTTTTGCCTTTTTTGCAGCAAAATCCCGACCTGACACTCTCGGTCTACACCCTTGGGCAGGCGATGGTGACCCCCAGAGACATTTCCAAGGCTATTCCTGATCCCAGGGATGCACCCTATGCCGGGTTGTTGATGTTACGCTCATCGTTTATCAGTGTTTACGGTAACCGTGCAGATTCGCTTTCCACCAGCATCGGCATACTCGGCCCAGCGTCAGGTGCAGAAAACATGCAGAAATTTATTCACAAGGTCACTGACTCTACTGATCCTCAGGGGTGGGATTACCAACTAAAAAATGAACTTGTGGGTCAAGTTCATTATATGCGTACCCGGCGTTTCGCGAGCGCAGAGTCGCCCGCCGTTGATTTACTGCTACTGGCCCAAATAGGTGCGGGCAATTTTGAATCTTCCGTAGGTACAGGGTTTATTTTACGTGCAGGTAGAGGTTTGGAAAAAAGCTTTTCTTCCGCTGCCCTGATTACCGGGCGCATCACCAATCCCGTGGCTATTGATGGGGGCTGGTATGTCTATGTGGGTGGCAATATCGATTATGTGCACAACCAGATTTTTATTAACGGCAATACATTTCGCGCAAGCCCTTCGGCGGATTTACGCCATGAAAGCCATTCGCTGATTGCAGGCATTGCCTATTCCTGGCGCGATCTGAGCATCAGCCTGGCCTTTAAAGACGGCAATTCATTGGATAACAACAACAGCTCGCGCCAACAGTTTGGTGCGGTCACCCTGGGATGGCGACTGTGACGCTTAAGCAGCAAAAACCCCGCTTACTGATTATTGGTTATGTATGGCCAGAGCCCCGCTCGTCGGCAGCGGGCAGCCGCATGCTGCAACTCATTGAAGGCTTTTTGCACGAGGGTTGGGACATAGTCTTTGGCTCTGCGGCGCAGCTTTCGGAGCAGCGCGCCGACCTCAACAGCCTGGGTGTACGCGAACAAATCCTGGCACTCAATTGCGACAGCTTCGATGAATTTATTAAAGGCTATCAACCCCAAGCGGTGATCTTCGATCGGTTTTTTACCGAGGAACAATTCAGTTGGCGAGTAGCGCAACATTGCCCAGACGCATTGCGCATCCTCGACACCGAAGACCTGCACAGCCTGCGGCAAGCGCGCGAACAACTCATAAAAACATTTACTGCGCAGCAAGGCTATCAACTCACCGATACGGGTACCGATTTACGCACCAGCGCCCAGGCTATGGCCAATGAAGAGGTGGCACTGCGCGAGTTGGCGGCCATTTGGCGCAGTGATCTCAGCCTGGTAATTTCTGAAACAGAAATGCAACTGCTGCAACAGCATTTTGCGATGGACGCTGCGTTACTGCACTACTGCCCCTTGCTGGCTACACCCAGCGACACTCCAGCTAAAGATTTTGAAACCCGCACGGGTTTTATCAGCATCGGCAATTTTCGCCACGCACCCAATTGGGATGCAGTGCTCTGCCTCAAGCAGCAACTTTGGCCCGCGATTCGCGAGCGCTTACCCCAGGCGGAGCTGCATATCTACGGCGCTTACCTGCCGCCCAAGGCCAGTCAGCTGCACAATCCACGCGAAGGTTTTTTGATTAAAGGTTGGGCCGAGGATGCGCAGCAGGTAATGAGCCAGGCGCGAGTTTGTTTGGCACCGCTGCGTTTTGGCGCAGGCATCAAGGGCAAGCTACTGGACGCCATGCAAGCGGGTACGCCGAGTGTTACCACCTCGATAGGTGCTGAAGCCATGACAAGCGTCACTGACGCGCAACTTATAGAAGGCGTACAGGCCTGGCCGGGCGCCATCGCCAATAGCAATCAGGATTTTGTTGAAGCGGCGGTGCGGCTTTACACGCAACAAACCGAATGGCAACTGGCGCAGCAGCGCGGCCTGGCGCTGGCAACCGAACGTTTTGCACTGGCGACCCATAGACCCGCGCTGATGGCACGCCTGGCCGAGGCCCGCGCCCAATTGACCGAGCGACGCCAGCAAAATTTTATTGGCCGCATGTTGCAGCATCATCTGCTCAAAAGCACCCAGTACATGGCTCAGTGGATAGCGGCAAAAAACCGCCCGCGATAGTTTTTCCGTTAGCAGCCTCTAGACGGCTGGCTTATACTCCCGGCCATGATGTCTGAACCCCTCGCCATTCTCGAACACGTTTTCGGCTACCACGAATTTCGCGGCCCCCAGGCGGCGGTTATCGACTGCCTGATCAAAGGCCAGGATGCGCTGGTGCTTATGCCCACCGGCGGCGGCAAATCCCTGTGCTACCAGATTCCCGCCCTGGCCCGCGTCGGCACCGGCGTGGTGATCTCGCCGCTGATTGCCCTTATGCAGGATCAAGTCAGTGCGCTGCATGAGCTGGGTGTGCGCGCCGGATTTCTCAATTCCTCACTCTCGCCGCAAGAAGCCTGGCAAACCGAACTGGCGTTTGAACGGGGCGAATTGGATTTGCTCTATATCGCGCCCGAGCGCCTCTTGCAGGAGCGCACCCTCGATCTGTTTCATCGCGCCCAGTTGGCGCTGTTTGCCATAGACGAAGCCCACTGTGTGGCCCAATGGGGCCACGACTTTCGCGCCGATTATTTAAAGCTGGATATTTTGCAGCGCGCCTTTCCCCAGGTGCCGCGCATTGCGCTTACCGCCACCGCCGATGTGCGCACCCGCGCCGAAATTATTGCGCGCCTGGGGCTGGAAAATGCCCAGCAATTTATCAGCGGTTTTGACCGGCCCAATATCCAATACCGCATTCAGCAAAAAGATAATCCGCGCATGCAGCTGTTGCGTTTTTTGCGCGAGGAGCACAGCGGCAACGCCGGTATTGTTTATTGTTTGTCGCGCAACAAAGTGGAGCAAACCGCTGCCTGGCTGTGCGACGAAGGTTTTAATGCATTGCCTTACCACGCCGGTTTAAGCAGCCAAGTCCGCGCGCAAAATCAGCGGCGCTTTTTGCGTGAGGAAGGCGTCATTATGGTCGCCACCATCGCCTTTGGTATGGGTATCGATAAACCCGATGTGCGCTTTGTGGCGCACCTGGATTTGCCCAAAAGTCTCGAAGCCTATTATCAGGAAACCGGCCGCGCCGGACGCGATGGCGAACCCGCAACCGCGCTCTTGCTGTATGGTTTGGACGATGTGGTCAAGCTGCGCCAAATGATGGCAGGCTCCGAAGGCAGCGAGGAATTTAAACGGCAGGAGCAGCAACGCCTGCAATCCATGCTCGGCCTCTGTGAAATCACCAGTTGTCGCCGCCAAAGTTTGCTGCGCTATTTTGGCGATCAACTGGACGAACCCTGCGGCAACTGCGATTGTTGTTTGCACCCCGCCGACACCTGGGAAGCTAGCGAAGCCGTGCGCATGGCGCTGTCGTGCGTTTACCGCACCGGCCAGCGCTTTGGCGCCAATCATGTGATTGATGTGCTGCGCGGCAGCGCCAACGAACGGCTGCTGAGTTTTGGCCACGACAAATTAACCACCTATGGCATAGGCAAATTTTTATCCGCCGACGAATGGCGCTCGGTATTTCGCCAGCTAGTAGCGCGCGGCTATCTGGATGTAGAGCCCAACTATGGCGGTTTGCTACTCAATGAAAGCTGCCGCCCGCTGTTGCGCGGCGAAGAAGCCATTCGCCTGCGCCGCGACAAACGCGTCCAGGCCAGCAGCCCCAGCCGCCGCCCGGCGCTGGATATTGCCGCCGAAGACCAGGGCCTGTGGCAGGCACTGCGCGCCTGCCGCAAGCAGCTGGCCGACGAACATGGCGTGCCGCCCTATGTCATCTTCCACGATGCCACCCTGCGCGAAATGCTCGAACAGCGGCCGCTCACCGCCAGCGAGATGCTGCGCGTCAGCGGCGTGGGTGACAGCAAGCTGGAGCGCTTTGGCGATGCCTTTTTGGCAGTCATTCGCGAATACGAATATTCCTGACTAGACTTAGGCTTACCCCCATAACACCGAGCCTTGGTCATGAGCGAAATTCGCGGCCTCGATGCCTGGATGCGCCTGCTATCGGATAAGGAACTGCCCACTCTCAACGCCGTTGTGCGCGCTATTTGCGAACTGAGCGAAGACGACGAGAGCTGCGCCGATGATCTCACCAAAATTATCCTGCGCGATGCCGACCTCACCTCGCGGGTACTGCGCATCGCCAACTCGGTGCACTACAACCGTTCACTGAACCCCATCAAGACCGTCTCGCGCGCCATTATCCAACTGGGCTTTGTCAACCTGCGCAATATCACTCTTGCCTCCAGCCTGATCGACAGTTTTCTCAAAGGCAAACCCCGTGACCTATTAATCCAGCGGCTGGCGCGCTCCTTTCATGCGGCGGTGCAAGCCCGCGCCATGGTGGGCAAGCTGGATAGTGAAAAGCGCGAACAGGTGTTTATTGCCGCACTGCTACGCCATATCGGCGAACTGGCCATACTCGCCAGCGGCCAGGCAGCAGGCGAAGCCTTTGTACAGGCGCGGGATGCCAACCCCGCCGAAGAACAAAGACTCTCACAAGAAATCCTGGGCCTGGATATCAACCAGCTCAATAAAACGTTAATTAAAGAATGGGCTCTGGGTGATCTGGTAGCGGAAGCCTGCGAAAAAGGCAGCAAGGGTAGTGTGATGGCGCAGGCAGTCAACTTGGGCAACGAACTGAGCGACAATTTACATCGCGGGTTGGATTCACCGGAAGTCAAACAATTGTGCGCGCGAGTCGGGCAAGTGTGTGACTCGTCCACCGAGCAGGCGCGCAAACAAATTTTGTTGATGGCCGAAGAGGCCTCAGTGATCGCTTCCACCTACGGCGCCGAGCGGCTGCTCAACCAATTGCCGCGCGCCGAAGAATTGCAGCGTAAAGTTGTTGAACAGCCGCGCACCGGTTATGAATTTCAGAGTCACCTGAATAACATTCACAAGTTGATGCTGGACGGCGAAAGCCTGTCGCGCATCATGCACGCGGGTTTGATGGCATTGCATCTGGGTTCACCCATGGCACGGGTAGCGATAGCGATGATGGATCACAAAAGCAAATCTCTGGATGTGCGCTATATCGCGGGCACGGACACGGATCGCTGGCGCCTGGAGGGGAATATTGAGCTGGCGCGACTACGCAAAGGGGATTTGTTGCACGAGCTGTTGCGCACCCAGGAGTGCATTTGGCATCAACCGGAAAAATCCCAACTCACTCTAGGCATTTTAAAAAACACCCAGAACAAAAGTGATGCCATGCTCGGCGCGCTCAAACTCGACAAGCGCATCATTGCGGTTATCTACGCCGACGATGGCGGCATTCCCATGAGCCAGCGCCAATTCGAAGAGTTTCAATTGGTGATCAACCAGCTAAATTTAATGCTGCGTTTTTTTGCCGATCAAGCCAGCCGTTCTGCACCCCAGTAAGCCCTTTTGCAGACCCTAAATTTCCATCGTCGCCAACTCACTAAACGAATCAGGTGTAGCAAAAATGGCCTCATTAGCGTGGGGAAACTGGCCGTAGAATTCTTGCAGCGCCTGCTCATGTCGCGCTAGCGGTGGGCCATAACTGACTTGGATAGGCGTCATGCCTCGGGTGCCAGTCACCACAAAATCCACTTCGCCCTTGCCTTTCCAGTAAGAAATATCCGAGGTTTTTCGGCGCAAGGCTAAGTACACAGCATTTTCAAAATCCTTACCCAGATCTTGCCCTGCTCGGGTGATAATCGCGCGGCGAAGGCCGGTATCAACCGCGTAATATTTTCGGTTATGGCGCACGCGCTTGGCTTCAGAATAGGCGAAGTAGGGACAACTGAAAATCAAGTAGGCATTCTCACAGGCCTGTAAGTAGTGGCTGACAGTTTCCGGGCTTAATTGCACAACGCCCGCAATCCGCCTCAGGCTTAATTCGGTACCGACAGATTCAAACACCATTTTGGCCACAGCTTGCAATGGTCGACTCGATTTGGCTGATACCCGCTCGCGAATATCTTTTTCAACAATATCCATAAAGTACTGCTGCAAAAGTTTTTCCGGCTGCGGAAAATCCAACACTGCCGGAAACCCGCCCGAACGAATATACGCCTCCAGCTGTCCAGGCTTTACCCATTGGCAAGATTCTTCAAAGTCGAACGGAAACAACTCATACCGCAGATGCCTGCCGGTGAGCGCGCTGGCCAACTCACCCCCAAGTAACTGACTGTTGGAGCCCGTCACCACAAAACGGTGCCCGCTTTTTATCTCAAGCTGGGTGTTCAACCACTTTTGCCAATGGCTGACGTTTTGTATTTCATCGAGAAAGAAGATCAAACTGCCGTGATGGCTTTTCGTTGACAGGCGATAGAGCTGATCCAACAGCCCAGCATCAAGCCTATCGATCAAACGAGGATCTTCGAAGTTGATAAAAACCGCCTGCTCCTCGGGGATCTGGTTGGTCTGCATCAATTGGCGCAGCAAGGTGGATTTTCCGCAACGACGCACGCCCTGAATGACAGTCACCAGATTTGGCGACAACAAGCAGTGCCCCGCCACAGCTCTGGGTACCGACTCAAGTGGTCGCTTGGACCAGGCTTTCCAATCGGCCAGTATCAGTTGTAAATCCGCATCGTCGAGCATGGGGGGGCATCCAAAGTAAAAAATTAATCGGTGGCAACAGGCCAATATGTCCAGCTTGGTGGACAAACTCATATTTGTCCACCAGAGTAGACAAACCTTCTGTTTCTATCGCCCCACGACAAGAACGCAAGGCTTGACGCCAACTCAGGTTTTCGCGTCTGCTGTAAAAGCGTTTATCGAGATAAAAAGGCCAAGATGACTATTTTCCCCTCAGGATTTTTACCTTTCCGCTCAGCAGCCTTGGTTTGCAGCCTGGTGTTCACCAGCTTCGTCGCCCAGGCCCAAACCCGCGATCTGGTACCCGACGGGGTTTTTACCTCGGGCATAGAAGGCCCGGCGGTGGATGCCCAAGGCAATCTCTACGCCGTGAATTTTGCCGAGGAGGGCACCATTGGCGTGGTGGATGCCGAGGGCCAGACGCGCCTCTGGTTGCGGCTGCCCGAGGGTAGCATCGGCAACGGCATCCGCTTTGGACCGGCAGGCGAGATGTATGTGGCCGACTACACCGGCCACAATATTTTGAAAATTCAGCCGGATACCCAAGCGGTGTCGGTTCACGCCCACGAGGTGCAAATGAACCAGCCCAACGATATCGCTATCGCCCGCGATGGCCGTCTTTACGCCAGCGACCCCAAATGGGCCGACAACACCGGCAACCTCTGGATGATCAGCCCGGCGGGTGAGGTGCAGTTGCTCGAAAGCGGTATGGGCACCACCAACGGCATTGAAGTGAGCGCTGACGAAAAAACCCTCTATGTCAACGAGAGCGTGCAGCGCCGCGTGTGGCAGTACGACCGCGACCCGGCCAGCGGCCGCCTGAGCAACAAGCGGCTGTTGATCGAATTTGCCGACCATGGCCTGGACGGTATGCGCAGCGATACCCAGGGGAATCTCTATATCGCCCGCCATAGCGCCGGGGTGGTAGCGGTGGTTTCCCCCGAGGGCAGGTTAGTGAGCACTATTCGCCTTAAGGGCGAAAAGCCGACCAATATTGCCTTTGGCGGGAAGGATGGCCGCAAGGTTTATGTCACCTTGCAGGATCGCGGTGCCATAGAGACTTTCGCGGCCCCCTATCCAGGGCGGGAATGGGCGCTCTGGCGCGACCAGGCAGTGGGCGAGGTGCAGGCCGCGGATTGAGCCTTGTTTTCACAAGATGGCGTTTTTTACCAAAAAATGTAAATTATTTTCTTCCATTTTGATTTTCTCGGTGATAGCCTTGAAAAAACGTCGATTTTTTGCGCTTTTCAAGCCAGAACACCCCGATGACTGAAAATAATTTACATAGAGTTCTCAGGCAGCGGTCGCTGGAGCCCTTGCACAAGGGCCTGGGGCAGTTTCCGTCCCAGGCGTCTTCGGCTCGGATCGAAGAGCTGGCCCAAGCGGGATGGCGCCTGCTGGCCGAGGAAGTGAGCCTGCCAGCGGCCTGCCTCAACCAGCGCCGCCTTGAGCACAACCTGGCGTGGATGGCGGAGTTTATCGATCACTATCAGCTCAAGCTGGCGCCCCACGGCAAAACCAGCATGAGCCCGGCGCTCTTCCTGCGCCAGTTGGCGGCGGGCGCCTGGGGTATCACCCTGGCAACCGCGCCCCAGGTGCAGGTGGCCCATCACTTTGGTGTGCGCCGGGTGATACTCGCCAACCAACTGGTGGGCGAGGCCAATATGGCCATCATCGCTCAGCTGCTGGCCGACCCAAATTTTGAGTGCTTTGTCCTCGTCGATTGTCCCCTTAATGCCGCCCGGCTCGGGCGGTTTTTTTTAGAGCGCGGACAACACCTTTGCCTTTTGATTGAACTCGGCACCGCCGGCGGGCGCAGCGGTGTGCGCGACATCCAGGCGCTGGAATCACTGCTCGAACAGATTGGCCGCTGGCCCAGCCTCAGCCTGCGCGGAGTGGAGATTTACGAAGGAGTGCTCAAGGAAGCCAGCGAAATACGCGCGTTTTTGCGCCATGCCCTGGACACACTCAAACACTTACAGGCGCGCCAGTTGCTAAGCGAACAGACCCCGATGCTCACTGGCGCTGGCTCCGCCTGGTTCGATCTGGTGGCCGAAGAGTGGGCCGGTGCCGATATTGGCCGCCCGCTGGACATAGTGCTGCGCCCCGGCTGCTACCTCACCCAGGATCTGGGCATTTACCAGGCGGCCGCCAAGCGCATGGGCACAACCAATCCGGTCATTCAGCACATGGGTCGCCAGTTGCAACCTGCGCTGCAAGTCTGGGCCTATGTGACCTCACGCCCCGAACCGGGGCTGGCGATTCTCGGGTTGGGCAAGCGCGACGCCGCTTTTGATGCGGGCCTGCCCATCCCCAGCCTGCATTTTCGCCCTGGCCGCGACACCCGCCCCAGCGCCGCACCCGCCGCTTGGCAGCTGCACAAGATGATGGATCAACACGCATTTATGGCAGTGCCCGCCGATGCCGACCTGCAAGTGGGCGACATGCTGGCACTGGACATTTCCCACCCCTGCCTGACCTTCGATAAGTGGCAGCAGTTGCTGATTGTTGATGATGATTACCGGGTAGTGGACATAGTTGAAACTTTTTTCTAACGATTTTTTTAATAAGCCTTTTCTGTTCAGAGAAACTCATGACCCAACTCTTTGATGTGGTTTATCACCTGCGCAGCCAGCGCGATCGCCTTTCCACCACGGAGACGCGCATCGCCGATGTGATTCTTGAAGACATCAGCTTTGCCGCCGCCGCTAACATTGATCAGCTGGCCGCCAAAGCCGGGGTGAGCATCGCCAGTATTTCGCGCTTTGCCAAAGCCATCGGCTGCGAGGACATTCGCGATTTAAAACTAAAACTGGCTCAGGCCAGCGCCGTCGGGCGACGTTTTCTCACTGACGAAACCGCACCCGAAGACAACGCCTTTTACAACAGAATTTGCAGCGAAGTGGAAGCCAACCTGCGCACCAACCTCGGCCGTTTTGTCGAAGCGGATTTTCGCGCGGCCGCAGCGCGCTTGAACCAGGCGCGCTTGATTTATGTGGGCGGTATGGGTGGCGGCTCCACCATGCTCGCCGACGAAACTCAATACCGTATTGCGCGCTTGGGCAAAGCGGTAACCGCCTACCACGACCCAGTGCTGCTACGCATGCTTGCTGCTACCCTCACCGAAGAGGATGTGCTGGTGCTCTTGTCCGTCACCGGTGTCACCCCCGAATTGTTGGAAGTCGCCAGCATCGCACGCGAATACGGCGCACAGATTATTGCGATCACCGCTCCCCAATCGCCATTAGCGCAACAAGCTGATTTGCTCTTGCCCGTCACCACCGAAGAAACCGATTTTATTTTTAAACCCTCGGCCTCCCGCTATGGCGTGTTGCTGGCAATTGATTTGCTCGCTACCGAGCTGGCGCTGCTGCGCAAAGACGAAAGCAAAGAGTTGTTGCGCCGGGTGAAGTTTGCACTCGACGAATACCGTGGCGGCGACAATCGCCTGCCTCTTGGCGATTAAGCATAAGAGCACGCAAGTGACTTACGACTGGATTATCCGCAACGCCCATATCCTCGATGGCTCGGGCAGCTCGGGCTACAACGCCGACCTGGCCATTTGCGCAGGCAAAATTGCAGCGCTTGGCGATTTGCAACAAGCAAACGCTGCTCAGTGTTTCAATGCCGAGGGTCTGGTGCTGGCACCGGGTTTTATCGATGTGCACACCCACGACGATCTGCAAGTGATTCGCGACCCGGCGATGCTCGCCAAAATTTCCCAGGGCATCACCACCGTGATTGTGGGCAACTGCGGTATCAGTGCCAGCCCGGTGCTGTACCACAACCCACTGCCCGAGCCGATGAATTTATTGGGCGAGCCCGAGGATTTTTGTTACCCGGATTTTGCCAGCTACACAGCCGCAGTAAACGCCGCCCAGCCTTCAGTAAACGTTGCAGCGCTGGTAGGTCACACAGCATTGCGCAGCAACCATATGGATCGCCTGGATCGCAGCGCCAGCGACAGCGAAATTGCGCAGATGCGCGCGCAACTGCGCGATGCCCTGCAAGCGGGCGCATTGGGTCTGTCCTCCGGCCTGGCCTACGCCTCTGCCTTTGCCAGCAGCAGCGAGGAACTGGGGCAACTCGCCAGTGAATTGGCGCAAGTAGGCGCGCTCTACACCACCCATTTGCGCAGCGAATTCGACGGCATCCTCGACGCCATGGATGAAGCTTTTGCCATTGGAAAAAAGGCTGATGCGCCGGTGATTGTGTCCCATATCAAATGCGCGGGTGCAGGCAACTGGGGGCGCAGTGAAGAAGTTCTCGCCCATCTCGAAAGCGCGGCAAAAAATCAACCGGTGGCTTGCGATTGTTATCCCTACAGTGCCAGCTCCTCGACGCTGGATAGCAAACAAGTGACCGACGACTTTGCCATTACCATCACCTGGAGCCAGCCACACCCGGAGCAGGCAGGTCGCAGCTTGGCGAGCATCGCCGACAGCTGGCAGCTCACACTCTTGCAGGCCGCGCAAAAGTTGCAACCGGCGGGCGCTGTGTATCACGGCATGGACGAGGCTGATGTGCAGCGTTTTCTTGCCCATCCACTCACCATGATTGGCTCCGATGGTTTACCCGTAGATCCGCTGCCCCACCCGCGACTCTGGGGCGCTTTTCCGCGCGTGCTCGGCCACTACGCGCGCGACTTGCAACTCTTCACCCTGGGCGAAGCCGTGCGCAAGATGACGCGCCTGTCGGCGGAGCGTTTTGGTTTGGATGATCGCGGTCGCATTGCCCTGGGTGCAGCGGCAGATCTGGTGTTGTTTGATGCGCACCGTGTGCGCGATAGCGCGACCTTTGCAGCACCCCGGCAGTTGGCCGAAGGCATAGAGGCGGTGTGGGTTAATGGTTTGTTGACCTATCGCCAGCAACAACTCACGGGTACGCGCGCGGGAACTTTTTTGCCGCGCCAGCGCGATCTACGCGCAGGAGAGTTTGCACGAGGCGTGTCCCAGTAAGTGAAACGAAGACATGAAATAGGTGATGTATGAACGATATAAAACGTTACGGCGTGGAAGGCGGTAAAGGCACGGGTGGACAGCATTTGCCTTTTGCGCGGGCTGCGGGTGCCGGCGGCTGGTTATTTGTTTCCGGCCAAGTGCCTATGGTGAACGGCGAAATTGTTGAGGGCGGCATAATCACTCAATCTCATCAGGCGATTAAAAACCTGCTCGCCATTTTGGCCGAGGCTGGTTATGGCCCCGAGCATGTGGTGCGCTGCGGCGTTTGGTTGGATGACGCGCGCGACTTTATGTCGTTTAACAGAGTATTTATGGAATATTTTGGCGCTCATCCGCCAGCGCGGGCCTGTGTCGTGTCGAGCATGGTGGTGGACTGCAAGGTCGAAGTGGATTGCGTGGCCTATAAAAAACCAACGGAAAACACCTAAGGCTTATGCGTCGTTTACTCGCAATATTTTTGGTGTGTGTCAGCCTGCTGCCTTGTGTCTGTGTGTTGGCTGATACAAGCGCAGCAATGCTGCCGCTGCTGCCATACCCAAAATCTGTGGTTATGCACCAGGGTAATCTATTGCCCGGCAATCGCTGGCGCATTGCGGTCGAGTTAGCAGACAAGAGTTCGCAACCCGGACCGGAACTCAGCGCCAGCCTCGAACGCTTTCGCCAGCGAGTGCAACAGCAAACGGGAAAAACTCTGCGCTTTGACCCAGCGACCACAACAAAAGCAACGCTTGCGATTTCTATTGAAAGCACTGATCGCGTCAGCGATTTTTTACAACAGGACGAAAGCTACCAGTTGCGCATCTCCGACCAGCAGATTCAACTCAAGGCGCAACACACCCTCGGCATAGTGCGCGGCCTGGAAACCCTGGCGCAGCTGGTGACGCTGCACAACCAAAAAATATTATTACCGCAATTAGTGATTGACGACGCACCGCGCTTCGCCTGGCGCGGCCTGTTGCTGGATAGCTCGCGCCACTTTTTTTCGGTGGAGTCCATCAAGCGCCAGATCGATATCATGGCCGCCGCCAAATACAACCTTTTTCACTGGCACCTGACCGACGACCAGGGCTGGCGCATGGAATCCATCGCCTATCCGCGCCTGCATCAAACCGCCAGCGATGGCCAGTATTACACTCGCGCACAAATTCAAGCCGTGGTCGCCTATGCACGCGAGCACGGCATTGTCGTCTTGCCCGAAATTGATATGCCCGGCCATGCCAGCGCCATTGCCCTTGCTTACCCCGAATTCATGTCCGCCCCCGGCCCCTATAAACCAGAAATTCGCTGGGGCGTGCACCAGCCAACCCTCGATCCCAGCAACGAAAAAGTTTATGAATTTGTGGAGCGGATTCTGGCTGAGGTGGTTGAGCTTTTTCCGTTTGCTTATGTGCATATCGGCGGCGACGAAGTCGATCCGCAACACTGGCAAGCCAATGCCGCCATTCAAGCGTTTATGCGCGAGCGGCAACTAAAAGATCATCACGCGCTGCAAGCCTATTTCAACCAGCGCGTGCAAAAAATCTTGCAACCACTGGGGCGCAAGATGATCGGCTGGGATGAAATCCTTCACCCGGATTTGCCCAAAGACATAGTGATTCAATCCTGGCGCGGCCACGACGGTATCAGCCAGGCGGTGAGCCAGGGTTTTAACGCCATCTTGTCCACGGGTTACTATCTGGATCAACCGCAAACCGCCGCCTACCACTATCGCCAGGACCCACTGCCACCGCCGGATGTGGATCTGACTTCCCTGGGTGCTGATACCCCTTGGCAAAGCTGGTCGTTCAGCCTGCCGCGCAAAAGGGGCAGCCCCGTTACCGGGCGTTTTACCCTGGTCGAGCCAGCCGCTGCAGAAGATGCCAGGCGTGTGATCGAACTTGGCTTTATTGACTTCAAAGGCAAGTCCCGCCGACCAGTCCAACTCCAGCAACTGAGCCCCACCCAGGCTCGCTTTTCCCTCGACACCTGGATGGGCCCGGTAACCGTTGATGCGCATTTTGTTGGGGATCAAGTTCACGGCCAGGCACGGGTGGGCAATGTCGCCTACCCGATGACGGGCCAGTTGCTGGCAAGGGGCCGGGGGCCTGACGCGCTACCCGCCCCGGAAGTACACAACCCGCCGCTCAGCCCGGCACAGCAGGCGCGCATTCTGGGTGGCACAGCCGCACTCTGGTCGGAGCTGGTGGATGAAAACTCTCTGGATCTGCGCCTTTGGCCGCGCGCCTTTGTGGTGGCCGAACGTCTTTGGTCTCCTGCTGCTTACGAGGGGTCTCCTGCTGCTTATCAGGATGAAAACGCCCTTTACGCCCGCCTTGAGACAACGATGACTCAGGCGCGTCTATCCCTGGGCCTGCAAGATCAGCAACAGCAAACGCGCGCATTGAAACGGCTCGCAGGCACTAGCGACATAGCGCCCCTGCGTATTTTTGCCGAGGCCCTGGAGCCCGCTCACTACTACCATCGCCACCACGAAAAATCCGCGCACCACAGCTACTCCCGCGCTGACCGTCTGGATCGCTTGGTAGACGCACTGCCCGCCGAAAACCCCTTACAGCGCTCGCTGCTGCACGCCTGGTCCGCCTGGCATGTGCAGGGTGACAAAAACGCCAAAAAAACCCTGCAAAACCAGCTAAAACGCTGGCGAGATAATCATCGCCCGCTCAGCCAATTAGTCCGCAGCCGCAAGGCGTTGCAACACCTGCAACCCTTGGCCGACGACCTGGCATTTTTGGCCCAGCAAGGCTTGGATCTGCTTGATGCCTGCGAACAAAAAACACCGCTGAGCGACGAAGACTACAACCGGCTTGCCCAGCGCCTGCACCAGATAGGGCAGATGCGTGAAGAAATGGTAATAAGCACAACATCGCTCGTATCAAAAATGCTGCAAAGCAGCGCAAATTGCCCTTGATTGAGCACGATCAAAGGGCATTTAGTGATTTTAATTTGCTTAAATTGACAACGTTGTCCATCGGGTGTAGTGTCGATCCGGCACAGCCCCTCGGAGATGCACATGATCCACACCACAGTCCTTTTACACCGCTTGGGGATAGCTCGCCCAAAGGAAGTGCGCCATGGCCGCTGACGCAGCCCTTAGCCGTATTGTGATTTTGGGGGGCGGCACCGCCGGCTGGATGGCGGCCGCTGCACTTGCCAAGGCGCTGCCGCGTCGCGCCTATCAGATCAAGCTGATCGAATCCGCCGACATCGGCACTGTGGGTGTGGGCGAAGCCACTGTGCCCCACATTCGTTATTTCAACCAGATGCTGGGCCTGGATGAGCGCGAGTTTATGCAGCACACCCAGGCCAGCTTCAAACTGGGTATCCAACTTGAGGGCTGGGGCAGGGAGGATTCCTGTTACATCAATCCCTTTGGCGTGTTTGGTGCGCCCATCAAGGGTGTGGGTTTTCATCACTATTGGCTGCGGCTAAAGCAGTTGGCCAGTACCGGCCAGCTGAGCGACACCAGCCAGTTTGGTGACTACTGCACCGCCGTGGCGGCGGCGCGGGCGGGCAAGTTTGGCTTTCCCGGTGATGCCCTTGCGCACTTGCCTAACTATTCCTATGCCTACCACCTGGACGCCAGCGCCTACGCCCAGTTGCTTAAATCCCGCAGCCTGAGCTGGGGCGTGGAGCGGATCGAAGACAGGGTTACCCAGGTTGAACTCTGCCCCGACTCAGGCCAGATCACTCGCTTGCTGCTGGCCCGAGGCGCACCGGTGGCGGGAGATTTATTTATCGACTGCTCGGGTTTTGGCAGTCGACTACTCGGCGACGCCCTGGGTGTGAGCTACGAAAACTGGAGCCACTGGCTGCCCTGCGACTCGGCGCTGGCCATGGCCTCTGGCCCCCTGGCCCAGGCACCGGCCTACACCCGCGCCATCGCCAAAGCGGCCGGTTGGCAGTGGCAAATTCCCTTGCAACATCGCACCGGCAACGGCCTGGTGTATTGCAGCCAGTATCTGGACCACGACCAGGCAGAGCAGCTGTTGCGCGCATCGGTCAAGCAGCAGGATGCCGCCGCGGAAGGCCCGGCGCGCGCGCTGCGTTTTGTCACCGGCAGGCGCCGCCAAAGCTGGGTAAAAAATTGCGTCGCCCTGGGGTTGGCCAGCGGGTTTCTTGAGCCCCTTGAATCCACCAGTATTTATCTCATCCAGGCGGCCATCATGAAATTGCTGGAGTGCTTTCCGCACCAGGCCGATGACGCGTTGCTGGCCGCCGAGTTCAACCGCGACATCGCCTTGGAATACGAGCGGGTCAGGGATTTTTTAATTCTTCACTACCACGCCAACCAACGCGACGACAGCGACTTTTGGCGCGACTGCCGCACCATGAACATTCCCGAAAGCCTGGCGCAAAAAATTCGCTTGTTCCGCGAGCAGGGCCAGGTGGAGCGCTACACGCGCGGCATGTTTCTCGAACCCAGTTGGCTCGCCGTGTATGTTGGTCAGGGCGTAGAACCGGAGGCCTGTCATCCACTGGTGCAACAACTGGCACCTGAGGAGTTGCAGCAACTGCTTGCGCGCTTGCGCGGCACTGTTCAGCAAGCGGTAGAGGCAATGCCCGAACATCAGCAACAACTGCGTGGGTTGGAAATCGCGCGCAACTCGCGCAGCGCGCCGCTCAATCTTTATGGCGCGGTGGTGGGATGAACAAGGCGCCTATCCAACGTATTGCCATTGTCGGTGGCGGCATCAGCGCCTGGACCGCAGCGGTTTTTCTCGCCCGGCAATTGCGTGCTTTAAACACGCAAATTCTGCTGATCGATAGCCCCCCAACCGCCAACGCCACGACTCCCAGCGAAGACTCAGCCTGCGAATTCTGGCTGCCCTCCGGTCTGCATTTTTTGGCGCACCTGGGTGTGGACGAACACCAACTGCAAGCCAGCGGCAGCAGCTACAGCCTGGCGCATCGCTACCTGGGTTGGTGCGACCCGGCACAGGATTTTTTTCTGTCCTACGCCGAACACGGCTGCCGTCTGAATGACATGGCCTTCGCGCAGCTTTGGCTCAGCCAACGCCCTCTGGCCTATGATCGCTTTTCGTTGAGCGCGAGTGCCGCGCGTCAAAATCGTTTTCCACCGGCGGCGCTGCGCAAGGGGGCCACTCAAGCCGGGCTTTGCTACGGCTTGCAGGTTGACAACGCAGGTTATCTCGCACTGTTAAAAGCCCACGCCAAGTCTCTGCATATTCGCCACCTTAGCGCCAGGGTGCGCGAGGTGGAATGCGACAGCCACAGCGGATTCGTTCGCGCTCTGCATCTGGATGCGGATGCGGAGGCACCCTGGGATAGGGTGAGCGCTGATTTTTATCTGGATTGCTCCGGCAGCGAAGCGCTGCTGATGGAGCAAGCCCTGGCAGTACCCCAGCTGAGCGCTGCTGCGCAGCTGCCGGTCAATCGCCAGGCCAGCCTGAACCCGGTCGGCGAATCTGGCCTGTGCAGCTATGTGCAATTACAGGCAGACACTTTTGGTTACCGCAGACAAATTCACACCCGCACGCGGGTGCAATGTGAGTATCACTTTCACAGCGACCACGCCGACGACGAACAGATTGCACGGGCGCTCGGCGCGGTTAACAAAGCCACTCACAGCAAAGACCAGGGCGCACTGACATTTCGCACACTGGCTCCCGGATGGCGCGCAGATTTTTGGCACAAGAATGTGCTGGGCCTCGGCCGCACCAGCGCCTGTGTGGATTCGCTGTTGGCCTCACCTGCCCACCTGTTGCAAAGCCAATTGCTACGCTTGCTGGCACTCTTTCCCGCCGGGCCTGTGTGTGAAACCAATCCCTGTGATGCCCAGGCAAAAGAGTACAACCGCCTGTGTCAGCAAGAGCTGGAAAACCTGCGCGACTTTCATCAACTGCACTATCACCTCAGCCAGGTGGATTCGCCTTTTTGGCGCGCAGCCCGCGCCACTCGCCCGAGCGAAGCATTGCAACAGCGGCTGGCACTTTTTCGCCACCGGGGGCTTATTCCTTTTTTCGAAGGCGAAACCTTTTCGCAAACCTTGTGGACCGATTTTTTATTAGGCCAGGGGGTATACCCACAAACGCTGCATCCAGGCGTGGGGTTTTTACCACCGGAATGGATAGCACGACCACTCGAGGCCATGGTGCAAAGCATTGAAAAAACCTTAGGGCAATTGCCCAGCGCGCGGGAGTGTTTGCCACAGAACTAATCGCGATTAGCAACACGATTTTACGTTTTTAACAGGAGCTTTTATGCCAGCGGAAGGAAACAACAAGCCAAAAAATTGGCTGCAAGCATGGGGACAGGCATCAGAAATTTACGGCGACATCTGCACCGCAAAATTTCTCACTATTTAGTCACAATATAAAGAGGGGTTAAACATGTCACAGCGTACAAAAAACCACCCAGAGTCGCCGCGCCGATTTCGCAAATCCGTGTTGGCCGCGTCGATTCTTGCCTTAACGTCTCCCCTTGCAAGCCACACACTGGCGCAGCAAGACCAGGCCGATGAAATTGTGGTCACCGGCATGCGCAGCAGTATTGCGACTGCGCAGGATATGAAGCGCAATGCCGACACAGTGGTGGATGCCATCACCGCATCCGACATTGGCGCACTGCCCGACAAGAGCGTCACCGAAGCCCTGCAACGGGTACCCGGTGTTACCATCGAGCGCTTCGCTTCCTCGGAAGACCCAAACCACTATGCCGACGAAGGCACCAGTGTATTGGTGCGCGGCCTGGATCGGGTGCGCAGCGAAATTAACGGGCGCGACGCCTTCAGTGCCAACCCCTGGGGCGGCCTGAATTACGAAGACATTCCACCGGAATTGCTCGGCGCTGCCCAGGTGTTTAAAAACCAAACTGCCGATCGCATTGCTGGCGGTGTTGCCGGTACCGTCAACCTGGTGACACGCAAGCCCTTTGATTCAGAGGGCCGCACACTCGGTGGCACGCTTAAGGCCAACTATGGAGACTTTCGTGAAGAAGTGACACCCAGTGTATCTGCGCTTTACAGCGATCGTTGGAGCACCAGCGCTGGCGAATTCGGCTTTTTGTTGAGCGGTACCCACGCAGAACTTCAAACGCGCGGCGACCGTATCGGTGTCGCCAACTTTTATTCGCGCGGTGATGCCGAAGGTCTGGATGGCGGGCCACTCACTGGCCAGGCACCCGGCACAGTGTTGTATATGCCTGGCCAAGCCTCTATCGCCACCGCCGAAAATGATCGCGAGCGCACCGGTATTGCCAGTTCCCTGCAATGGCAAAACAATAGCGAAACAGTCGTGGCTACGCTCGAATATTTGCGCTCTGAAGCCACGCTCTTATGGCGCGAGCGCGTCGTGGGTCAACAAGCTCAGGGGTTTGTACTGGGTGATATGACCGCGATTAATTTGCATCCATCGGAAACTGACGCTGTATTTGACAATGGCTTTTTTGTTAGCGGCGACACGGTCAACGCGCCCATACTGCTGTCTACCCGCTGGAACGACACTGAAAATATTGTGGAAGATGCGAGTTTTAATCTCAGCCTGCGGCCGATAGATGCCTTGACGCTTGAGTTTGATTACCAGCGCGTGGACTCTTCGTCTAAAAACGATAACTACGGTGTGAACAGTCGTTCTTTTGCGTCGGACATGCGCCTGGATTTATCCGGCGACCTGCCGCGCATCCAATACCTGGACGGGCAGCTCAGCAATCCGGATATGGGCGAGTACGCCAACAATTACATTATTCGCTCAGCACTGGAACACAATTTCTACAACGAGGCCAAGTCTGACAGCTTCCAGTTAAATGCCACCTATGAACTGGATAGCGGCTGGCTCACCTCAGTAAAAACCGGCGCCTACTTCTCTGACAAGGATCTCACCGTGCGCGACTCCGAGTATTCCAACTGGGGCGCCGTGGCCTGCGGCTGGTGGGGTTGTGGCGACACCACCCAGCAAAGTGTGCACGATATCTGGACTGATCCTTCCATTCCCGTAGTAACGCCACCGGAAGGCGTGGCACTGGATGCGTTCCTTGAATCCATTGCCAATATTCACAACACCGGACAGTTGCTGGAGCAGGTGTCGTTTGACAATTTCTTCCGCGGTGGCAATCGCCTGGTGGGCCAGGATACTTTCTACTTCCCGCAAATGGCGCAGGTGCAGGATCTGCCGAATTTTATTCGTCACTTGCAACAGGAAGGCTATACCTGCGTACCGGTGAGCGGTTGTATCACCTCGCAGCGCGATAAAGCCAATCGCATTGGTGAGGACAGCCCCTATGCACCTCACCAGGTGAGCAGCGTCAACGAAGAGCGCGCGGAATTTTATGTGCGCGGCGATTTTGCATTTGATGATTTGGCAGTGCCTATCAAAGGTAACCTGGGTTTGCGCTACGTGAGTTACCAACTGGAATCCACCGGCTTTGCCATGTTCCCCAACCCACCCACCACCCAAAATCCGGAGTGGTATGAAGAGGCCAGCCCTGGCATTCTCGATTTTGCCAACGGCGAAGCCTCTACCGCGCAAACCGTCAAAGGCGATAAGTACACCACAGTGCTGCCCAGCCTCAACCTTGCCTTTTCCTTGCAGGATGATTTGATTGCGCGCTTCGGTGCATCCAAAGGGCTTTACTTCCCTGTATTGACGGATGTGCGCAACAACAAGGTGATGCAGCTGAACAAAATAGATCGGCTGGAAAATCCCAACCAGCCGGAGGGGCCGGATAATCCGGTAGTGGGCATTGACAATGTGTTTGTCACCGGCCAATCGCGCAATCCCAATTTGCGCCCGGAAGAATCCCTTAACCTGGATTTGACACTCGAATGGTACTTCAGCAACACCGGCTCGCTCACCACCAGTCTTTTTTACAAGGATATTGATAACCTCTTCCGCGAGCGCTACTTCATTGAAGACGTAACCAATAACGGGCAGACCCGTGCAGTGTCTTTCGCTGGCCCGACCAACTCGGGGTCAGGCACCATCCAAGGGGTAGAACTGTCTTACACCCAGTTCTACGACATGCTGCCGGGGGCCTGGAGTGGTTTGGGCTTGCAGGTGAACTACACCTACATCGACCAGAGCGACCTCAACGATAAAACGGGCATTGCCAGTAACCAGGAAGAATTGGGCGTGGGCACAGACCGGCTGGATGCGGATGGCAATCCGCTGGATCTGGGCAACCGCAACTCCTTCCGCGTGTTTACCGACCTGCCGCTGCCCTCCTATTCAGATCACACCTTTAACCTGGTGGGTATGTACGAGTACGAGGCTATTTCTGCGCGCCTGGCTTACAACTGGCGTTCGGAATATCTGCTGACGCGGCGCGATGCCAACGAATTTGCGCCCATCTACTCAGCGGCAACCGGTTATCTTGACGGCTCGATTTACTACGCCATCAACGACAACATCAAAATTGGCCTTGAGGCAAATAATTTGCTCAATACCATTACCAAAACCAAGGCGCAGTTGAACCAGGCGGGCGATAAAACTGACTCACTCAATTTTGTCACCGACCGCCGCTATGCCATCAGCTTGCGCGCCAGCTTTTAAGCAAAGCCTGTAGTACCCTTGATGCGCACCGTGAACGCGGTGCGCTTTTTTTGTTTTAGCCTGCTGCATAAATTTGCTGGAGAATGTTATGGCCCACGCGAGCAACAGCCGAAAACGTCTGCGTCAACTGGTGATTGTCGGTGGCGGCACCGCCGGTTGGATGACGGCGGCGGCCTTTGCCAAAGCGCTGATACCCGCAGGCTATCAGGTCACACTGGTGGAATCCGAGGCCATAGGCACAGTCGGGGTCGGCGAGGCGACCATCCCCACTATCCGCGCTTTTAACAGTTTATTAGGCCTGGATGAGTTTGATTTTTTAAAGCATACCCAGGGCACCTATAAGCTGGGTATTGAATTTGTTGACTGGGGCGCACTTGGCAGCAGCTACATCCACCCCTTCGGCAATATCGGTTTAGCCCAAGGCCCCTTAGCTTTTTATCACTATTGGCTGCGCCATTTTTTGCAGGGAAACACGCGCACGTTGGAAGATTATTGTGTGTCCATAAAAGCCGCGCGCGCGCTGCGCTTTGCGCCGCCGGTGCAAAAGCCGGGCAGCTGGTTGCACCACATTAACTATGCTTACCATTTCGATGCCGGGCTCTACGCACGCTATTTGCGCCAACATGCGGAAACCCAGGGCGTAAAACGCCGTGAAGGAAAAATTCAACAGGTCGAACAGCATCCGGATACCGGCGATATCACCGGCCTGCGACTCGATACCGGCGAAATTATTAACGGTGATTTTTTTATCGATTGCAGTGGCTTTCATTCGCTGCTGTTGGGCAAAACACTGGGTATTGACTACCTCGACTGGAGCCACTGGCTTCCCTGTGATTCAGCACTTGCGGTGCAAACCCAAAATACCCAGCCACCCAGACCCTACACCCGCGCTCTCGCCCGCGAAGCCGGTTGGCAATGGCAAATTCCTTTGCAACATCGCACTGGCAACGGTTATGTGTATGCCAGCAAGTTCACCAACGAAGAATCAGCGCTCAATCGTCTGGTGAACTCACTCGAGGGCGAATTGATCAGCAACCCGCGACAAATTCACTTTACCGCAGGCATGCGCCGGGCGTTTTGGGTGGGCAACTGTGTTGGTATCGGCTTATCGAGTGGTTTTCTGGAACCACTGGAATCCACCAGTATCTATTTAATCCAGACCGGTATAGCCAAGCTGATCAACCAGTTTCCTGCGGCCGACTTTGATCAGCAAGACAGGGATCTTTATAACCAGGCAATTGCCGAAGAATACTTGTCGGTGCGCGATTTTATTGTGTTGCACTATAAAGCCAGTCAACGCACTGATACCGAATTCTGGCGTTACTGCCAGGCCATGCCGATACCCGACAGCCTGCAACAAAAAATGGATTACTATCAACGCAAGGGTCGCTTGATACTCAAACCCAACGATATTTTTCGCGAGGAAAGTTGGATATCGGTATTGGTTGGCCAGCATATTAGTCCCCTCGACTGCCATCCGCTGACAGAACTCAAGTCGGCTGAAGAGTTGATGCTGTTTATGCAAAGGGTAAAAGAGAACGTTCAGGCTACAGTGGACATGATGCCCTTACACAGTGAGTTTATTGCGCGGTTTTGTAACGCTGACAAGCCCGACAACTAACTGCTCTACCATCACCCGCAAAAGAAAAACACCCTGACTGCATCCAAAACCGCAACACCCCACGTCCTATCAATGAACCGACAATCTGGCGCCAGTAACGGCCTGTCCATCAGTCTTGATAAAAGGAGAAGGGAAGATGTTGCTCAATAAGAAATTCTGGGTTTTTTCGCTCGCCACCTGCGCCATTTCCTGGGCTTGCTGGCTGCCCATCATCGGCGCCATAGAGGCCGATTTGTTCAAATCCCCCGGCAGCGTGCTGGTATTGTTTCTGCTGGGCGCCTATACCCCCAGCCTCCTGGGGATTGTGCTGACCTACGTGTACGACAAGAAGCCAGGCCTTAAAGCCCTGTTCAAAAGCGCCTTTTCCCCGAAAATCGGCCTGGTATCGCTGCTGGCGGCCCTCAGTGCCGGGCCGGTGCTCTACGCCTTGGCTACGGCGGGTTATGTCGCCCTGGGAGGCGACCTGGGCGCGGTCAACTACGGTCTTTTGCCCTGGATTCCGGTGGTATTTATTGTGCCGGTTGTCTTTGGTCCTCTGGCGGAAGAGTTTGGTTGGCGGGGATTTGCACTGCCTCAACTCGACGCCAAAAATCAGGTGCTGGCCTCCAGCCTGCTATTGGGCGTGGTTTGGGCGCTCTGGCACGCGCCCTTGTTTTGGGCCGCGACCGGCACGGCGATCAGCGGCTTCGCGGTCACCGCTTCATCAGTCGGGCTGTTTTTTCTGGCGGTTATCGGCTCCAGCTTCCTATACACCTGGCTGTTCAACCGCAGTGGTGGCAGCCTGTTCGCGGCAATTACCCTGCACCTGAGCATGAACGCCTGCGGCACCATCACCGGCATGCTCTTCCCCGAGATGAACATAGAGCAGCGCTTCGAGCTCTACCAATACTATGTTGCTGCCGTGTGGATACTGGTGTTGATTCTGGGCGCGCTGAAGCTTTCACGGAAGCTCGCTGGCTATAATGCCCAACCTCTGCTCTCACACAAATAAGCCTTGTGAGCGGTAAACACCGCTATTGTGAAAAGAATGTGAAACAGCGGGATCTGGAGACAGGCTGACTGTGTTTTCAGCTCCCGTAGATTTATCATGACCGGCTCTATCATCAGGTGCAGAGCCAATGCAAATCAACGTCGGCAGCAAATTGTGGTTAGCCTTTTTCGGCACTCTATCACTCTGTATCCTGACATTTTATTTACTCGTGCATAACAGTTTGCGCCTGGGATTTCTGGATTACACCTCGCAGCAATCCATTCAGCGTATGGACATACTGCGCAGCTCGCTGATACGCCTTTATATCGACGAAGGCTCATTTGCGAATTTGCAAATGGAGCCCGAGCGCTGGCTCGACCTGAAAAGCATTATCTTCGCTGAAAGCGATGCACTCTTCAGCGAAGATTCCGCGATGTCCGCTGTTGAAGCGTCATCTGACTCGCCGCAGCGATACTATCGCGAATTTGTCAGCAGTATTACCTTGCATGATTCAGATAAAAACCTGCTACTGGGTGTCGTCAAGCCAACGCAAACCCTGAGTTTTATTCCTATCGAATCCAATAGTTCGCTGATTGGTTTCATCGGCTACGTTAAACCTACTGTGGTAGCTCGGGAGATGGACAGGCGTTTTATGCAACACCAACTCAAGATGTTCAGTATCCTCGGTTTAATTGTGTTGGCCTTGTCCACACTAGTAGCAACTTTACTCTCGCGGCGCATCAGTCGGCCACTGGTGGAGTTAGCCGAAGGTGCCCAGGCCTTGGCCTCCGGTGATTATCAACGGCAGATGAGCGTTAACTCCACCGATGAAATTGGGCAATTGTGCAAAAATTTTAATGTGTTGGCGCAAACCCTCGCGGCCAACGAACAATCCCGCGCCTTGTGGATAGCGGATATTTCCCACGAGATGCGCACACCCGTCTCGGTGATCAAAGCGCAGATTGAAGCTATGCAGGATGGCATAAGGCCTCTCGATCAAGACAACCTGGGCTTGTTGCATGATAAAACCCAAGGACTGAATTTATTGATTGATGACCTTTTTGAGTTGTCGCTTTCTGATATTGGCGCGCTGACTTATCACAAGCAGCGTCTGGCGCTGCCCAAGCTACTCAAATCCTGCATCCATATGTTTCAAGTGAAAGCGACAGAAGCGGGATTGAAACTTGATGATTTGGTATCCGATGATGCCGTTAGCGTCTTTGCAGATCCAAAACGTTTGGAGCAGCTCTTTTCAAACCTGCTGGAAAATTCTGTTCGCTATACCCAGCCTGGCGGGCGCATACAAGTGAGTCTGGTAAAAGCAGATCACCAGGTTCACGTACACATAGAGGATTCTGCACCCGGCGTTCCGGAAAACCAGCAAAGCCAGATTTTTCAGCGGCTCTATCGGCTTGAAACATCTCGCAATCGCAGCACCGGCGGCGCTGGACTGGGGCTTTCCATTTGCAAAAATATTGTTGCAGCGCATCAGGGAAATATCCGGGCCTATACGTCAAACTTGGGCGGACTCGGCATTCAAGTTACCGTTGAAATTGCATAGTTGGTGGAGAAAACCTGATGACCACTCACGACTTACCCTTAATTTGCCTCGTGGAAGATGAAGTCGACCTGGCCGCGCTCGTATCGGATTATCTCCTCGCCAGCGGCTTTAGAGTGCAGCTATTCCATCGCGGCGATGCAGCAGAAACCTGGTTGCAAACCAACGAACCCGCGTTACTACTATTGGATTTAATGCTACCCGGTGTTGATGGTTTGCAGCTTTGCAAAAACCAGCAGCGTCGTGGTTCAACACCCATCATTATGATGACCGCCAAGGTGGAAGAGGTCGACCGACTGCTTGGGCTGGAGTTGGGCGCCGACGATTACATCTGCAAACCCTTTAGTCCGCGCGAGTTGGTCGCACGTATTAAGGCCGTGCTGCGACGAACTCAAGCCAGTCAAATCGCAACCGGAGAAGACAACCCGCAAGTCATTGTGGAACCTTTGAGCATGAGCCTAAAGCTATTTGGCCAGGTTGTTGAGTTAACCACCATAGAATTCCAGCTCTTTTCACTGCTGCATTCCCAACCCGGACGGATTTTTTCGCGGCAGTATATTCTTGACAACATCTATCAAGACTATCGGGTTGTCAGCGACAGAACCGTAGATGGCCATATCAAAAAGCTACGCAAGAAGCTGGCCTTAGCCAGTGGTGATGCTGAGTTAATTCGCTCTGTTTATGGCAGTGGCTATAAATATGAAGCTCCTTAAGCGGTGTTTTTAACACAATCCTTTCACATTCCTCGCATTTTCCTTTCTTAGTTAAGCCTTAACCTGTCCTCACTAAACCACCACCGAGGATAGACAAATGAAAAACCTGCTTCCCATCTGCCTGATCGTGAACGCCCTTGGCAGCTTTGCTTACTCTACCCATGCCGAGCCCTTGGCCCAAGTGGATAACGACCGGGTGATGCTGTTACTCAAATCCTACGCCGAGATTGTGAGCCTTTACCAGGATCAGATCGACCAGGATAGCCTGCGTATCTTATCTACCAAAACAGCCGACATTGAATCAGAAATCAACGAACGGCTCAGCGCATCACAAGACACTGAAGTTGGGTTAATTAGACAACATTTTGCATTGCGCTTTGATCGTTAACTCAGCCGGACTATTACGAGGATTATTTATGAAAACGCTAATTGTGGTTGTGCTGGTATTCGCCGGTTTTGCAGGCATTGCCTACGCCGGAAAAGGTGCTGACAACATGAATGGGCATAGATTCACCAAAAACCTCAATCTGGAACAAGACCGTGCGGACAAGGTTCACGAAATTCTTCGTTCTTATAGCCATATTAAGGTTCTTTACATGAGTGGTCGCACAGATGAAATTCCGGATTTTCTGAGCAAAAAAGAAGCGGAATTGGCGGAAGTGTTAACACCAGAAGAGTTGACACAGTTCAAAGATGATGTGGCGGCCTGGGCCAAAAATAAGGATTTTTCCAAATTTATGCGCTTTCACACCCAGCAAGAGTAAGCCCATCTCGTCAATAGAATAAAAAGGCCATCATTTTTTTTGAAAGGATAAAACACCATGAAAAATATTATCGAAATAGCTAAGCGACAACCCAGCACCGTCGCCGTGTTGATACTGCTGATCCTATCTTATGCGTTCAACATCTATGCCAGTGACCTATTAACCAGGAGCTATCAGGAGTCACTCTTTCCCGTACCCTATTTTGAAGCTCAGCTATCGTTTAATGCACAGCGCATCAAGGAGTGGTATGGATTTTTAATCGAGCACAATACCCTCGACAAGTACCTACAGACACAGCACATTGATTATTTGTTTATGCTGTCTGTACTCTTGCTGCACTTTTTTGCACTGCTGTTTGTTTCAAGGTTATTTCCTAGCGCGTCACGCTGGAGACGTGGGTTAATTATTTGCGCCTTAATCTCTTCCTTGGCACCTATAGCGGATGGACTGGAGAATCTGGTGTCCTACGTGATGCTGGCAGATCCACTCGAGTTTTCGAGTTATCTGGCCATACTCTACTCATCTTTTGCCGCACTTAAATTTGCGATGTTTATTTTTGCTTACACAGCCTTGGCTGTCGGCTTGCTCGCTGCGCTTATCATGTTTCTGTACGCTATGACTCAACGCCGTATTTAAATGATGGTATTTAGGATCGAATACTGGCGCCTTCAATGGCTATAATGCCCAGCTATTTCTTTCTCAACACAGACAGCCCAATGCCCGAACTCCCCGAAGTCGAAACCACCCTGCGCGGCATAGCGCCCCATGTCCTGGGGCGCAAGCTGAGCGCACTGGTTGTGCGCCAACCCAGGCTGCGCTGGCCCATACCTGATGAACTCAGCGCACAAATCACCGGCCAAAAGCTGGTGAATGCCTACCGACGCGGCAAATATCTGTTGCTGGAATTCACCACAGGCACAGCACTGATTCATTTGGGTATGTCTGGCAGTTTGCGCATAACCGACGCCAAGGCACCGCCCTTGACCCACGATCATTTTGATCTGGTGTTTGGCACCACCCTGGTGCGCTACTGCGATCCACGTCGCTTTGGTTGCCTGCTATGGATTGAGGGTGAAGCCCAGCAGCACCCGCTGCTCAATCATCTCGGCCCCGAACCCCTGGGCGAGGAATTTACGGCGGATTATCTCTACCAGCGCTCGCGCAAACGCAGCCAGGCGATCAAGCAGTTTATTATGGATAGCAAAATCGTAGTGGGCGTGGGCAACATCTACGCCAACGAATCCCTGTTTATGTCGCGCATCAAGCCTATCCGCAAAGCGGGCTCGCTCACCCGCGCCGAGTGCGTGAGGTTTGTGGACGCCATTCGCTTTGTGTTGCAACGCTCCATTACCCAAGGCGGTACAACGCTGCGGGATTTTGTGGGCGGCGATGGCAAGCCGGGTTATTTTCAGCAGCAGCTGCTGGTATATGGGCGCGGCGGTCAGCCCTGTGTTGAATGCGACAGGGCGCTGAAGGAGGTGCGGATGAATGACCGCACTACGGTGTATTGTGTGGATTGCCAGCACTAGGAGAAACTCATGCCCCATATCCTGATTGTCGAAGATGAACCCTCCATCGCCGAGAGCCTGGTGTTCGTGCTCGAATCAGAAAATTTTTCCTGCCGCTGGCTGACGCTTGGTGGCGAGGCGCTGGACTATCTTCGTCATCAACCGACAGACCTGGTCATTCTGGATGTTGGCCTGCCGGACATGAGCGGCTTTGAGGTTTGCAAGCAATTGCGGCGCTTTTCGGAGGTGCCGGTGATATTTTTAACCGCGAGGGGCGCGGAGTTGGATCGGGTAGTGGGGTTGGAGATAGGCGCCGATGACTATGTCGTCAAACCCTTTAGCCCGCGCGAACTGGCGGCACGCGTTAAAGCCATTCTCAAACGTACTCAAATCACTCCCCAAACTACACTTCAAGATCCCAAAGCGTCTGCGGCGCTGTTGATTGACAGTGTGCGCAAATCGGTTGCCTATGGCGGTCAGCCGCTGAACCTCACACGTGTGGAGTTTGTTCTTTTGCAGACCCTGGCGAGCCAGCCGGAAAGAGTTTTCAGTCGCGAGCAGTTGCTCGATGCCCTGGGTATCAACGCCGACGCCGGTTATGACCGCAATATCGATAGCCACATTAAAAGTGTGCGGGCAAAACTGCGCAAAGCCGCACCGGATACCGAATTTATTAAAACCCTGCGCGGCTTTGGCTACGCTTTTTGTGCGGAAGCCTGAGTATGTCGCTCAGCATCAGAATTTTTATCGCTTATATCCTGTTTATTGGTTTGTGTAGCTATTTTGTGTTTAACACAGTGATGGAGGAAATTCGCCCGGGCGTGCGCCAATCTACCGAAGAAACTTTGGTAGATACCGCCAATTTGCTCGCCGAATTTTTGCGCGAGCCACTGTTAAACAATGATCTGCAATCCGAGGGGATCCAGCGCATCCTCGCAGCCTATGGCCAGCGCCAGCCTAATGCCAATATTTGGGGCGTCGCCAAGCAGCAAGTCAACCACCGTATTTACGTGACCGATCATCAGGGCATAGTGCTGCTGGATTCACAAAACATTGCTGTGGGCCAGGACTACTCGCGCTGGAATGACGTCTATCTCACCTTGCAAGGCAAATACGGCGCGCGCTCGACACTGGAATTCGCGGGCGATCAAAGTTCCAGCGTTATGTATGTAGCGGCACCGATAGAACACGACAATAAAATTATTGGTGTGGTTTCCGTCTCCAAACCCAACCGCTCACTGCAACCCTATATTGATCGCAGCCAAAAACGCCTGGGCTATCTAGGTGCGGGCCTGATTGTTTTTGGCTTGTTTTCGGGTGCGGCTTTTTCCTGGTGGCTGAGCCGAGAGTTAAAGCGCCTGCGTGAATACGCGCTCAGTGTCAGTCGCGGTGAGCGCGCCAGCCTGACACCCGCGCGCATTGCCAGTGGCGAGTTGCGGCAACTGGCCAGTGCGCTTGAATCCATGCGCCGGGAGCTGGACGGTAAGGCCTATGTTGAGCACTATGTGCAAACCCTCACCCACGAACTCAAAAGCCCGCTGGCGGGCATTCGCGCCGCTACCGAATTATTGCAATCTCCCATTGAAGAAAACGCTCGCAAAAAGTTTCTTGCGATTATCGATAGTGAGAGCCTTCGCTTGCAGCAGCTGATCGAACGACTACTGCATTTGGCACTGGTAGAACAGCAGGCGTCTTTGCAGAACCCTGAGCCTTTATCACTTGCGCAAGTGGTCGAGGAATTGGTTCAAACCAAGGCAGCGATTATCACACAACAGCAGCTACAGATTGATTTGCGCCTCGACTCGCAAGCGTTCATTCACGGCGAAGCCTTTCTTGTACGTCAGGCGCTGGTCAACCTGTTGGACAATGCACTGGACTTCACACCGCCTCAGGGATGCATAGTGATTAGTCTCAGCCAAACGTCCGACGAGGTTATTCTTCAGGTGTGCAACCAAGGCCCTGCTATTCCCGACTTTGCATTGCCGCGCCTGAGCGAGCGCTTTTTTTCCCTACCTCGACCCGCAACCGGTCGCAAAAGTACCGGCGTTGGCTTGGCCTTTGTGCAGCAAGTGATGGAGCTGCATCAGGGCCAGCTGGTGCTGACGAACCAGCCTGACGGCGTTTGCGCGAAGCTTATCTTTCCAAACTAAAACTCCACACCAAAACTCCACATAAACTCCACACAGCACCCACACACTTTCCACCTTGTTTTGCAAGGATACTCTAGTCACTACTCAACCGGAGAATCCCATGAAACGTCCTTTGCTCTACAAACTGCTCGCCATTGGTACGCTGATGCTGGTGCTGCTGATTCCCCTCGCCATGATTGGCAATTCCATTGAAGAGCGTCAGGCTTACAGCGAATCCGTTATCCAGGAAATCGCGCGCAGCTCCAGCTACAGTCAAACCCTTATCGGGCCAGTGCTGACGGTACCCTACACACGTATCAAACGAACCTGGAAGCTCAACCAGGACAAGGAGCGCATTGCCCACGAAGAAGAAATCAGCGGCGAACTGCATTTTCTCCCGCATTTACTGCGCATCGATGGGGATATGAAAACTGAACTTCGCCAACGCGGCATTTACAAGGCTCAGCTCTATCAGGCAAATACACGCATCGACGGCAATTTTCAGGTGCCCGCCAATTTTGGCATCGAAGAAGATTTACAGGATTATCAGTTTGGGACTGCTTACCTGGCTTTGGGTGTGAGCGATATTCGCGGTATCCAGAACTCTCTCAATCTTGAGTGGAACAAACAAACCCTTAGCGCTGAGCCCGGTAGCCGTCTGGCCATTCTCGGAGACGGCGTGCACATCAAACTGGGCAAATTGACACCGGATCAACACTACACCTTTGCGCTGAATTTACTCTTGCGCGGCACCCAGCAATTGAGCATTGCACCACTCGGGCGCGAAACCCATGTCAGTCTCAGCTCAGATTGGCCACATCCGAGTTTTATCGGTGACTTTCTGCCCGCAGAGCGCCAGGTAAACCAGCAGGGCTTTAGCGCACGTTGGCAAACCAGCTATTTTTCAACCAACCTTGCAGAACACTTTCGGCAATGTACGGCACGTATTGATTGCATGGGGTATGAGCAGGCACGCTTTGGTGTCAGCTTGATTGACCCGGTAAATCATTACGTAAAAAGTGACCGCGCTATCAAGTACGGGTTTTTGTTTATCGCACTTACCTTTGCCGGATTCTTTCTGTTTGAGATTCTTAAACGACTTCAAGTACATCCTATTCAATACGGCTTGGTGGGCTTGGCGCTGGCCATTTTTTACTTGTTATTGGTATCCCTGTCTGAACATATCGGTTTTGCCTTGGCTTATCTTATCTCCGCCATAGGCTGTGTCAGCCTGATTGGTTTTTATGTCAGCCACGTACTGCAAAGCCTGTCGCGTGCCGCTGGCTTCACCGGGGGTTTGGCATTGCTCTACGCGCTGCTGTATGGACTCTTGAGTGCAGAAGACTATGCGTTGCTGATGGGTTCGTTGCTGATATTCGCGTTGTTGGGCGGATTTATGGCGCTGACTCGACGCGTGGATTGGTATACGTTGGGTGCAGAAAAGCCCACGGCGGTGTCTTAGGTACAGACTATTCGTAACGCAAGGCATCAATTGGATCAAGATTGGCGGCCTTGGCAGCGGGAACGATTCCAAAAATCACGCCTATGGCTGCCGAGAAACCTACTGATAGACTGATCGCCCACCAGGGCACATGGGCAGGAGGAAAACCGGGGATCATCTGCGCCAATCCCATACCAAGCGCATATCCGATCCCCAATCCGATCAAACCACCCAGTAGACAAAGCATGAGCGACTCCATTAAAAATTGCAGCAGAATGTGATGGCGCTTGGCACCAATCGCCTTGCAAATACCAATTTCGCGGGTTCGCTCAGTCACGGACACCAGCATGATATTCATAATGCCAATGCCACCCACTAGCAGCGAAATACTCACAATCCCCCCCATGACCAAAGTAATGGATGTAGTTACCTTGGAAATTGAAGACTTTAATTGTTCCGCCGATTGGATTTTAAAGTCATCCTCACCATCTGTAATCTGATGCGCCTGGCGCAGCAGACGGCGAATTTTTTCAGTGACATCTTCCATGATGTCGATATGATCGACCGTTAATTGAATTTGAATATCTGCTTCTACCTGGTTGCCATTCAAGCTCCGCATAGTGGCGTAAGGCAAAAGCACAAAGTCATCTTGCTTAAATCCAAGCAAGTCACCCTTGGCTTCAACAAGCCCAACAATCTTTACCCATTCACCATTAATCTCAATAAATTCGCCAACTGGATTTTCCGGCAGAGATAAATTAGTGCGCACCTCTTCACCAATAACGCAGACACGCCGCCTGGTTTGATTGTCGCTATCAGCCAGAAAGCGACCAAACTTCATGTAGAGTTGCTGAACTTGCTGAAAACTTTTGGTGGTACCTTGCACACGCGTAAAAGTCGATTTGGAACCGTAGCGAATCGAGCTGGCAATATGCGAAGCAAGAATAGGTGTAATCGATTCAATTCCTTCAACACGATCGGTAATTAACTGCAAGTCTACGGGAGTAATTTTCGCAAAGCGGCCCTTCATCTGCTCTTCGAAGGGAGTATAGGAGTAAACCGATAAGCTATTGGCGCCCAATCCCTGAAGCTGTTGGGTAATGCTGTAGCTGAGCCCCTGCACAATAGCGACAGTAGCAATGACTGACGCTACCCCGATGATAATACCCAAGGTTGTTAAAAGACTGCGGAAACCGTGCGCTCGAATGGAAATCAATGCCGAGCGCAAACACTCAATGAGCGTGAACATTGCGGCTATCCTCAGCGATTTTTCCATCTTGTAATCGGACCACGCGATGACAGTGCCTGGCGATTTCCGGTTCGTGAGTCACCATCACAATGGTGTTTCCCTCGCGATGCAATTCGTCAAACAATTTCATAATTTCAACGGTAGTAGACGAATCAAGGTTACCGGTAGGCTCATCTGCCAATAAAATTGACGGCTGGGTTACCAAAGCGCGGGCAATGGCTACTCGCTGGCGCTGTCCACCCGACAACTGATTGGGTAAGTGCTGCAATCGATCGCCCAAGCCTACGCGGATTAGCGCCTCAGTTGCCGCGCGTTCCCGCAACTTCACGCTAATCCCACGATAGATTAACGGCTGCATCACGTTACCCAGTGCCGACATGCGTGGCAGCAAGTTAAAACTTTGAAAAATAAATCCGACTTCACGATTGCGAATTTCTGCCAACTCATTTTGATTGAGCTGGCTCACATCGCGGCCATTGAGCTGATAATGCCCGCTGCTGGGTTGATCGAGCGCGCCGAGAATGTTCATCATGGTGGACTTTCCCGAACCCGAGGAACCGGTAAAGGCAATGTACTCGTTCGCGGCGATAGTCAAGCTCACACCATCCAGGGCACGCACTGTCTCTTGTCCCATTTGGTAATGTTTGGTAATAGCATCGAGCACAATCATGCTCATTGTTAAACACCTGCTTTACTGAGATCTGGGTCAATCACCACTTCGTCACCGTGCTTTAAATGACGCAGTATTCGATCCGGACCCAAAATAACGCTATCACCCAGTGAAAGCTCACCCTCTACTTCCTGATATTCGTCATCAGAGATGCCCAGTGTGACGGGAACCCTATGTGCTTTGCCATTGCGATACAAGAATACATAGTTGATGGTTGTTGAAGTACCCTCCAAATCGGCCTCGGCAGATTCTTGTTCAGGTTTTTCCCGGTTGTCTTTTTGATTAACGACAGCCTGTACCGGCACCGCTAGTTTTGTTGTTTCCGGGCGCGTAAAAATTTCGGCGCGCGCCGACATTCCCGGCCAGAGCTTGAGATTATTCACATCGGTAAACCGGATTTTGATCGCAAAGCTCAGCCCATTGCGACCCGGCGCAACCTTGGCCGTTTCTGCAATAAAATCTACGCTACCGGCGATGGCCTGATCCGGGTGAGCAATGGCAACAATTTCAGCGCGCTGCCCGAGCGCCACATTCGCGATATCCGCTTCATCAACGTTGACTTCGGTATAAAGGCTCGCAGGGTTGGCAATTGTCATCAGGCTGGAGCCGGCGTAATTCATCGTTCCTGCAATAGCCGTTTCACCAACTTTGATGTTGAGCGAGGTCACTACACCATCAATGGGTGAGTAAACGCGGGTTTTGGTGAGATTGGTTTCGGCTTGTGACAGCTGGGCCTGCGCTTGAATCAATGCCTCACGGCCGGATTTTAGTTCCAGCTCGGCGGCGGCCAACTCCAGCACTATGGCGTCATAGGTATGCTGATCAATAAGCTTTTTATCAAAGAGAGTTTTGTTGCGCTGCCACTGTATGCGTAGATTGTCGAGTCTTAGTTGCGCGCGTTCAATTGCAATCTTTTGCATACGCACCGCCGCCTGACTCTGTTCCGTCGCAGACACAAAGGCTTCGTCATCGACTTGCAGTACCAATTGGCCGCTGGTTACTGTATCGCCTTCCTTGACATAGATCGCTTTGACATTGCCAATGACTTCGGTACTGAGCAAAACTTTTTCTTCGTGACTCAAGTTGCCCGAAGCAATAATGGACGATTGGATATTTCGCTCACCGAGTGCTTCTACCTGCACTTTCTTAACGTCACCAGCACCGAGTAAATTTTTGAGCACAGGAACACCCACTACTAGGCAGAGTATCGCTGCAATAACCAAAGGTTTTTTCATGGAAACCCACTATTTATCAAGTAGAAGTACACCCTGGCCGACGGCTTAGTTCAGTGCAAAAGCTATCCAAACGCCATAAATGAGTAGCACCGGCGCAAGCACAATCAATGCAGATTGAACAAGATTGCGCCCAGTCCAGTGGCTGTACCCTAAAACCAAAAGCACGGTGGACCAAACATAGGTTAGGTCAAGGCTATTCAGTGGACCAGACAGCGGATCGGTGGAGTCCAATTGGAACAACAAGCTATTGAAGGTGAGGGGGTTAAGGCTTTCGATCGCTAACTGGCCATTGTGTGCAAGCAGAATATTCACCAGCGACGCGATACTGGCGAAAATACCCGGAATGGATGCCCAACAGACCAGTGCCAACCATGAGGGGAAATTTTGGCTCTGACTATCGAGCAGCTTGTTCATCAGAAGCAAGTAGGCAGTAAACAGCACCAGTATAATGGGAATGCCAATAGCGGCGCCTACTACCGAGATGATTCCCATAACGAATGGCGGCATAGCGCTCATGGCGTCGCGCATTTGCTCGCGCTCTGCTTCGCTGGCGTTTTCGCCTTGGGCAGCCACCATTTGATCAACCATCCAGGCATAGTCGACTGTTGCGTAGTAGGTCGCCAACATGACAACGCTGAAAAAAATAATCAACAACAAAGGGAAAAATATCTTCGGTTGCTCTTTGAGCGATTGAAACGCTGCCGAAGGTGCAGTAATGATATTAATCAGGATGGTTATATTGGATGTCGACTGTGTCATATGTACTCCCTTTCAATTAGTTATTTTTGCGCGTTACTTATCCGATATGCTGGGGGATTATCCAGAACACAAAGTCATCGGTCAACGACGAAGGCCGTCATTTACCCGACATCCAGCCGACATTAGCGGTGCAAAGACGGGGATTCCACTTTCAAGGCAATCAAGGACAAGGCTGCAATAGCCAGATTTACCGTGGTTGCGTTAAACGCCGAGATCAAGAACTGAGGCGCGAAGATCACTACAAAGATGTAGAGAAGACTGATAGCTAACAGCGAAATGGCATAAGGCCAACGGTGACGATAGAAGGACAGCACAGCTAGCCCAATCAGAATTTCAAGGCTGCCGCCCACATAGGAAACCCATTTTGCCTGCTCCAGTGAAAACCCCAGCGCCATATTCATCGCCAGCTCATCGGCATGAGGTCCAAGCCATTTGGGTACCAGGCCTTGGTAGATCCAGACAAACGCCAGCACCCAGCGGCAAATTTGCAGATTGATCATTACGCCTTACCCGGCGGATTCCGCGCAAACCAATCCACAATCATCGGCATATTGAATTCAAATCCGCCCGGTACCGAGATGTTGAACACACCAGCACGCGCATCGCTGCGATTCTGGAAATCGTGGGTCGTACCGGCGGGCGCCAGAATAAAGCTGCCGCGCGGCGCGTCAGTCCAGGTGTCACCAATCAGAAAACTCATAGTGCCTTCTATAACAAAGAAGATATCGTCTTCATCATGGTGGTGAGCACCCGGCCCCTGAGTATGGGGCTCAAGCCACCATTCTGAAATGGAATAGGCTGATGCGGTTTCCGTTTCATCGGCTTTAAAAATCGCGCTTATGGGCCCCATCTCATAGCGGCGTCCCTCACCTGGCTTGAGCAGCAGAGGTTTTCGGCCGGTTGATAAGCTATTTTCACGCAAAATTTTCTCCCCGGTATCAGTGTTATTCGCTGGATCCTATTGCAGCTGCACGATAGCCTTTGCTTTTTATCGTGGGCGCTTTCAGGTGTCAACCGCAAGGTACCAAGGGCTCGGAAAGGCGTCAAAGCGGGTAGCAAGACATCAATGTGGGCGAGACGACCTCAAAGCCCTGAGGACGGCGTTAAAGCTCTGAGAAAGGCAATCAGTGCGCGCTGCTCTTCGCGCGAAAGGTGCAGCGGCGTTAGCAGGTTTTCGCCGGGATAGCCCAGGGCATCACCACCGCGATTAAAAAAATCGACAACTTCATCCAGAGTGCCCATAAGTCCGGTGTGCATAAAGCTTGGGCGTTGTGCCACGCACCTGAGCGACGGCGTTTTGAACGCACCCTCCAATCCCTGTTCATTGATGCGATCAAATCGATCATCTACACCGTCACTAAAGGGCCCAAACAATCCCAGGGGATCGGTTTTTGCCAAAGGCAAATCCAGTGCCGCACCAACATCATTATTGTTGACAATACCTTCGCGAGTAACGCCCTGCACAACGCCAATATTGTGAAAATCCTTGTCGGTCAGCAATGGCCCGGAATGGCAGCTCACACACTGGGCTTTGCCAATAAATAGCTGTGCGCCCCATTGCTCTTGTTCGGTTAATGCCTGGGAATCGCCATTGACAAAGGCATCGAACCGGCCAGGCCCACACTGCAATGTTCGTTCATAAGCAGCAATGGCTTTTCCAAAGTTCACAACAACACGATTCACGACCTCCTGCTCAATCTGATTTAAGGCATCAAACTCGGCGCCATCGCCAGGCATGCCGTGACACTCGTAGATGTCAGCAGGTGGCAGTTGTCGCGGATGACTAATATCCACAACTAATTGACACCCTGCTTTTTCCGGCGACAAGCGCACAAATTTTTCTTTGTCGTACAGCGGCAGCAAACTGTCTTCGCCAAACACCTGACTGTAAAGCTCGCTGTAATAGTCTGCGATATAGGTAGCAACATATAAGCGGGAGCTATTCATTTCCAGCGGGTTTTCAATAGGCGCAAACACTTGCGAGTAGAGCGTTGAGTGACGACCACCCCAACTAATCAGTGGCAAGTAACCCACGTTTAACAGCGAAGGAGTTCGGCGGCTAGTCCATCCGGCGCCGAGGGAAATTTGCTGAAAGGTACTGCGGGTGTCTGAAAATCCGGACGCCTCAATATGGCAACCGGCGCAGGCAACCTTGCCGGTATCGCCTTTGCGGCCCAAGCTATTGGGGCCGCCATCGTTATCAATATCCAGCAAAGGCCCGGAGAAGCCGGGATCATTGAAAAAGGTCTCACCCAACAGCACGGCATCCGGGTTGTCCGCATAGTGATTGCTCGGATCCGGTGGTGGCGATGGAAACTGGGCTGGCGCGAGCGATGCCAGAATTTCCCATTCAGCCTGGGTCCATTCAATCCCGGTAGCCGCAAGGCTACTGCTACTGCTACTGCTACTGCTACTAACAGAGTGTAGGCTGCTGGTGTTAGCGGCTTTTCCTTCACCGCCACCACCACAACTGCTGGTTAGCCATACCAGTGCGATTAAGAACAGCCACCTGTCCATCAGCTAGTTCTCAACCCTAAAGCGAATCGCACCGGTTTCATTGTCGGAGCTGCCGTCGGAACCCGGCATCCAGTATCCCGGTCGGCCCTTATTGCCCTCGGAATCGTAAGCCACAAAGATCAGTTCATGATCGCCGTTCGACAAGCTGGTGGTATCCAAGGTGATGGGAACACCACAACAAGTGTAGGGCCAGGTGGCAGCGCCATCTGCTGTCGCAGGCGCCGGTGAAGACGTTGAGGTATTCACTCGTCCAACCACTTCGCCATCCACCAGCATATCGATATAGGCCACGCCGAGATTTGGCCCACCCATCGCCAGCGGCCGAATGTTGTCCGCGTAAACACCAAACTCTACTGTGCCGCTCAGCGTTTGGGTTAATTCCAGTTCATAACCATTACGCGGAGGTTCATTGGCCTGAATCGGAGCCGCCTGCCTGTTAAGTGAAACCAGCTGCACTGAGGGTCCCAGCTTGGTCAATGCCGGTACCGGCGAAGCGGTAATAATCTGGGTGGGTGGTGTATAGCTCGCGCGCGATTGCTCGTTGGCAAAGCGAATTTCAACGTGCTGATTGAGCACTGTGGTGTTGTAGGTATCAAACCGAAATTCGTTAATGCCTTGATTAAGCAGATCCAGCGGTATTTCTATGCTGCCAGAATAGGGCGGATAAATTTGCCCAAGAATCCCATCCTGCCAGGTACCAGCGGTGCTGGTCGGCTCAGGCAGTGCAAAGGTTTGGCCATTGATAATGAATTTGTCGGACGCCTGCCATTGATACCATTGGGTGCGCATTTGAATGGTATAAAAATAACGCGCCGATATAGCGGACTCCAGGCTATCGGGAATATTCACTCGCCACACCTTACCGGTTTCTGCGGCCAGAATATCCGTGCGATTAAAGCTGGTCTTGTAATTGTTGACTACCAGCGGGCGAGAGGGGCCGTCAAATCCAAAATTGTCCCAGCGGAATGCATGCCAGGGGTAGCCCACTTTGGTTGGGTTATAACCGAACTGCGACCAATGAACCGTCGCTTTTTCAAAGTCGAGATTGATATTTTTATTTTCCAGAATGAGCTTTCCATCAATATAGATAGCAGCACGAGATTTGGAGACTTCAAGCACCATATGACGCATAACCTGGCCCGGCAAAAAAACTTCATCGGGAAAATCCCATTGAAAATCGTACTTGGCCACGGCAATCGGATTGCCGTCGGTTGCCAGCTGGTGAATCATCAACACGTTGTCGGCTTGTGAAAAGCGCAAAAAACGCCCTGGATGACCGTGTCCTGGGTCAAAGGTGACGTGACCGGTGATATCAATAATGTCGACATCGGATTCATAGGGAAACACATCCACATACCAGGTACTGCGATTGCCCTGGGAGCCGTCAAAATCAAATACAATTTTTCCGGTGCGCTGGGTGAAATCAAATACAGCCCTTGGCCGCGCAATATTTTGCCCGCGATCACAGCCGTGTTCAGCACCCGGCAGATAGCTGGCGTTACCCAGCACACTTACCGCATGGTAGCTCTTGCCGATATAGGTGTAGCTAGCCGCTGGATCTACACAGGCCGAAAAGGCTACATTCCATTTTTTTTCGTCAAGCGCCCCAGCTGGTTTATTAAAGTCATCAAAAAATCCCGTCATGCTGGCGGCGAGTTGATTAACGCGTGTCGGATTTGCGCGAATCTCAAACACATTGCTCGGTGCCGATACTTCGCCATATTTATTGACCGATTGAATAACTCCCACCAGAGTTTCGTTATTCTTAAGATTAAACAAAGTGCCGATTCGCTGGGTAAAGAGCGCGCCATACTGCAAATTGTTTTGTGATTTACCAAAGCATACCCGGTAACCCTCAACCGCCGCCGACTCCCGCTGCAATGAATTACCCCAGCGAAGGCGCGCGCTGTTGTCATCACCTACCACCACAATATCGCGTGGTACGGGCAAGGAACCGAGATAATCGCCATCAAACACATTTTGGCAGGACGCACCAATGGAGGTTATTTCCGGCACCGCGTCCACCGACGATCGACTGCTGGCCTGGCTGGATGCAAAACTGGAACTGGACTCACTCATCGAAGAAGCGACAGACGACAATGACGATGTAGACACCTTCGAGCTTGAGGAGCTAGAGCTGGACACATCTATGACCTGACTGGAAGACACCGATGAAACACTTTGTCGCACACTGCTCGCACTGGCGCTGCTTACTGAATTGGGAAACGAACTTAATGATGAGCTGGTTGACGAACTTATAGAGAGGCTAGACCCAGAGCTGGCGCTCGCCGGGCTGGAGGAAGGCACCACAGCAGAATTTGATGACTGGCTGCTACTTGGGCCGGACGGATTAGCCGATGACAGGCTCTGCGTCGAAGAGCGACCCGTTTGATCAGGGCCATCTGCCTCACCACCACCACAAGAGACCAGGATCAGACACACAAATAGAAGATTTAAAGATTTCATAGCAGTACCACGGAAGGTATCGCTCCCGCCTGCGGGCGAACAGGCAGAAGACGATACGTGGGGTTTTATGTGTTAGAGAGCGCAAAGGTAGGAGTAAAAACCTGAGGAAACTTGAGGAAAGCTGACTTTCGTGCGAAACAGATCACAATTACGGTGTGTTTTATGGGTATTCCGCAATTCCTCGCGCAAGCCTCGGATTCAACCGCTCCTCAGTCCGCAAAAAATAGGCGCTGGATTTTTGGAACAACCTCACTCCATAATCCCAGCCAGCCAATGACATTCGAAAGAATTGATAAACACACATCGATAAAAAAGTGCCCCCAATGCGTTATCAACTTGGCCCCTACATTCTGGATACCACCCTGCGCAAGCTCACGGATGCGCAGTCAGGTGCGCTCATCAGCGAGAGCGACCGCCTGATCCTGGTGCTAAAACTGCTGGCCGAGCAGTATCCCGATCACCTGTCCAAGGAATCCCTGATAAAGCACCTCTGGCCAGATGAGGCGGTGAGCGACTGGGCGCTATCGCGCTTGATCGCTGATCTACGCAGCCTGCTCGCCAATGGTGAACAAGAGACAACTTACATTCGCACCCTGCGCGGTAAGGGATTTCGTCTGGCCGTACCCGTTACGCCCCTGAGCGACGACAGTCAACACGAAGCGCTTTTCAGCACAACGCGTGGCATCACAGCACCTGGCAGCACACCACAAAGACCGCTGCGCTATGGCCTGGCGGCGCTGCTTGTGTGTCTGCTACTCCTGGTTATCGGGAGCGCCGTGTATCTCACACACCAACCACCGCGTGCTGATGCCAACCCGGCAGCGGACAGTGAATTTCTCCCCAAGCTACCCATTGAAACAACCCTGATCCCCGCCCGAACACTTGCACTGCCGGTAGATAGCCGCTGGTTAGTGAATGACGAACTGCTTGATGAAACGCCTTTTCGGCCAGCGATATTTGATTTACAACCCGGCAAACATATTTACACCACGTTAATTCAAGGCCCGTTAAATCTGCAAGGCGCAAAATTGGTATTGCGCATCAAGGTAGATCAGCAGGTTGCCGCAAGCCAGTTTGAAAAATTCATCCTATTTGCGCAGAGTTTTGTTGGAAGCTGGCCAGGCGAATGGGATTGCAATTTTGCCGGTCAACTCAAGGTGGGAGAGCAGGACATTACCTGCGAGATTCAGGAGCCTGGTGTATTTTTTTTGTTAGGCGAGGGCGATTACAGTCGTATAGGTATTCAAACGCTAGGCGCCGAAGTCAGCGGTCGACTGGAAATTCTTGCCGCACATATTGAACTACCAGCCAGCTTGCCGCTGGATCGCCACTGGCGCCTGTCGCACAAGGGCCCACTGGAGGCGGATCAAGGTCTACGCATTCCGCTTAAAGGGCATATCACCTCTGTGGCCTACGATATCGCTGGCCCCTTGTCATTGCAGAACAGGGCAATTGCGATGACCCTAAAGATTAATGAAGACGTGGCTCATTCAATCATCAGCATCCAGCCATTTGTACAGCGCACTATCGATGATTGGAGTGGCCACTGGAATTGCCTGATAACGGCTGATCAACTCACCACGGAAGGCGATACTTACTATTGTGAAATTACGCACCATTATGTGGATATAGCGGCGGGTGAATACCTGCAGATTGGATTCCATGCCAAAGGACGCAACATGACCGGACACATCCAGCTGATGGGCGTCAACATTCTACAGCGCTAGCCAGCGGCCTTAAGCCTGTGCCAGCAAAATCTGTTTATCCAATTCTGACCTAAGTGCAGAATCCAGCTTGAGCTGCTGTGCCAATTCCTGCAAATAGGCGCGCTCCATAAAACTTTCTTCGTCGATGACCAACTTGCTGGCCAGGTACATTTCAGCGGCGATTTCGGGCGTGGTCGCGGCGCGCGCTATTTCTGCCGGGTCCAGCGGTTTGCGCAACTGCTGATCCAGCCACTGAATTAATTCGGGGTCATTGTTGAACTTGGCCACTTCCTCGTCGATTAACTGACGCTCGCGATCATCAATATGGCCATCGGCTTTGGCCGCACCAATCAACGCCTGCAAAATAGCTTTGGAATGCTGCTCTACCTGCGCCGGTGCTATGCGATCAACAGTTTGCGGCTCTGCTTGTGAAACGCTGGCTTTATTTTGTTGTTGATAGTTGCTATAGGCTTTGTAGGCCACAACACCCAAAGCCGCCAAGCCACCGTAGGTGAGCGCTTTCCCACCCAGTTTGCGCGCCTTCTTACTACCCAACAGCAAACCAATAGCGCCTGCCGCCAAAGCCCCGCCACCGGCACCCGCCAACAAACTCGACAAAGGCGATGCCGAATTACCAGCCGGTGACTCACCCCCAGCCGGAGAAGCAGCGCCGGATTTATTACCCAGCAAATCGCCACCGGATTTAAGCAATTGATCAATCAAACCGCGTGTAATCATGTTCCTGCTCCACTTGATTTAGCTGCTGATACTAAAGTGTTTTTACGCACACTAGCGCCAAACATAACGGCGATTAGCACGGCCCATATTGGCCACGCCAGATACCGCAATTCCGCCGAAGGTGCCAACAACAACAATCCACCTCCATAAGCCATGGCAGACAACACCAGGCACACTATGACCTCATCGTAAGCTTCTTGTTTCAGATATCGCCATACCAGAAAAAATGCCAACAACACAATTGACAGCCAAGGACTAGCGAAGCCTTGCTGTTTGAGCCAATCCACAAGGCCGCGCCATTGTTGGTGCAGCCGTGTTTGCAAAGCAGTTCGGTTGGCATCCGGTAGAAACCTGGGTGAGTCCACCATATGCACTAAATCATCAGTGCGGTAACTACCTAGCATACGCAACATCAGGCCGATGCGATGCTGCGCCCATACCCCCGGATTTTTGGCAACGGCATCTGCCCAAGCATTGAAAATTTTCGCGGTATTTTCTTGATCAAAACGCTCCAGAGTCGGATTACGCACACCGCTGGTTGTGTAGGTAAACAAAGGTACATTGGTGTTCGGACTAAACGCTTTTTGTAATTGCTCCACTGTCATACCTTCCCCAACAAAGCCTTCAGGTAAAAGCTGTTGGTTGGTTGCTATAGAAATCACTTGCAGATCCCACAACGGAATAATCGCCCAGGTGGAAGCGCGCTGCTCGACCACCAAACCGCTGGCTGAGCGCAGCACCAACAATATCAGCATCAGAAGCCCGAAGAGCCCAATTCTTTTAAGCCGTAACATCCCCGCGGAACTTTCTACAGACGCCAGGCGTGGTACCAATAACCACAGCAGGGGAATCACCGCGAGAATTGCATTATGCCTAACCCAGGTAGACCAAGCCAAACAAAGGAACGCCATCAACCAAAGCAAATTTTGAATGCCTTTGTGCCGGACGCGAAAAACCAAACTCACTAACGCCACGTAGGTGGCCAACACCGAAAGCAAATGAATATCTGTCCATACATGAGGCAACAATAGCCATAAAGGCACACTGGATACCACCAGCGCCAAGAACCACAACCAGCCCACGCGCGCCCGTCGTAGCAACAGCACCATCGAACCCCAAAACAGGAAAGTGTTTAACACAAAAACAAAACCTGTTCCTTCGGCAAAACGCTGTCCAAAACGCAATAGCAAGGCCGCAGCAGGAGGGGATACGTCGTTGATAGGTCCGAGCCTTGCCTGATCAAGCTGATGCACCACATCGTGGCTGATGTAGCCGGGATAAAATACGGCTATTTGTAGTATCGCGATCAGTAAACAAACCACGGTACACCACAATTCCCTGCGTTTTAATAACATCATCTACAACCCACCCGCCAAATCCAAAAAACTTCCCGTTGCAAAAGACGCATTTTCCGAGGCGAGCCAATAAATAGCCTCTGCCACTTCTTCCGGCTTGCCGCCGCGCTGCATGGGTATCTTGCTCTTAAGCCTATCCACACGGCCAGGTTCACCGCCGCAAGCGTGCATATCCGTGTAAATCAAACCGGGGCGCACGCCGTTCACGCGAATGCCTTCTGCCGCCACCTCCATGGCCAAACCTTTAGTAAGGCTATCCAGCGCGCCTTTGGATGCGGCGTAATCCACATACTCGTTAGGCGAACCTGTTTTTGCGGCGAGGGAAGATACATTCACAATGGCGCCGCCCTGTCCACCCTGATTGGTGGACATGCGTTTGACCGCTTCGCGGCAACACAAAAACGGGCCTACCACATTTATACGCATAATCTCGCTGATACGCGCCTCGGTAAGATCTTCCAAACGGCATTGTGTTTGCAAAATGGCGGCGTTGTTCACCAACACCGATAGCGTGCCGAGTTTATGATCAACCGCATCAAACAAAGAGAATATCTCGCGCTCAATTGATACATCTGCTTTAAATAATTCGCAACTACCACCCTGATCGCGAATTTCATCTGCCAGCGCAAATGCCGCTGCATCATTGGCAAGATAGTTTATGGCAACCGCATAACCTTCCCGCGCAAAAAGTCTGGCGGTGGCCGCACCGATGCCGCGACTGGATCCAGTAATCAAAGCAATTTTTTTAGAATTCATAATACGGACATTTATTGCGTGGAATTTTGTCGCCAAACCAAACTTGCATTCAATCCACCAACCAGCGCGGCTAAAAATAGAAGGATTTGCTGAACGACTGTAGCCAGCATCAAATCCCGGTGCGTTTTTAGCATTTCTTTACTAG
>CBFGWO010000009.1:0-49575 GCA_965652595.1 uncultured Cellvibrio sp. | reverse complement strand
AATCGTGTCTGTGCGCAACTTGGTCGAGAGTCGGGCTCGCGCGCGGCGCGAGCCATGTCCATCACGCAATAAAAAATCGCAGATTTACGTTCGCGGCCTGACCTCATCAGCCAGCATCATCAGGGCCACGCCGTTTAGGGGTTCGGCTTTCATAAAAGCCACCATTGCATGCATTAACACCAGCCAACCGTTGTATTCGTCACCGCTATGTTTGGCGATATTTTCTGCGTGATCCAGCCCCTTATCCTGAAAGATGGTCAAAAGCTTAACACTGCGCTCTTCCGGTGTTAGCTCTCTGGGCGAGGGCTCATAACCCAGCTGTTGGATAACCGCTTCCGCCAGGGACCATACCGACCAGGGATTTTGACCGGTTACCAACTTGCCATCGACACTGATCCGATTCAGGTAGTCTGGCCCTGCAATAAAGTGGGCGCCGCGCTGCTCCAGGCGAGTTTGTAACAAAAAGGGAAAGATTGTTTCCGCATTGGGAATCAAGAGCAGTTCCTCTGTGTTGGTAAACGCAGAGACTTTTTTATTGGCAACCAGCCATTTGCCATCGGCGCTTTTGGCATTCACCAAAGCGGCCGGGCCGTGGCACACAGCTGCAATTACCTTATCTTGCTGCTCAAACTCCTTTACCAGACGATGAACTTCTGGATTATCCGGAAAATCAAACATGGCACCCTTGCCGCCGACAAAATAGATTGCCTCATAATCAGCTGCTGTCACCTTGTCCAGCTTTAGCGTATTTTTTATTTTCTGTTGCGCATGCGCATCATTCAAAAACGCATAATCAAAGGGGCCCATATCCTCGGCATCAAGCAGCGCATAGGGCTCGCCTCCCTGGGGGCTAGCAACATCTACATCAAAGCCATTCACCAGAAATACCCAGTAGGCACGCGACAATTCCGTGAGTTCATAGCCGGTAATCTTGCCTGTGTCTCCCAGCTTTTCCACACTGGTTACGACCGCCAGTATTTTCCCGCGACTTTTATCGGGTATGGATTGCAGGTAGTCAATTTGGCTCGCCGTTGTTGCCCGCAAATGGCTTAACTCAGCCTCGCTTAAGTTGAATTTACTTGACCAAACAACCCCTGAAGCCACCACGCCAGAAAGCAGGGCAACAATCAACCCACAGCCAACAAGTATTTTTTTCCACATAATCACCTCCTGTTTAAATAGAAGGCTAACTCTAGTGAACCCGAGGAGAAATTCAGGTGAATTATTTCAGGGCCAGGAAAACACGAAAATGCTCATCGACATTTTCTACAGATAGCGCCCATCCAAATCGTTCGGCAATGCGGTGAACCAGATAGAGCCCTTGGCCCACACCCCGACTATCTTCACCTTTAACGCCAGCCCGCTGAAAATCTCCACCGCGCCTATGGGATTTGTTGGAAAAGATAAGATGGTCATTGATGAATTCTATTTTCAACCACTGCTCGCTGGCATGCTCGACAAAATTGTGCAGTAAATTCATAAATAGAAGCTCAAGAAGCGCGGGATTTGCCCATGCATCAAGTTCGTCCGCAACCTCTATGTCAACCTCCACTTCTGGGATATCTACCAGGCGACTGCGCAAAAGAGCCTGCTCCAAGTGCACTTGGATATTGCACTTTTGCAGATAGAGCGACTCCGAGCGAGCCAGCGCCAGTAAAACATCAATAGTGTTTTCCATGCTCACACAGGACTCCCAAAGAGCGGCAAGATCTTCGGGCTTGTAACCTCGTTGCGCTATCAACGAGCTGGTATTTTTTATTACCGTGAGTGGCGTTCTTAACTCATGACTCACATTCGTTGAAAAGTGTCGCTCCCTGTCCAGCGAATCCTGCAACCGATCAAAGCTGGTTTGCAGTGTTTGCGAGAGATAACCCAGCTCATGGGGCAAAGGAGGAAACGCGATTTTTGTATCAGCGGCCTCTCTTGCCGCAATTGCCCTGGTTAAGCTCAGCACGGGATCGACCAGTCGCCGGGAAAACCACACGGCCAGCCATACCGCCAAAACAACAGAAACGGTAAAAGCAACCAAAAATATCAAAAAAATTCCCGGCTGCTTGGTAACAACCAAAAGCCCGGACACCTCAGCCAATATATATCCCCTGCCTCCGTCAGCCAGATTCAGCTGATGGTAGTGAAAGTGCTCTTTACCTGGAACAAATATTTCCCCCGAAATCGTGTCAGCCGCTATTTTGTCCTTTGCCCAGTCAGGTAAAGCATCTCTATCCAGGTAAACCTTAGCGGAATTGTCGTAATTGCCAGAAAGAGTTTTGGTGTCCAGGTGATGCCTTTCTATCAACCGAGCCTGTTCGCTCAACCAATTGTTCAATAACATGTCTTCCACAATAAACGCCGTGGTCACCGCCAGCGCAAAGAATACCAGCGTTAAACCCAGCGTCAGGCTCACCAATAACACAAGTACCTGATGCTTAATGCTGCTGATCAACCTCATGGGGAAGCTCCAATTTGTACCCAAGGTTCATCACCGTTTTAAGCATGGGATAGTCAAAGGGTTTATCCAATGCCCGGCGCAAGGCATAGACATGGGATTTAAGCGCGTCGCTCTCGGGGAGATCATCGCCCCACAACTGATGAGTAAGATAACGGCGGGAAGCGGGAGAGGGATAGGACTTCACCAACATTTCCAGAATACGAAAGCCGATATTGGTCAGCTCCAGGGGCACGCCCTGGCGACTGGCAGCTCTCGCTTTTACATCCAATTGCAAATCACCCAATTGGATCAGTTTGGGATGGTGCAAGTGTTGTCGGCGCGCCAGAGCTTGGCAGCGCAAAGCCAACTCGCGCAAATCAAAGGGCTTTGTTACATAGTCATCAGCGCCGCAGCCAAAACCCTTGGCTTTGTCTTCAAAACTGTCTCTAGCTGTGAGCATTAATATAGGTGGTGTTACCGCTGCACCGGATTTTATGGCTTCACACACCGCCAAGCCGTCCAGATCGGGAAGATTGAGATCCAGGAGCACCAGATCATACATATTGTCCAACGCCAGCTGAATGCCAAGCCGGGCATCATAGGCAAAATCCACTTGCCATCGATGCCCTTCCAGAAACTCGCCAATCTGGCGGGCGATAGTGCTGTTATCCTCGACGAGCAGTATTTTCAAAGTAGTTCCTTCAAGAGAAATACCCGTTTAAAAAACGCCTTCACATCTATCCAGCGCGCAAGCTAACAGATCCAAGTGAAATCCAGGTAAAAAAAGTGACGCCGGAGGATCAGAGTGAATCGACCTTCTCCATCGTAGTGGAGGCGGACGGAGCATGTGTCAGAGGCCGGGCCTCCAGTGTTATAACCCGCCGCTGGTTTTTCTCCAGCTCCGCCAGCGCCCACTGATGACGCGGAATTGACAGGAACAGTGCTTGAAAGCTGCCATCGGCTTCGGCTTTTTGCAAACCCTCAAGCAAACGATCTGCCAGAGCAGTGTTCTCAGGCGCAACAAAAAAGTAGTAGGCCGAGGGATAGTAGAGCATCAGCTCTTGTTCAATGGTAATACCCAAATCCCGGTAGATTTGCGCTTCGCGATTAATTTGGTAAACGCCACGAGAAAAATAATCAAAGCGCCCCGCCGCCAACATGCGAAACAGGCGAGTGAATCCTATGGATGACACCAACGGCAATTCATTGGCGCGCATGATATCGGCATCGGCCCATTGCGAGCCCATGCCACCGGTAAACTGGCGAAGGTCCTCCAGGCTATTTACTTGGCTGAACCTCTGTTGATCGCCAGTACGAATCAATAACAGACGGTAACTGGCCAAATCACGCAAGAGCGAAAACCTGACCGGCACCAACTCCTTCTCCAAGGCTTCACTGGAATTAAACCAGGCAACACTCACCAAGCCTCGCTTGATTGATGCCTTGAGCCGGTTGTCACTCAACCATTCGCTGTGTTCAGCGATTTCAAAAGGCCCGTGGGTGCTTTGGGTTTTTTCCAGCGCCAGTAAAACCAGCTGGGTAAAGTAGTAGTCTTCGTGATCAATATTGCTGAGATTGAAACGGCGAGGCAATGTCACCACCAGAGGTGCGTCCGCCCTGGCCGAATCATCCACCACAGGGTTTGGCGGCGTTGAAGGGATAACCTCTGCGTTAGCCAGGGCGCAGAGGATTAACGGAAGAAAGGCAACAAACTTCATAGCAAGAATACTTACTCATTGTCGGCCTGCATCTGGGCGCCACGTTTTAAGTCCTCGATGCTCAACCAAAGTTCCTTGCGGTGCAAAGGCGTCGCTTTGGGTAAATAGGGGTTATTGATATAAATGGCACGCCTGTTGGGCAGGTCGGCAATCTGTATCACATCGCGCACCTCCTTGCTGCTATAAAAATACCGATCAAAACTGCCATCGGCAATGGCAGCTTCCAAGCCCGCCTCTATATCTTTCGCCAATTCCGGATAGCCCTTGTGCACAAAAAAATAGGTAGGCAAGGGGTAAACCAATACCAGATTTTTCTCCACCGTCAGCGCCAGGTTATTAAATGCGGCAATTTCATTCCAGGCTTCGTTGGCCCCACGGGGAAAGGCATCAAACCGCCCACCATCCACCATATAAAACAAACTGTTTTTCTTGGTGGTTTTTATCACAGTCAAACCGGCCTGCTCCAAAATGCTGGCGTCTTGCCAACTGCGCCCCTGACCAAAGCTGATTTTTTTTAAATCCTCCAGGGTGCGAATATTGTCAAACTTCGCTTGATCTCCCTGCCGAATAATAAATATGCGATGACTCATCAGGCCGCGATAGGCATCGATACGCACCGGAATAAAATCCTGCTCCATTTGCTCCGAGGTACCGCCCCACATGAGCGAGAGACTGCCCGCACGCACGGTTTCCATTTGGCGTGGGCGCGAGTAGGTTTCGTCCGTGGTGGTATAGGTGTAGGGTTTACCGCTGTAGTCCAGCGCCAGCTTCATCAGGCCCTGCATATAACCACTGCCCAGATTTGCGGGCTTGTTGTAAACAATTTGATATTGGTTGGCCGAGGCTAACTGGGGTGCAAACACCAAATACCCCAGCAATACCAGCAGCCACCCTGTTGACCGGGGGTTGATGGTTTGCATGTTTCTCTCTCACGATAGTTTTTTGTTTTGTTGTTTTAATCTAGCACACGGGGAGCAATGCGCTCCCCGAGTTTCATTTTTATGATTATGTTGTTTTAGTTCTGCTCGCGAAAGCTGCGCGCAATTTGTTGAAATTCTTCGTATTTTCCATCGAAGCGGGAACTCAGAGTCCAGCTGATCACCTGATAAAAATTTTCTTCTCGCTCCAGCAGGGTAATCAGATAGGTCACTTTGATATTGTCGACGCTGCCCTGCAGAACTCGCTGGTAGCCGGGCCAGCCATCAATCACCACGGGCGTCAATTCGCTGCCATAGCGCGGGTTATCGATGTTGCCGCTCATGTTTTCGAAGATCAGCTCCACATATTCTTCCAGCTCAATAACCTCTTCGAAATCAGCAAAGGGGTCAACAATCACCAGCACATAACCCTCCTGGCGCAAATTGGCCGCACCCAGGCTGGCATCTTCACTCAAGGTGTTGTTTTCCTGCCAGGAGCTGGGCACCTCCAGCGAGAAGCTACGATCAGTACCGTAAAGCCGTTTTTGACCGCTCCGACTGGACTTGGATTCGTCGCGGCAGTTTACCGGGCGGTAGCGATTCTCCAGGCTCCCACCGGTACAACTCCATTGAATGCGCTCACCCTCGCGACTTGGCTCCCACAAGATGGTGGATTCTGCACCGCCCATCAGGTAGGTCGCTTCCAAACGCCCTTCCGATAACAACTCAAGGCGGGTCAGGGAGCCACCGGTTTCGGGTTTGGGCAGCACCAATTCGCCACTGGGGCGCGGATAGCGGCCCTCGCGCAGCACAAAGGCCTCCACCTGCTGACGCGCCTGGCTGACACTGGTCATGCCTTGGGCGATTTGCGCACGGCGGGTGTAATCCTGATAGGCAGGCAGGGCGATGGCCGCGAGAATGCCGGCAAAGAACACAAAGCCCACCAGAGCCAGTATGACCACCAGCACGGTATTGCTTCTCGGCACCTGACCATATTTGCGATCCCAGGACTCGCGGGATGTCGCCCAGAAGACTATGGCCTCAATCACGGAAATGATGCTGGGAATCAATGTGCCCCAAAACAGCAGGTAAAAAATGCCCCACCACTGCCCGAGATAAAAACGGTGAATGCCCAAACCTCCCACGAAAAACGCCAGCACACCCGCCAGCACCTTGTCTTTACTGACGAACTGCTGCTGAGGCACACCGCATTTGGGGCAGCGAATAGCACCCGCCGTCAGCGGGTTGCCACAGTGGTTACAAAAGAAGCCGCGTTTGGCGGTGGATGCTGAAGCAGACGGCGTCGCATAGGGCGAGGCAGGTTGAGGCTGGGGTTCCGCTTGTGGAGGAGCAACCGCTTCGAGTTCGGGTTCATCAACCAGTGTCAATTCCTGGCTCACGGCCACCAGTTCACACAGACCGCCAGCGTCGTTGATCACTTGTTGATACTTGCGCGCACGCACCTCATCCACACCGCGCTTGATCAGGCTGCGGGGCTTGGCAAGCATCGCCTCCACCGCGGCGGGTTCGCGTTTAAAAACGTCCGCCAGATTCGCGATTACCTGGCTGCGCACCAGTCCGGGCTGAACATCACCCAACAAATAAATATCAAACTGTTTGTCCGTCATCGTTATTAGCCTCTCCCGGTCTGATGGATATGTTGACTCGCGCGCCCATTATCCAGCCCACAAGAGGCAACTGGCAATGACTAGCCCAGTTGCTGATGCAACCACTGCAACAGCTGGGGCATGGGCAGCGCTCCCGCAACCCGGGCTTGCTCCCGCCCATCGCGAAACAGAATCAGCGTGGGGATACTGCGGATTTGCCATTGTTGTGCAATCGCCGGATGGGCCTCAGTATTTAATTTGGCAAAGCGCAGCCCCGGCTCGAGGCGTGCCGCCGCCTCGGCAAACACCGGTGCAAAGCCCTGGCAGGGGCCACACCAGGGAGCCCAGCAATCCACCAACACCGGAATTTGATTCCCGGAAAGGCTGGCTTGCAGGTTGGTGGCATTCAACTCCAGAGGCTGGCCGGTAAACAGCTTCCCCTTGCAGCGCCCGCAGCTGGGCTGATCATGCATACGCTCGGCGGGTACACGATTGTTGGCCTGACAATGGGGACAATTAATTTGCACGCTGGACATAAAAAGTTCTCCGATTAAGTCAGGCGAGATATGGCGTCAGCAGGGGCAAATGCAAGACACAGAGGCGAGACGCAAAGACAAAAAAGACAAAAAAGACAGGTAGAATCGGCGTTTTTATCGAGGAGCCACCATGACACCCGAAAACTTGGACCCACGCACCCAGGAACAACTTGAAGCAGCCGCCTTTCGTCGCCTGCTGGCCCACCTGAATGAACGCAAGGACGTGCAAAATATCGACCTGATGAACCTGGCCGGTTTTTGTCGCAACTGCCTGAGCAAATGGTATGCGGCGGCGGCCAGTGAACGCGGCCTGGAGCTGGACTATGAATCCGTGCGCGAGCGCATTTACGGTATGACCTACGCGGAGTGGAAGGAAAAATACCAAAAGTGATCACCAGCTTAGTGGCTGCTCCCGCCGGGTGGCAGTGGCTTTCAATTCGCCGCTATCAATCAGCGGGGCAATATCCTCGCGCACCGCTGGATTAATCGGCGAGCGGATTGCCGTTCCGGCAGCCAGACCCACGGCGCGATTGCGGCCGGATTTTTTGGCGGCGTAGAGGGCGCGGTCGGCGGTATCAATAACCTGCTCCCAACTGAGCGCTGTGGGCGCGCCGGGATAAAACGGATAACTGGCGAAGCCCAGTGAACAGGTCTTGTGCAGCAGCTGGCCCTCCCCGATATCAAAGGCGTGCGCGGCTACCGCCTCGCGAATGCGATCCGCCATTTCCTGGGCCTCATCACGATTGGCAAAACGCACCACAATCAAAAACTCCTCTCCTCCCCAGCGCACCAGGTAATCGGAGTCACGCAGTTCAGCTTCCAGCAAACGGCTCAGTTGCTCCAACACCCGGTCACCCGCGCTGTGCCCGTGCTGGTCATTCACCATTTTGAAATGGTCCACATCGAGCAACATAAAGATCAGATCGGTGTTTTCGGGCAGGCTGGCACCCTGACCGGAAAGCTGCACGCTATCCAGGTGGCTCTTGAGCCAGTTGTGGTATTCGCGCTCCACCAAAGACACATCCGCATTGATAAAGCGATTGAGAAAGCGCCGGTTGTGCAACCCGGTCAAGGGATCGGCAAGGCTCGCTTCCTCCAATTTTTGATAGGCTTTTTCCAACGCCATCTGCGCCTGACGCAAGCCTTCATTTTTGAGTTTGAGCTCTTCGGTGCGCTCAGCCACCTTGTGATCCAGGTTGCGCATCATGTCGTGCAATTGCAAATGAGTTGCCACCCGCGCGAGCAATTCTTCCTTGGCTACCGGCTTGGTCAGGAAGTCATTGCCACCTGCATCAAAACCCGCCACCAGATCACTCATCTGGCTGCGCGCTGTGAGAAAAATAATGGGTAATTCATGGGCGGGATAGCGCTCGCGTAAACGCTTGCAGGTTTGGTAGCCAGAGAGGCGCGGCATCATAATATCCAGCAGCACCAGATCCACAGCCCCCTGCCGTCGAATCAATTGGATGGCCTCTTCACCGCTGGCCGCTTCTGTCACCCGGTAGTTGCGCAAGGCGAGGTAATTCACCAGCACCTGACGATTTATGGGATCGTCATCGACCACCAGGATATGGGGTTGCTGTGCATTCTCCGCGAGCGGCGCTTCATCAGTCAGCTCCTCTTCGTGCAAGAGCTGGCTATAGCTCAGCACTGGTCGCTCAGATGCCGGCAACAGGTTGGTTTCCGTATCGGTATCGGATGTAGCGGCAGGCAAGCCGCGGCTGACCGGCAAGCTGAAACTAAAATGCGAACCCTGGCCAAACACCGACTCAACGCGTATCTCACCGCCGTGCAACTCCACCAGTTTGCGCGTAATGGATAAGCCTAAACCGGCGCCGCCGGTAATCCGTTCTATCGAGCCTTCAATCTGCTGAAAAGACTCAAAAATGGTGTCGAGTTTATCCGCTGGAATACCAATGCCGGTATCGACCACATGCACCCATAGCTGATTTCCCTCCACCTCGGCACTGATCTGGATAGAACCGCGATCGGTAAACTTGGCGGCGTTGCCAATCAGGTTGTGAAAAATCTGTATCAAGCGATCTTCATCGGCAAACACCGGCGGCAAGTCGGCGGACACACGGTTAATCAGTTGCACCGGCTTTTTCGCCACCAGCGGTTGGGATATGCCCACCACCACATCAACCAACACCTGTAAATCCAGTGATTTGCGCCTGAGCGTCAAGCCTTTATTTTTTAACTTGGCGAAATCCAGTAAATCATCCACCAGGCTTGCCAGGCGTTTACCGCTGGTCACAATCATCGCCAGGTTGTAGCGGGTTTTTTGATCCAGCTCACCACTGGCGCCATCAATCAGCGATTCGGCCAAACCGATAATGCCGTTGAGTGGTGTGCGCAATTCGTGCGACGTATTGGCCAAAAACTCATCCTTCAAGCGATCCAACTCCGTCAACCGCTTGACCAGCAATCGCTCCTGTTCCAGTTTTTTCTGTTCATAAAAAAGTTTTAGGCGCTGCACATGGCTGAACCAATACAGCAGCAGTAACACAAGGCACGCATAGATGGCGTAGGCCCACCAGGTTTTCCACCAGGGTGGCAATACGCGAATCTGCAGGCGCCGCGGCTCGTCATTCCATAAGCCCTCGCTGTTAGCGGCCTTTACTTCAAAGGTGTAGAGGCCAGGATCCAGATTGGTGTAGGTGGCGGTGCGCTTGGTGCCCACCCTCTGCCATTGCTGATCAAAACCGACCAGCCGATAGGCGTATTGATTGGTTTCCGACAACTGGTAACTGAGCGCGGCAAACTCCAGCGAAAAAACCGATTGCTTGTGGCTGAGTGTCAGTGCATCTGTGGCGTTGATGGATTGTCGCAAAGGTGAATCGGCAGCACCCGGCAACACCGACTGATTAAAAATTTGAAAGTCGGTGAACACCAACTGGGGCACGGTGGTGTTGGACTTGAGATTAGCGGGATCAAACAGGGTGAAGCCGCGACTGTTGCCAAAAAAGATTTCGCCATGGCGCGTTTTCAAAGGTGTATTGCGGTTGTAGAGAATATCGCCAAGGCCGTGACGCTTGTCGTAGTTGCGCGTGCTGCCGTCCTGAGGATTAAAGCGGGTGATGCCATTTTGGGTACCGAGCCAAAGATTGCCGAGATCATCCTCCACAATGCCCGCAACAGCACTATCACTCAAACCCTGCTCAAGGCTGTAGGCGGTGAACTCACCTGTATCTCTATCCATCAGATTCAAACCGCCACCGTCAGTCCCCACCCAAAGTCGGCCCTGGCTGTCTTCGTAAACAGTGAACACAAAATTGGCCGCGAGACTTTTGGGGTTGGCCGGGTCATGGGCGTAGCGCGTGAACTGGCCGGTTGCGCGATTAAATAAGAACAGCCCGCGCCTGCCGCCCAACCAGAGGTTGCCGCGTTTGTCTTCGTAGACCACACGGGTGTAGAGCGCGGTATCGCCATCCAGATCCGCGGGTGAGGGCGCAAAAAACTCAAAGCTATCGGTGCCTGGGCGATAGTGGTTCAAGCCCTGCTCCGTCGCCACCCAAACCTCCCCCTGACGATCCACGATGACCGACCAAGGTTCGCGTCCGCGCAGGCCGCCCGGCGCGTCAGAGGGTGAGTAGCGGGTGACGCGGCCACTGGCAATATCGAGGCGATTAACCCCACCGGACCAGATGCCGAGCCAGAGTTGGGACGGCCCATCGACGCTCGAGCCATCAACCGCCGTTTTGGAAAGTGCCAGCGACAGCACCGTATTGCCACTGAGGCTTTGGGGGTTCGCCGGGTCATGGTGGTAGCGGGTAAAGCGATTCCCTTGGCGATCAAAGTAGCTCAGGCCATAGCCGGAGCCGATCCAGAGATTGCCCTTGGGGTCCTCCAGGGCCGAGAGCACACCGCCATCGGCCACCGTATTGGGGTTGGCGGAGCTGTAGTGATAGTTGCGAAACACCGAGGCCTGGCGATCCACCCGGTCAACACCGGCGGGGAAGAAACCTATCCAGATATTGCCGTCACGATCCTCAAACAAGCGGTTAACCACATAGTTGCCCAGGCTGGAGGGCTCTGTGTCTTTATGGGTAAATCGTGAAAACTCTTTCCGACCAGGCTCGCGCACATAGACCGCACTGCCGTCACCCACCCAGAGGTTGCCCGCGCTATCCTCACGCACGGCCCAGACGACGGCGCCCTTCTCGGTGGTGTCGTGAATAACCGGCTCAAACCGCTGCTGCGCCCGATCAAAGCGGTTCAATCCACCGCCGTAGGTGCCCAGCCACAGAGTGTTGTTGGTGTCGACATAAAGCTCCCGCACATCGGCAAAGCTGGGGCCTGCGTCCGAGCCGGGAATGTGGGGGTAGTGGCGCAGCTGGCGGCGCATGGGGTGATAGCGACTCACGCCGCGTGATTGATGAGCCACCCACAAATAGCCGTCCTCATCCGCAACCACCCGCCAGACAAAGGACTCACCAGTGTCTTGGGCACCGCCGAGTGCATGATGATTAAAGCTATTGGTAGCGCGATTAAAGTAAAAGAGGCCAGCGCGGGTTCCTAACCAGAGGTTGCCAAAACTGTCTTCGAGCAGGGAGTTGATGTCGTCGGCGGCAGCCCCGTGAGGGTTGTCAGGCGCTTGCCGGTAGTGTTCAAAGCGATTGAGCCCGGCGTCATAACGGTTAAGTCCGTCGCGGGTTGCCACCCACAGGCTGCCGTCCCGAGTGAGTAAAAGATCGTTGACGTAACTGTTACTCAAGCCGCCTATTTGGCCGTCATCCTGACGGAAGACGTGCAACTGATAGCCGTCGTAACGGGCCAGGCCGCTGGCACCGCCAAACCACATAAAGCCTTCAGCATCCTGGCCGATGGCGGTGATATAGCCCACCGCCGCCATTTGGTCCGGGAGGATATGGCGAAACGCCAGGTGCGAACCGGGGGACGGTTGCGCCCAGAGTGGGTGCAACCAGCAGCAGAGCAACAGAAACAAGCAGAAACACAAACCCCGGCGGGGCTTGTGCGAAGTCAACCAACCCATAAATCAAACTCGCCGATCTTGGCGCCGGATGGCGCTTATGGATTCAGCTTAGTTCAATTTTCGCACCGGGACGGCTCAGCACCCGGCGCCAGGCCGCTTAACGCAGACGGTAAGCCGTCACCGAGTTTTTAAGGAAGTTGGGCACGTAAACCACTTTTGCCTGCGGGTTATAGCCAATATCGGCGGTATTCACCTGGGGGTCGCGGGAATCCAGCAGCTTGGTCAGGCGGCCATCGGCGTGAACGTAATACAGCAGCCCCACCCAACAACTCACTAAAAACTCACTCGGCTCGGTCATCTCAATACCGTCTATAGGCGCCTCAAAACCAACGGCCAGAGGATGGCGTTTTTGGTCGGCATCTACCAGCCAGAGGGTGTCACCAGCCCCCAACACCAGGTTACTGCCCAGCGTATAAACACCATTGGCCGAGGTGGCATCTTCCTGCCAGGTTTCAACCTCGCGCTCCACAATGCGATGTACCTTGTTGGTGCGAGTGTCCGACACAAAGATTTCGCCGCGCACATTGACGCTCACATCATTCAAAAACACAGCGCCGGGCACAGGCACCCGGTAGGCAATCTCGGCGGAATCAATATTAATCACCACCAGCTCGGTGATGTCGGCAACATACAGCTGGTTACCCTGCCAGGCCATGCCCTTGGGAGCATTCAGGCCGCGCACCCAGTTTTGGTCGAGAATGCGCCCATCGAGTGACAACTTGGCTATGCCGCCCTGGCCATCGACGGCGCTGGCGTCGCCCTCAATTTCGGACACAAACAGAAAGGACTCGTCTTCGTGCTGATAAAAGAGCACGGATTCGGGCGTGCGCAGTCCCTGGGTCAGCCAGGCCTGCTCCAGCCGGGGCGCATCCTGGGCCTGAGGTTGAGTCGGAGGTTGAGTCGGGGATTGAGACTGGGCGTTAGTGGTGCTGGCGGTCAGGGCGACTAGCCCCGAGCAAAACAAGATCTGGAGTCTGTTCATTGTTATTACCTCCTTGGGTGCAACGAAAATCGGAAATTGATGGTGGCACGGGGGGTAAACCAACCCCAGTATCTTTAAACTTCTTTGCAGAAATGCGCCAAGGCCAGGTGGCGCCGCTCGATTGCGGCAAAGCGCCCAAGCCTCTAAGCTAGGCCCGACACTAGCGCAGAGAGTAATAAAGCCGCCCATGAAAGCCACCATTAAAGACGTTGCCAAACTCGCCGGAGTTTCCTTTAAAACTGTGTCGCGAGTGATCAACCGCGAAGCTTCGGTCAACCCGGAGCTGCAAGAGCGGGTGCTCAAGGCCGTCAAGGAACTCAACTATCAGCCCAACCTCTCGGCGCGCTTGTTGCGCGGCACGGCTTCGTCTATTGGCTTTATTTACGACAACCCCAACAGCAACTATGTGATCGAGATGCAAAAGGGGATTTTGGGCGAGTGTCGCCGCCAGGGCTACGAGCTGGTGATTCACCCCTGTGATGCCAAGGCCGACGACCTGATTGACGAAATTCTCGGCATGGTGGATCGCAGCCGGGTGGGCGGCCTGGTGCTAACACCGCCCATGTCCGAAACCCCTGAGGTACTCAACGCCCTGAACAAGCGCAAAATTAAATTTGTACGCATTCTCTCCGGCACCCAGCCGCCCGACGATAAATCCCCCTGCGTATTTGTTGACGACCGCACCGCCGCCTACCGCATTACCCAATACCTGATCGACCTGGGCCACAAGGCGATTGCATTTTTGGGCGGTGAAGAGGCGCACAAATCCAGCGGTGAGCGCTACGAAGGCTATAAGGCCGCATTGAAAGACAACAAGATTCCGCTGGAAAAAAAGTGGGTAGTGCCAGGAGAGTATTCGTTTGAATCCGGGGTGAAGCGCAGCCGCCAACTGCTGAATGCTGAACCTCGCCCCACCGCGGTGTTTGCCTGTAACGATGAGATAGCCGCAGGTACGCTGTTTGCCGCACGTATCCTGGGGATTGAGGTTCCCCAACAGCTGTCCATTGTTGGCTTTGAGGATAGCCCCTTTTCGCGTCAGGCCTGGCCCAACCTCACCACGGCGCAACAACCCAATGGCACCATTGCCCAGCACGCCACCCAATTGCTGATCAACTGCATTCGTCAGCCCAACACCAAGGTCGACAGCGAAGGCTTTTACCCACAGCTGATCGTGCGCGACTCCACCTGTCCGGCACCCGGTCGCCGCGGATAAAGGCTGAGCACCCTTACTGCAAAAAAGTTACCCGCAGGCGTTCAGCTCGTTCCTTCATGCGCTGCGCCTCGGCTTCATCACCGAGCGCACGATACACCTCTGCCGCCAAATCAAAAAAACGCGGTTCGCGTTTGTGTTTGCGCAGGGGCTTTTGCAGCAGGCGCAGCGCCTCTTCGGGTTGGCCCGACTCCAGCGCCTCGCGCGCAAGACTGAAAAGATAATAGGGGTTGCCCGCTCGGTGCCTTTCGGCGCGCTGAAAATAGGCTTGCGCTTCCTGCTCTCGCCCCATAGCCGCATAAAGGCCGCTGAGGTTGCTGATAATGGTGAGATCCTTCGGATCCAGACGCAAACCCTGTAGGTAGGCCGCTTCGGCATGAAGGTATAAACGCTGGCGCCGATAGAGCGTCGCCATATTGCTCCAGATGTAACTCTGCTGGTCATCCAACAACAAGGCTTTGCGCAAATACAAAAATGCATGCTCGGGCTCACGCGCCGCCGATAACTCCATACCGCGATTGTTATAAAACTGCGCCGCCGCCTGATCCTCCGAAATCAGTCGCTGCGCAAAGGCCGGGCTGTAACGATCCATCTCCAGATCCAATACCAGGTTGTCGTCAATCCCCAAACGAATTTTGGCATTGACGTGACGTAAAAATAAAAAGGCCTCGCGCTCGCGCAAATCCCAACTGGGGGGAATATCCACTTCATTGACTCGCGCATCCAGCCCCAGATGGCGCGCCATGGCGACATATAAAAAGGTGAAGCTAACGCAGTTGACCTGACCTGTGTCGAACGCTTGCTGGGGAGTATTGGTAATAAAGATGTTGTAAGTCAGCCCGCGGCCACCCAAATGACGAGGTAAAACCAGCGCCTCGTGAAGCGCCTTGGCACGCTGATAGCGATTGGGTAAGCCAACAACAGCATTTTCGGCGAAGGCCTTCATGTCGGATGTCAGCTCGAACAGATCCAGCTCTGGCAATGCCTGCGCTTGCCAATGGCGCCCGAGAATCAGCTCACCGGATAGCAGTTGATCCAGGCGTTGCTGATCGGGGGCGGGCGGCGTTTCAAACTCGATTGACGAGCAGCCAAACAATGCCGCAAAGATAATAACGGCAGCTGAGAATCTCCACACACCTGGGACACAACCCACCATGGCCGCCTCCGGCATTGGTCAACGAAACAGCTGGCGCCAGATAAGTGCATCACTGCGTCCATCAGTCGACGGACATTGCCCACTGGCCAGAGCCAAAAAAGTGCGCGCGCCTCCTGAACGCATCCCGCTGGCGCACAACCACCCCCATCAGCATAGATCCAAAATAGCGCAAACCCTGAAATTGCGATCCACGAAAGTGCAAATAAGTGCTAAGGCCGCAAAAGCGCCCAAGTATTCGCGCATTTTCACTGCAAAAAAACTGCTTGGCACAGACTTTGAATAACCCCAGATGTGTTGACTCACAACCAACTCACCGACGTCAGTGACTGCCTGTTTGTGTATGGCTTTTAATTTGTATCGAGAACTCATTATTTTCAGGAGCTTTTATGTCTACGCCTGTGCACACCCAACAGCGGGAAAGATATCCTTTTACTGAACGTCTGCAACAGCATTTGTTTCGCCGCTTCTCATTTGCCACGCTTTCATTTGCCGCATGTGCCTTTGCGGCCGCCCTTTCCTTAAGCGCCAACAGTCAGGCTGCCGTTGGTGCGCCGGAAAAAGACACGCTGAAATTCGGCTTTATCAAACTCACGGATATGGTGCCCCTCGCCGTTGCCTACGAGCGCGGTTACTTTGACGACGAAGATCTCACTGTCGAACTCGAAGCCCAGGCCAACTGGAAAGTATTGCTCGACCGCGTGATCACCGGCGAACTCGACGGTGCCCATATGCTCGCTGGTCAGCCCTTGGGCGCCACCATCGGTTTTGGCACCAAGGCCCACATAGTCACTGCGTTTACGATGGATTTAAATGGCAATGCCTGCACCGTCTCCAATGATGTGTGGAAGGAAATGAAAAAACATATTCCTCACGAAGATGGAAAACCTGTGCATCCGATTTCTGCGGAAGCGCTCAAGCCCGTGATACAAGGTTTTCGCGACAGCGGCCGCAGCTTTCACATGGGCATGGTGTTTCCCGTTTCTACCCACAACTATGAATTGCGCTATTGGCTCGCTGCCGCTGGCATCAAGCCCGGCTACTACGCACCCCACAAAGGCGACACCAGTGGCCAGCTCGACGCCGATCTTTTGATTTCCGTCACCCCACCACCACAAATGCCCGCCACCCTGGAAGCAGGTACCATCAACGGCTACTGCGTAGGTGAGCCCTGGAACCAGCAAGCCGTGTTTCGCAACATCGGTGTTCCGGTTGTTACCGACTACAACATTCGCAACAACGTGGCGGAAAAAGTTTTCGGTGTCACCAAAGACTGGTCCGATGCCAATCCCAATACCCACATCCGCGTAGTCAAAGCCTTGATTCGCGCGGGCAAGTGGTTGGATGAAAACAACAACGCCAACCGCTCTGAAGCAGCACGCATGATTTCCGCTTCACACTATGTCGGCGCGGACTACAAGGTTATTGCCAACAGCATGACCGGCATCTTTGAATTTGAACGCGGCGACGTGCGCCCAGCACCCGACTTCAATGTGTTCTTCCGCTATCACGCCACCTACCCCTTCTATTCCGATGCGGTTTGGTATCTCACCCAAATGCGCCGTTGGGGCCAGATTCCCGAAGCACAAACTGACAACTGGTATATGGAAACGGCAAAAAGCGTTTTCCTGCCCGAGGTGTATCAACAGGCAGCAAAAGAGTTGATTGCCGAAGGCAAACTCAAAGCGGAAGACTTTCCGGACTTTGCGAAGGAAACCGGCTTTCGCTCAGTGGATGCCACAACCTTTATCGACGGCAAGGTATTTGATGGCACCAAACCCAATGACTACCTGAAACAGTTTCCCATTGGCCTGAAAGGCGATGACAAACTCTAGCAACAGGCTTTTCGGGTGCGCCTGGCGCACCCGAAGCAAGAGGACAAGATGATGACCAGCGCCCTACTCGCGTTTAAAAAAATTCAACTCGCCAAAGCATCCCCCCTTCAAATGCGCGATTGGTTATTGCGCGCACTGATTCCATTGCTGGGATTGGCCGCCTTTTTAGTTTTTTGGCAACTGGGCTCACAACATATCAACACCTCTCTGGGCACCTTTCCCGGCCCGAAAGAAGTCTATGCGCAATGGAATAACCTGGTAGCCGAATACCAAGCGGAACAAGCCCGTGCAGATGCCTTTTATGAGCGCCAGGAAAAGCGCAACACCGACCTGCTTGCCAAGGACCCCAACGCCGAGGTTCGCTGGCGCGAATTTAACGGGCGCCCCACTTTTTTTGACAACATTCAAACCAGCCTGCTGACGGTACTCTGCGGCTTTGTGCTCGCCAGTGCCATCGCGATTCCCGCCGGCATTTTGATTGGACTGAGTCAATCGCTCTATCGCGCTTTTAATCCATTGATTCAAATTTTTAAACCTGTTTCGCCCTTGGCCTGGCTGCCGCTGGTGACTCTGGTGGTAAGCGCCACCTACGTGACTGATAACCCGACTTTTTCCAAATCTTTTGTGATCTCCATGTTTACGGTCACCCTCTGCTCGCTCTGGCCCACCATGATCAATACTGCGGTGGGTGTTGCGGGAGTAAGCAAGGATCTGGTGAACGTCAGTCGCGTACTGCGCCTGAGCTGGTTAACCCATGTGCGCAAAATTGTGTTGCCTTCGGCTATTCCGATGATTTTTACCGGCCTGCGCCTGTCGTTGGGGATCGCCTGGATGGTACTGATTGCCGCCGAAATGCTGGCACAAAATCCAGGCCTGGGAAAATTTGTGTGGGATGAATTCCAGAATGGCTCCTCCGATTCGTTGGGGCGCATTTGTGTTGCGGTGTTGGTGATTGGTTTTATTGGTTTCCTGCTGGATCGCGCGCTGCTGGCATTGCAGGCGTGGATCAATTGGGACAAGTCCGCCATCGTTCGTTAAGTGTCAATTTCGAGATGACTGAGGAGTTATTTATGAGCCAGATACATTTGGAACTCACCGAGGTGGGTATCGACTTTCCCACCCCCAAAGGCCCCTTTTGCGCGGTGCAGGGTGTCAACCTGAAAATCCAAAAAGGCGAATTCGTTTCACTGATCGGCCACTCCGGCTGTGGTAAATCCACGGTGCTGAACATAGTCGCTGGTCTTTACCAGGCGACCACCGGGGGCGTAGTGCTCAATGGCCGTGAGGTTAATCAACCTGGTCCCGAGCGCGCGGTGGTGTTTCAAAACCATTCACTGCTGCCCTGGCTCACCACCTATCAAAATGTGGAACTGGGCGTGAAGCGCGTATTCAAGGGCAAAAAAACGCGCAGCGAAATGCGCGACTGGATTGAGCACAACCTGGAGCTGGTGCAAATGACCCACGCCATGCACAAGCGTCCCGATGAAATCTCCGGTGGTATGAAGCAGCGCGTGGGTATCGCCCGCGCTCTGGCGATGGAACCTCAGGTGCTGCTAATGGATGAACCCTTCGGCGCTCTGGACGCACTTACTCGTGCTCACCTGCAAGATTCCTTGATGGATATTCAAAATCAACTGGGCAACACCGTGATTATGATTACTCATGACGTGGACGAAGCGGTACTGCTATCGGATCGCATCGTGATGATGACCAATGGTCCCGCTGCCACCGTGGGTGAAATTCTCGATGTCAAGCTCGAGCGCCCGCGCAACCGCCTGGAGTTGGCCGACGACCCGGAATACAACCACTATCGCTCATCAGTGCTGCGCTTCTTGTACGAAAAGCAAAAAAAGATTGAGCCCATCGCCAGCAAACGCAGTGAAAAAGCCAAACAGGCAGAAAAGGATCATAAGGTCGCTTAAGCGGCTCGGTGATCTTTGGCAGCAGAGCACCAGAGCATGCTGCCGGGTAAAATCTACAGGCAAGTCGATGTATATGGTCTATATTTGAATTTCTACCGCTTCTGAGCTGGGCTCTCGGTGAGAGCCCAGCTCAGAAGCGGTAGAAATTCAAAAAATAAGGAGATATGACCATGCAACAACCTACGCTGTTCAAGGCCTGTGTGTTTTTGATGCTGCTCTTGTGCCAATCGGTATATGCCAAAGACCTGCAAAACGCCACCTATAAAATCTCTTCATTCAAGCTGGATTTAACCGAATCTGTTTCCTTTGCCCAATTTTTGAAAGAGGATGAGTTTTCGTTTGTAGTACGCGACTCCATGGAGCTTATGCTGAAACGGGTTAACAAGCTGGCCGCTGAAGATGAAGCTCGACCTGTCGAACTCGATATCTACGTCGACTACTATCGTCGATTTGTGGGCGATGCTTCACCCTGGCCTATTGCCTCCCTGGCGCCACCCAACCTCTACATCACGATAAAAGCCCAGAGAGATGGGAAAAATGTATTTTCTGTTCAAACCAAAGAGCTGGTAAACCTTTCCGGCGGGTTTGATTTTTTTCTCGCCAAACAACCGGATTACTATAAAAAGGACTACGCGCGCGCCTACGAGCTGGCAGCAGAGCTGGTTTCCTATATCGCAAAACATGCGAAAGACTTTGCGCCCCCTCGCCCGCAGGAACTGGCAGATCTTTCGTTGAGAGCCGAAACATATCACGCCAAGTTTGGCGCACCCAGCAATCCGGCCATGGCGTTTTATGTACCCGACGACGCGGCCGAGCCCTATATACTCGCCCTGTCTGATAGCAGTGCAAGAGTGAGAATCAATAACCTCAGCGCAATTACCCAGGAATGGATTTTTAACGAGAAACTGGTAGCCGCCGTCAGGGCTCATATCGAAGAGTTGCGTCAACATCCGGGGAATAAGGATGCGGAAAAAGAATTGCGCTACGCCATGAATTCGCTGGCGTCCTTTGGTTTGGTAGAGGATCTCGCCATTCTTGAAAAAATCAATAACACAACCGGCTATGGGAAAAATGTTTACAAGGAAGTGGAAGACAGCAAGAACATTCTAAAAAAGCGAAATGACCAGAACCCACTGGTTCATCAATTCACGCCAGAGCTTGCTGGCCAACCTTGGGAAATCAGGCAGCTGGTCAATCGTCTTAACCTGGCAGACGCCAAAGATGTCTTGCAAGCCATATCCAGAATTAAGCAAGCTTACCCGCAGAACACACTGCTTCTGGACACCATGAAGGCGCGGCTTGAGCGTGAAGCCTTGGTGCCAAACTATAAAGCCAGAACCTATGCGGGGGTTAACGCGCACTTTTGTCGCGTCATTGGAAGCTCCGGCAACCCGGCGTATCTCGAATTTCTGGAGATGATGGCCGAGAAGGCAGTGGTGGACTACACCCTGGAACACTGCGAAGCCGGGTTGGAAGTGATGAGCAAGCAGAACAAGGATTTGGTTAAGCAACTGGAGAAAGATCGAAAACAACAGGCCAAGCTGGCGAAACAACAAGCTAAACAAAAAGCCAAGCAGGAGAAAAAGGCAAAAAACTAAAACGCCAAAAGAGTGGGAAATTTCTCCGCCACAAGGCGCTCCCACTCTTGCTTACCACCCAACACCAGCGACTGATGCCTCGGCGGTTGCATGTGCAGTAGCTGCGCCAGGTACGCTGAATTCAGGTTTGGGCTAGTGGGCGATTTGAATAGGGGCCCTGATGCAAAATACACACTGGGCGCGACAAAGCGCCCTCCCACTGCTTGCATCCGCTCCATCAAACCCGGTAAAAAATACGCGGTGAGGTCGTGCTCTTCGAGCACCAGCACCAGCGGGCCGCCACCCAGCGCCAATTGCTCATACCAGGCATCAACCAGTTGGGGCCAAAGCCATTCTACCCAGGCGTCTTGCAGCTGCCCCATATCCAATTGCCGCCGCCGACTCACAGCCTGTTGGTAAAGGTAATTCAATGCATTGTCCTGCACGCGCAGATCCACAAACACCGGCACCAACCCGCGAGAACGACTGAAGTGCTCCAGTTCACCTCGACTGTCTTGATTGGCGGAGTATTCCAGCTCGCGCAGATAGGTGTGGCCGCGATAGCTCGCGTAGGCGCTCAGTTGGCCGTGACCACGCAACAAATCGACTTGGTAGCGGCGCAGGTCGGGTCGAGTGAACAGGTGGTAGTTATGGCCTTGGTTAATCAACAGGTGGCCGGCGTCACTGTAGGCTTTGACCTTGTCTTTGATAGCCGCTTTGCGCAAATCGCGGGTGCGCACCATCACACCCACCTCCTCCACGTCAAAACGGCGCAAATGACCAAGAATCATGCGGGTGCGTGTTTGCGGGTAAAGATTAGTGACACTCTCTTGCAGTTGACTGAACACCAGTACCATCTCTAACGCCTGGACTTTCACACTGGCGGTGAAGCAAAAAACGCAAAACAAAAGCAGGCCCACCAGCGGCTGACCCGCTGGCGGAATTAACGACAAAGGTGTGGCTGGTTGGCGTTTCACGCGCGCAGTCGCTAGGGCTTTTTAACCCACTTGCCATCCACCTGGATCACATGACCGCTGGTAGTACGCTCTATGGCTTTTTGCCCCGCCATGGCTTCTACATCGGCCAGAGGCAAACCATTATCCTGGGCAAGTTTTTGATATTGCTCGCGACGGGCCTGGTTGATCAGGCGCACTATTTCGGCGGCCTGACCTTCGGCTTTGACAACGCCCAGATAGCCGTTGGGCTGCTCACCCACCAGACCTTGATCTTTAGCCGAAGGCAAATTGCTCATAGCCTGTTGCAGGTTCATCGCCAAAACCGGCAAAGCCAGCGACAAGCTGAGAATCACCAACAGCGTTTTCAAGCGGGAAATACTCTTCATCATCTGCTCCTTTACTTAAGCACGCTTAAAACAGGCCGCTGGAATCGCTGAAAAGCTCGTCCAACTGCTTGTCCACTTTGATGTAAATTTCGTGCTGGATTTTGACGTTCATATTGATGTTAATGGGCTCACTGGGCATGGCCACTTTGACTGTGGGCGAACAGGCCGAGAGTAGCAAAGCCGCGATCAGCATGAGACCACGCCGTTGGTTTAGCTGAAGAATGTGCATAGGAGAACCTCTGCGATGATTTGAAAGACTGTCGCTAGCATAGCCCTGGCGGCTTAACCCTGCATGAACATTTTTTACCGTTGGCGAAGCTTTTCCTGCACGCGCCGTTTGATTCTGTCGCTGATCTGGTTACTCAACTGCAAGCTGGCCAGGAGTGCAGGCAGATCCTCTTCAAGATTGATATTGAAATTGATTTGCCGGCCACCTTCTACCGCCGGGTTACTGCCCTGCAACCGTAGCGCCAATAGCAATCGTCCTGAGTCCTCGTAGGTCACCTCGCTGGCGAGCACCGAATAGTGAAAATCGTCCAACGCCTCGGTGATGATCTTCATGCCTGGATTGCTTTCACCCAGGGCCGCCGCCCTGGGCGAGCGATATTGCAGCTGACCACCGGGCGCCAGGGCGGCCAGCCTGCCCTCGCTTAGGGTTACCCCATTTTGGGTAACGCTCAGCGGCAGGCGCCCCGAGAGACGCCCGGTGCCGGTGATATCGCTGGATGGGTGCTCGGCTAGTACCCGGGCCAGGTCAATTTCCTCAAGATCAACAATCACCGGCTGGGGCAAGGTGGCCAGATTGACGCGCGCGGGTTGCACCCGCATACGCCCATTGAGTAACTCACCTTCGAGCTGACCCAGCTGCAACTCGCCTTGCGCGGGCGCCGACCAGCTGGCGGAATAACTTGCCGCCGCCGTCACCGGGCCCAGACTGAACCCCTGAATCACTTGCTTGATGTGCAGCTTTTCACTGCGTACATCAAATTGCTCCGGTGAAACATTCACCAGCACCTCACCGGTCACGCCGTTAAACACACTGGTGTCGTAGGCGCCGCCGAGATCTGTCATACGCAGGAGCAGTCGCCCCTGGGGCAGAGCTGTCGGAAGTTGCCAGCCCAACTCCGCTGTGGCACCCAACCGCCCTCGCTCAACCGACAAGAGTCCAGGCCAGTGTGAGGTAAGTTGTTGCAGGCCATTGCCCGCCAGAAAAAAAACATCGCCCAACTCAGCATTCAGCTGCAAAGTCTCTGCTTGCCACACCAGCTCGGGCGTTAGATGAAGCTGCTCATCTGCCACCAGTTCACCCTTGAGCCGCCAGCGCCCCTCCGCTGCCGCCAGCTGCCCCTGCCAGCGCCAAGGCAGGGGGTGCAATGCCGGGTGACTGAGCTTGCCCAGATTCGCCTGAATCTCAGCGCTGAGAGCCAACTGCCGCCAATTGTGGGGGTCACCCGCGAGCACCAGTTGCGGGATTTGCAGTTGTACCTCTTCCATCGCCCAGTCCTGCCCACTGATACGCTTAACCCCAACCTCTCCCGCGCCCAGGCTTTGATAACGCAGCTGCCCTTGCCCCCAATCGGCCTCAAAGTCGTGGCTAAAACTTAGCTGGCTCAGCTGCATCGCCTCTGCTGACCAGGCGTCCAGCTCGATCTGCGCTTGCCCTTCGCGCAGGCTCACTGCCAATACCTCGGGATCAATCGCCAGAGTCGCCTTCAGACGGCTGCGCAACTTGCCCTGGGTTTGCAACTCCAGCACCAACGGCAGTTGATTGAGGGCTGCCGCGGACATTGCCTTAGCCTCCAGCGCCGATCGAATACGGAGCTTCAACTCATCAACACCGAAACCCCAGTCGGCATTTATCTGGTCGAGATGTTGCGTATCCAGCCCAGGGAGCCAATGGCGCAGGTAAGCCTGCCACTGCTCATCCGGTCGCGACATGCCAGCATCCAGATCCATTTGCCATTGGCGCAGACTCGCAGACTGAGCCGCGTCTTTTGCCTCTACTGGAGCCAAAACCAATAAGGCCTGCAAGCGCGCAAAGCGAACTGCCCCAAGCTGAAGCTCTAACCTCGGCAAGCCAGCTTCAACCTCATAACCCATAGTCAAACGAGCGGCTTCAGGCCCGTCGAGCAGGGTCAGACTGAAGCGCGCCGACGCGGGGGAGAGCAATGCATCAAGTTTGAGGGGCGGAAAGCATGAATCGCTCCCAGGCGGCATAGTGTCTGCCATGCCCGGACATTCATCCCCCCATTGCAGTCGATCAATGCTGAGATGATTAGGCATAAACTCAGGCAAGTGCCAATCCGCAGGCAAAGGCCAATCACTGGTGGCCTGTTCTTCGTCCGCAAGCGGAGCCACACCAGCGTTCAGACTAAGCTGCCCCAAAGCCACCTTTTCCAGTTGAGGCCTCCACCCTTGCCAGCGCCATTCCACACGCCCTTTGGTCACAGCCAGACGGTAATCGCGCCCCTGATGGTCCCCTTCAAGCCGGGCCTGGTCAAAGGCCAGGTGAGTCAGACTCCAGTCGGTCACCGACACTTGCCAATCACTCACGCCCCAGGCAGCAAGCTGTCTCGACCACTGCCAATAGGCAAAGGCCGCAAGAAAAACCAGCAGCCCCAGCCAAAAGGCCAAACGCCTGGTCCATCGCTTAACAAAACTCGTCATATGCTCGCTCTGATTCGCTTTCCGTTGACTATTGACCCGTTATAGATAGCTCTATTAAGCGAAACATGCTTGAAAAGTCGAAAAAGCGCAAAGAGCATTTGACACGCCAACCACCAACTAATAGTATTATTGACATTAAGTCGCTCCTATTATTCATCTAGCTACTGCCCTGCGTTGTCGCAGGTAACCGGTGTTGACCGCCCCTCCGTGAGCTCTCCCTGTGAGTCACGTGATGCGTTAGCCCCGCCATCTTGGCGGGGCTTTTTTTTGTCTCTTTTTTTGTTTTGCCTCATTTTTTTGCCAGATTCACGCAAGTCCGGAACAATTCACGCTTTCTTTACCCCAGCCGTTTTGACACTAAAAAATTACTGCTTATAGCCCGAGTTTATTTATCCTATAAACCCTCAAGAATTTATTTGACACACTAGTACACAAGTAATAGAGTCTTCGCGTCCAACGACTTGTATACAAGTGCATCTGCTATCGCTTGGCACGCTGCGGCACCCCAATTCTAAAATTGCAGGCGCTGGACAGTCACCGGCCACCCGTCACACGGTGAGTGGCTCCACATAATAACAAGCGCAGGAATTATGTTATGAAGTCAAGTAAACACACCCGAGTCTTTAGTATTAGCCTTCTCAGCCTGGCAATCGCCGCCACGGCAACTGCCGTCAACGCTCAAACCGAAGACGCTCAGTTGGAAGAAATTGTTGTCACTGGCTATAAGGGAAGCCTGTTGAACTCTACCAACGCCAAACGCCAATCCAACGGCTTTACTGATGAAGTTTTCGCTGACGACATAGGTAAGATGCCAAGCCAAAACCTGGCGGAATCCCTGGCGCGTATTCCCGGCGTGAAAATCAACCGCGAAGTCACCGGTGAAGGCCAGCAAATTGCTGTGCGGGGCCTTGGACCGGCATTCACCAAAGTGGTGATGAACGGCAACTCGATTGCTGTTGCATCGGACGGCAGCCTCGGTTCCGGTCAGCGTGGTCGGCACATCGACCTGGACATGTTCCCGTCCGAACTTTTCAAATCCTTAAGCGTGAGCAAAACAACGACCGCCGGACAATCTGAAGGTGGTGTTTCAGGTTATGTCGATATGCGCACACTGCGCGCCAGCGACATGGGCGAAGGTTCAAACTTCCGCCTGGGCCTTGAAAGCGCTTACAACGAAATGAGCAAGAGCCACAACCCCAAGATCTCCGGACTCTGGGGCCATTCTACTGACAAATGGGGCGTGCTCCTGGGCGTGGTTCACCGCCAAAGCGAGAGCCGTGTAGACGGTTATGAAACCGTGGGCAACTACCAGGACGGCTGTCTGGCGGACCCGATTGCGGCAGCTTGTAATCCCGGCAGCACTGGCGCCAACACTTTCCACTTTACCGATATCGCCTCTGCTGATTACGCCGCTGCTCACCCAGGCGTCAGTGTCGGCGACCAGATCGACATCAATGCTGTTTCTGGCCTGACCGATGAGCAACTGGACAGCTTTGGTATTCCCTATATCGGCAGACCCATGTACACCTTCGGTGACCGCGATTCCACCTCTGCTATTTTGGCGCTGGAATTCAAACCCAACGAAGACATGCTCTTTGCGCTGGATTATCTGCGCGCCGAAGCCGACCGCTCCTTCTTGCGCAATGAGCTTAGCCACTTCTGGCGCAGAAACTATGCGCAGTTTGGTACCGCCTGGATTCCATCGGACATCCAACTGAACAGCGAAAACGCACTGGTCAGCGGTACTTTCTATAACGCCCGCGCCTGGGTGGGTTCACGGATTTACGACGAGAACCTGACTTACCAGAGCATCATGCCAAGCTTCTCCTGGCAGATTCACGATGAACTCCAACTGAAAGCGTCTTACGCGCAAACCGATTCTGAATTCGAGCGCGATGAACCCTACCTGCTTTACTACGCGCCCGCTGGCACCCTGACCGTGGATTACACCAAAGACTTCCCGACCGTGCAGTTCAGCAATCTTGATGTAGCTCGCGCCAGCGATGCCTGGACTTACGATGCAGTGGGCAACCAAACGCTGGGCGGCGCTTTCCGTTTCCAACGCAATTATCGCGAAACAGAAACCAGCAGCTTCAAGGTTGATGTAGGTGTTGGTGAGAATCCGGATATCAACGGGTTTAAATTCGGTATCGCCCTGGAAGAAATCACCGCCAACATGCTTGGCTTTGATTCAACCGGTTTCAGCGATCTGGTGAACAACTCCGACCTGGCCGAAAACTTTGGCAACTACCTGGTGGATTCGCCCGTTACCGATCTGGGCGGCAGTGTTAGCGGCTACAACGGCGTTAATGGTATCGCCAGCATCAACTGGGATGCCGTTAAGCAAGCCATAGGCTACGACAACTTCAATCCAGGTATTCGTACAGGTGGCGACCAGTTTGGCCAAACCGTGGGTAATATCTCCGAAGAAATGCTGGCACTTTACGCTGAGGCCAACTCAGAAGCGGAAGTGGCCGGCCGGACACTGCGTACCAACCTGGGCGTTCGCCTGGTGAGTACCGAACAGGTAGTATCCACGCTCACAGCCTCAACAACTGCGGATTACGACAAGATATTGCCGTCGCTCAACGCTGTCTACGATGTGACCGACAGCATCAAGATTAGAGCCAGTGCGTCGCGCAGCTTTACCCGTCCCAACCCCTCGTCCATGTTCCCGGAAGTGGCCTGGAATGGTTCCGGTATCGACAACATCCGTGCCGGTAACCCCTTCCTGAGCCCCTTCGAATCTACCAACTTCGACATTGGTGGCGAGTGGTATTTCAATGATCTGGGTTACGTAGGCTTTACCTACTATGAAAAAGACATCACTGGTTTTACCCGCCGCGAGGATGTTCAGGTTCAGTTCGAGCAGTTGGCTAACTATGGTGTGGATATCAGCGATACGGCCATAGGTGCGGACCGTGTTATTGCTCTGCAAAACTGTGGTGGCAGAAGCTCCTCCGGCTGTATGACCAACGTGTCCACCGATGTGAACATCAATGGCAACGTGACCTTGTCGGGCTATGAAGTGATCTGGGTAATGCCGTTGGATTTCCTGGTTGAGGGCTTGGGCTTTAACACCAGCTTCAACAGCATTGACCAGGACGCCAGTGATCCGGAATCTACCATCTTCGGTATCAATGACACCTTTAACTTCACGGCCTACTACGAAAACGAGCGCTTCCAAACTCGGGTTACCTACTACAAAACCGACAAGGTAGAGTCGAACGATGCCTGGTCGCCCACCTACTCGCCCGCGCGCACGCAGATAGATTTGGCCGCCAGCTACAACCTGCCGATTTTGGAGGACTACAACATCACGCTGACCTTTGATGCCTACAACCTGACCAACGAACCTCTGCAAACCAAGTTCGAGAGTGATGGCCAGGCAGCAAACATCCGCTATCCGGGAGCGACCTATACCTTCGGTATTCGCTCACAGTTCTAGCGGAGAACATATCTACAAGCTGTAAGCTCTCCCCTGCATTCACACAATGCACTTCGCCCCGCAACTGCGGGGCTTTTTTTGTTTTTATTTTTCGAAAAGTGTTTGTCGATGCCTTTCTGAAAGCAGCGCAATCAAGGGTTGCAGGCGACTGACCAGCAGGTCCTGCTGGCCTTCATCAATATTTGCCTGGCCTTCCGCAATAGCCGAAAGACAGGCATCAATGGAAATGGGCTGTAGGCTCGGGGCCTTTTGGTGGGGTTCCAGTTTTAACAGCTGGACTTCACCAGGCCCCACTTTGCGAGCATTGGCGAGTGCCTTTTCCGCCAGATCCATCAGGCTCTGCGCGCCTATAGGTTGCCCCTTGCGCGCCGTGGAAATACCGGCAGAAAGACTCAGTGACAGAGGTGTACCATTGACAGTGACTTTTTGCGATTGCAGTTTTTCGCAAATGCGTTTTGCCAGTATGACCACGCCTTCTGTTTTTGCCATAGGCAGGATCAGTACAAATTTCTCCAGCCCATAACGACCAACAGAGTCCTCTTTTCTGACAGCACTGACCAACAGATTGCCAATCTGCTTGAGAATTTTGTCGGCAGCCTCTTTGCCAACACGCGCGAAAAGTGTTTTGAAATCATCCAGTTCGAAGAGAATCAACGCGATGTTCTCCGCGTGACGATTGACGAAGGCAACGTCTTTATCCAGTTGCCGCGCAATGCCCTGGCGATTCAATGTGCCGGTGAGCAGATCCAGATCAACGTTTTGTTGCAGATGTTGCTTGTCGCGCTTATAGCTGGCATGGGCTTCGGCGCGCGCCAGAATTTCAGTGGATTTAAAGGGTTTGGTAATAAAGTCAGTGGCACCCAGCTCAAATACGCGCCGGCGAACACCTTCTTCCTCAGCGGCGCCGGTAATGACAATGACGGGTTGATTGCGGATGCCTTCGTCCTGGGATTGCCGAATTCGCTCAATAAGGCCATAGCCATCCAAACGCGGCATACCAAGGTCGGTAAACACCACCTGAATGCTATTGTCTGCACAGATTTTTCCCCAGGCCTCCTCGCCATCCTCTGCTAATACCACATCAAAGTGTGGAGCCAGAATCCGGGACGCCGTCACGCGCACAATTTTGGAATCATCGGCCAGCAGAATGCGGGCGCGGGGCGGTGTTGTCTCAGGCAAGGTGTCCGCCATCGCAAAGTATCCTGTTGATGGTCTATTCAAGATCCTGCGGATCGAACCAAAGTTCGGCGCGATCCAGTGGCGTGTCTTTATGCAGGGTTGGGTTCTCCAGATAAAACACTCGGCGCTGCTTCATATTTGCCCGCTCAATCACATCTTTTACGGCCTGAGCGCCAAAGAAGGTTTTGTCAAAACTACCATCGGCAATAGCGCGATTCAGCCCCTCTTCGATGTCACGCCCCAGCTCCTGATTTTTCGGTGAAACAAAAAAATACATCGGCATTTTGTAGGCGACCATCAGGTTTTTCTCAATCGCCAACTCCAGGTTCGGCCGTTGGGCGAGTTCACCGAAAGGCTCGTGTACACCGCGAGGAAAAGCATCAAAGCGCTCACCCTCCACCATATAAAACAAATTAGGGTATTTTGTGGTTTTTATAATTTTAAAGCCGTTGGCTTCGAGTATTGCTGTATCCGCCCAGGTGCGGCCCTGGCCAAAGGTGAGTTTCTTGAGATCCTCAATCGTGGTGACGGGATCAAATTTGTGCTGATTGTTTTTGTTGATGATAAAAATGCGGTAACCCAAAAGGCCTTTATACAAAGGAATACGAATGGGATAGACCTGATCCTCCCAGGCGGCATCGGAGGTGGTCCAGGCCAGATCCAGCATGCCGCCCACACGCACCTCTTCGTTGACTCGCCCCTGACTCCATTGCTCGTAGGTTTCCTCAATGCGGTATTTATCGCCTATTTTGCTGTTGGCAAGTTTTAACATGCTAACCGCATAATCACCGTTGGGATCCTGGGGATCTTTAAGAATTCTAATGACCTTGTCCTGCGCCTGGGCGCAGAGGCTCAGCGCCAGAAATAGCGGGATAATTAGATTTTTTATCATAGGGTACTCGCGAATAGTGCAATTAGTTTTGATTTGAGTTTAGCAGACCCCGGCGGCATTGACTCAACCCGATTTTTAACCAATCCACCAGATCTTCGGCGGTCTGCGGGCGAGAAAAATAAAACCCCTGAACCTGATCCACACCCAGCACTTCCAGCACCTGAAAGTCTTCCAGGGTTTCAACACCCTCTGCCACACAGGTTAAACCCAGGTTTTTCGCCAGCGACACGGTGCTGGACAGGATGGTGTGTTGCTGCGGCCTGGAGGCCACTTTGTCTACCAGGGAGCGATCCAGTTTGAGCTCAGTGGCCGGCACGCGTGACAGCTGCTGTGCATTAGCAAACCCGGTGCCATAGTCATCAATGGCGATATGAAAGCCTTTGAGCCGCAGCCGCGCGAGGGTTTGTATGGCATCGGCCAGCTCACCGAGCAGTGCGTTCTCTGTCACCTCCAGGGTCAGATCTCCCGGCTCTACGTGATACCTTCGAGTAATATCGAGCAGCCAATCCACCAGCGAGGCGTCCGCCAATGACAGAGGCGAGAGATTGAACGCCAGGTGAAATTTCAAACCGCGCTCCTGCCAGCGCTGCTTTTGTTGCAACGCCTGTTGCAGAAGGTGGCGCGTCAGCGCATCAATCATGCCGTGACGCTCCGCCAGTGGAATAAATACCCCGGGAGAAATGGGGCCTTTGCTGGGGTGGCGCCAACGCGCCAGCGCTTCAACACCCCGCAGCAACAACCCTTGCACCGTTAGTTTGGGCTGATAGACCAGTGACAACTGGTGATGGGCCAGCGCCTCGGTCAAATCCAGTGCGGTCACCTCATCCTGTCCATCTGCACTCAGCTCGCCGGTCGGCGCTTTTTGTTCCTGCACAAAACGCAACAAACTGCATTTAAAGGCATCTGGCTGTAGCGGTTTATGAAAGGTGCCCAGCAGATGCAGGCCATCGGCCTCTGCCATGGTACCGACGCTGGCGATAAGAACCGGGTCCTTGGCGCTGAGAATCACAACACTCATGGCAAGCTGCTGAGTGGCAATAGAGCGAATCAGATCAACGCCGTCCATGACCGGCATTTCCAAATCCACCAGCACAACATCTATGGATTCTTCTTTGAGCACCGCTATCGCATCAGCGCCATTGACTGCCTCAAATAAGCAGTGAATGCCAAGCTCGGCGCATAAGGCCTTGGCATACTCCCGCTGTGACGCGCTATCGTCCACGATCAGGAGTCGCAGATCATGCAATTGACGGGTCATGCAGGCTTCTCCAATACAGCGGGTATATTGGACAGGGATAAAACTTCAGCGGCAGCGCCGAGCGCTATGGCTTCCTTGGGCATACCAAAGACCACGCAACTGGCTTCGTCCTGAGCGATGGTGCGCGCGCCCGCCTTGCGCATCTCGAGTAATCCACGGGCGCCGTCGTCTCCCATACCGGTGAGGATAATACCCGTGGCATTGCGGCCCGCTGCGCGCGCGGCGGAGCGAAACAACACATCCACCGACGGACAGTGACGATTGACTGCGGGGCCGCGAAAAACCTTGGCAATATATTGTGCTCCAGAGCGCTGCACTTCCAGATGATGGCCCCCGGGAGCGATAAGTACTCGCCCGGGAATCAGGCGATCGCCGGTCTCCGCCTCCTTGACCTCGACATCGCAAAGTCCATCCAGACGGCGGGCAAAGGCTTCGGTAAATTTTTCGGGCATGTGTTGCACCACGGCAATACCCGGACAGGTGCGCGGTATCTGGCTCAAAATCTGCTCCAGTGCCTGGGTACCCCCAGTGGAGGTTCCAATTAATGTGATGCGATCTGTGGTGGCAGACATGGACACCAAATCAGGTGCGGGCGCCGGGCTCAAGCGAACCTTGGGCTCTACCGGGTTGCGTTTAACCAGGCGGGCGCCTGCGGCGGCGCGCACTGTCTGCCACAACAGGTGCTTGGCATCCAACAAAAAGTCTTTGACGCCCAGCTGCGGCTTGGTCACCACATCCACGGCGCCCGCCGAGAGCGCCTGCAAAGACAGCTCTGTCCCCTTGACTGCGAGAGATGAACAGATGATTACGGGTGTCGGCTTTTCACTCATCAATTGACGCAGAAAAGTGAGCCCATCCATGCGCGGCATCTCGATATCCAGCACTATCACATCCGGCCAGCGTTTTTGCATTTGCTGGCGAGCAAATATCGGATCGGATGCAGTTGCATAAACTGTCATATCCGGCGCCTCATTCAGGATGGCCGTTAATACCTGGCGTACCACAGCGGAATCATCAACCACCAACACCTGTATCGTCATCGCAACCCCGTCATCAAGACTCGTTCATGGAATAGCGCTTGAGTTCTATCTCACCCGAGTCCAGCCACAAGGAAACAGAACGGGAAATGGTGCCGCCCAAATCCAGGCGATGCAGCTGAATTTTTTGCCGGCCTATCCATTGACGCGCGTAAGCGAGATTCTCAAAACCAATGGACGTGGGCGTTGAGAAGGCAAACATATCGCCGCCACCGAAGAGGCTTATTTGAAATTCCTCATAGCCGCCGACTGCCAACATGGCTTGGCCCAAACGCGGTAACGCATTGCTCGCATAGCGACAGTCCCGCGCGAGCAGCACTTTGTTGTTGGCAGGCTTGGGCAGCAGGTAGTGACACATACCGCCAATTTTATGCTGCGGATGCCACACCAATAAGGCCACACAGGAACCCAATACCGTATGTAATCGCTGATAATCCGCACCAAAATACCAATCGCCAGGATGAAGACTCAGAAGTGGCGCCGTACGGGGAAGGGCCGTCATCTCAAGCACTCTTCAAACGGTAGATGGCCGGTTTGATGGGCAGGAAGCGATTGCACAAGCCATGCAGACTTTCAGAGTGACCCACGAAAAGGTAGCCGCCCGGCTTAAGCGTTTCGGCTATACGATTGAGCACCTGCGCCTTGGTTTCATTTTCAAAATAAATCAACACATTGCGCAAAAACACCAGATCAAACTTGCCGATGTCGGGAAAGCTCTCGTGCAGGTTAAGCTGAAAAAAACTGACTCGCGCGCGCAGGTCTGCATCAACGCGAATGTTACCCTGCTGCGGGCCAACGCCCCTACGGCAAAATCGCCGCAAATAATTATCGGGAATATTGCGCGCCCTGCTTTCGGGATAGATGCCCAGTCGCGCCTGATCAAGCACACTGCCATTGACATCCGAACTCAAGAGTTCCCATTGGCAGGGGCAGCGATCGCGCAGCAACATGGCAATGCTATAGGGCTCTTCACCCGTTGACGCTGCCGCACTCCACACACGAAAACTTGCCGATGACGAAAGCTTGGTGAGCAAATCCTCTTGCATAAAATCAAAATGCTTTTGCTCACGAAAAAAGTAGGTTTCGTTGGTGGTTACCAACTCCAGCGCACGATCCAGCTCATCCCTGCCCTGCTGACTGATAATAAATTGATAGTAGTCGTTAAAGTCCTTGGAGCCACAAGCCTGCAAACGCTTCCACAGGCGATTGCTGAGCAGCGCTTTTTTTTGCGGCGGCAGATGGATACCTAATCGCGCCAGAATCAATCGCTGAAACAGCTGAAATTCCTTATCGCTTGGCAAGTGATTCTGTACATCCACTGTCATGGCTGTGCGACCGATTTAATCGTCAAACCTGACGAAATGCTGATCCTGGATATCCTGCTCTGACGATTTCTTCCTTGATGGCTTTTCCACAGAATCTACCTCCAACTTCTTTGGATTTTCCGTGCGTAGATTGGGCTTTGTTGGCGCCCTGGGTGCTTTTGCCGAACTGCGCAAAGACCTGGCACTATCAACACGACGGGTATTGTCTTGTATCAAGGTGAAATAGCGCATGGATTCCTGGAGTCGCTGGGCCTGTGCACTCATTTCTTCCGCCGTTGAACTCAGCTCCTCAGACGAGGCGGCGTTCTGCTGCATAGTCTGGCTCACTTGTGCTATGGCGCCGTTAATTTGGTTCACACCGGATGCTTGCTCTGCAGAGGCGGCGGCAATTTCCTGCACCAGATCAGCGGTTTTTCGAATGACGGGCACCATTTCCTGCAACAGTGTTCCCGCCAACTCGGCGCGCTTTACCGTATCTCCGGCCAGCGAGCCGATTTCCTGGGCCGCGACCTGGCTGCGCTCGGCGAGCTTGCGCACCTCAGAGGCCACAACAGCGAATCCTCGCCCATGCTCTCCCGCGCGACCGGCTTCTATCGCTGCATTCAACGCCAGCAAATTCGTTTGATAGGCAATGTCATCGATCACGCTGATACGTTCGGCGATTTTTTGCATTGCCTCAACAGTGCCCGATACCGCCTCTCCGCCGCGACTGGCGTCGGCCGCCGCACGCTGCGCCATACCGTCGGTAACACTGGCGTTTTCATTGTTCTGTGCGATGGAGGAAGACATTTGCTCCATGGATGCGGAGGTTTCTTCAACACTCGCCGCCTGCACAGATGCGCCCTTGGCGAGAGACTGAGCTGTGGCATTGACCTGCTCAGAGGCGGAAGAGAGCGCATCCGCAGAACTGGTAACCTCGGCGATAATCTGGGCCAGTTGGTCACGCATATGTGAGACACGCGCCAGCAGGGAATCCGTGTCGCCTTTCTTCAGCTCAATTTCTGTAGCCAAGTTACCCTCAGCGACCTGGGACACCACACTCGCCGTATATCCCGGCTCTCCACCCAGGAGTTTGAACAGATCGCGAAAGATGTAGAGCATCACCAGGATGACAACAACTGAAACCATCAGGCTAAAAATAATCAGGCGACGTACTGAACTTTGATAAAGAGCGCTCGTCGTCGCATCGGTAGTCTCAATCAACGCGGCAAATCCATCAGCGACTGAATCTGAAAGCTCCACCATACGCCTCACGGTTTCCCGATCCATGCCCGATACCAGCTTATCCACCAGCTTACCTGCCTCCGGATTTTGGCTATCGAAGCTCTCGAGCGCTTCGCGGTAATTCTTGCCCAGCTGTTGATGCTCAGCGATCAGGCCTTCAATATCTGTCGTCTCCCCGCCAGCCTCCTTTCGCAGACGTACAGCTTCTGACAAACGGCGCTGCACAGCGGACTCCTCAGACTCAAAGCTTGTCCAGTGACGCGCATACCGCTCTTCGTCGTTGCCTCGAATAAGCACATTTTTCCATTCCTGAACCTGGGTGCGAAAGCTACCTGAAGCTCGCTCCACCTGATCGAGAATATTGGCTTCGTGCTGCAATCGGTGGTTTGTGTCACTGACAACCGCATTAAACTGAGAAAAATTGATATAGGCGGAAGCGGCCAGGATTGTTAACCCGACCACAATGAGCGACACCAGCACTGCAATTTTTGACTTGAGCGTCATTTTTTGAAACATGATTATGTCCTTCAATACTTATTGCAGCTGTGCCTCAACAAGATGAGCTAGCTCACGAATGGAGAGGGCATTGTTTGCATCCAGCAATACAATAAATTGATCCTCCTGTTTGGCGATTCCCTGAATAAATTCAGCGCGGATGTTGGCGCCAAACGAAGGCGCCTCTTCAATATCAGATTCCGCCATTTCAATCACTTCGCTGACCGCATCCACCAACAAGCCCAATACATGATCCTGATCTTGTCCGTGTAGTTCGACAACAATAATGCAACTGCGCTTTTGAATATCCAGCGCCTTGCGCCCCAATCTCACCGAAAGATCAATAACAGGTACTACATCACCACGCAGGTTAATTACGCCGCGCAAAAAATTCGGCATCAGAGGTACCTCGGTAATACCCGCGTATTCTATGATTTCCCGGGTTTGGTTAAGCTCCAAACCATAGTGTTCAGACCCTACTCTGAATGTCAGAAACTGCTTGGTCAAAGCCGCAGCTACCGTATTTTTCTTTTTACCAGACGATTGATTCATGACGAGCTCCTTTGCACGTCAGCCAACACAGAATTGTTGCGACGATTTTCAACATTGACCGCATAGCTAATCAGCTGCGGCACATCCAGGATCAGCGCAACCGCGCCGGTTCCCAACAAGCTGGAACCACCAATGCCTTTCAATGCCTGAAAAATCGGCCCCATAGGCTTTACTACCGTTTGAATCTCGCCATGCAGGTCATCCACAACGATTCCCGCGCGATCTTCACCAAATTGTACAACCACCATTTTCTCGCGACGCCCCGGCTTTTGCGTCAAGCAAAACAGCTCTTGCAGACGAATAAAGGGAACCTGCTCACCGCGCAGATTGACGCAGTGCTGGCCTTCGATGTGATGTGTCGATGGCAAATCAACACATTCGAGAATGGTATTTTGCGGCACGATAAAGTCGATGCCACCAGCGTCAACATGAAAGCCATCAATAATGGCCAGCGTGAGCGGCAAGCGAATAGTGAACTGGGTTCCCACACCCAGCTCACTTTCAATCTCTATGCCCCCTTGCAGGGCTTCTATATTGCGTTTGACAACATCCATACCCACTCCGCGCCCGGAAAGATTGGTCACCTGCTCGGCCGTGGATAATCCCGGATGAAAAATAAGTTGGTACAACTCATGACGGGTCAGGTTAGTTGTCTCATCAAGCAAACCATTGGCAATGGCCTTTTGTCGGATTCTTTCCAGATCAAGTCCACCACCGTCATCACTAATGCCTATCACGATATTGCCAGCATCATGGCGCGCCGTGAGCGAGATGGTGCCGCCCGCTGGCTTGCCTCTTTCCTGACGCACGGTCATTGGCTCTATGCCATGATCAATCGCGTTGCGCACAATATGGGTTAAAGGGTCGGTCAGCTTTTCCACCATAGAGCGGTCAAGCTCTGTTTCTGCGCCCTCGATATGAAGTTCTATGTCCTTACCAAGATCCTTCGCGGTATCGCGCACGACACGCCTGAATCGCTGAAAGCTATCGCCAATAGGCACCATGCGTAACGTCAAGGCAGCGTCGCGAATCTGCTCGGTAAAGCCGCCCATGGCGGTTACCGCCTCTATCAACTGGCTATTGCCCAGCTTGCCAGCCAACAGGTCAACGCGCTGGCGATTGATAACCAGCTCGCCGATTAAATTAATCAAGGCATCAAGGCGCTCTGCATCAACGCGAATAAAACGGCTTTCCTGACTGGCCTGCTTTTCGGCGTTCTTTTTTTGCTTATCCAGTGCCGCATTGAGTACTGCTGGCGCAACGGCTTGCTCCTGCACCAGAATTTCACCCAACAGAGGTACACTGGCGCTCGCCTTGGCCTGTTGTTTTTGAGTTGATAGCGCATGCTCCAGCTCTTGATAGGTCAAGGCCTGGCTTTTTATTAAAATTTCTCCCAACCGATGAATGGATTCAGGCAGGCTTTTGATCAGTTTGATGTAGGCATCCACATTGGATCTGGGTGGCAGAATACGCAGCTCCGCCTCTTCTCGCACAAAGGTAAAGGCCTCTTCAATGGCTTGCTGATCAGCGTCACTACGCAAGCGAATTTCAAAACCCAGGTAGAGCTGCTCAGGATCAAATAGGGCCAACTCCGGCAGGTGATCTTCGATCGTGGTGATATGCACCAACTCACCCAGACTTCCAAGAAAGCGAATAATTGACAAAGGATCCATGCCGTTGCGCAGCAGATCCGGACCAAAGCGCACGGAGATATGCCAAAGATCCCGTCCAGGCTCTGTAGCGAGAGTCAAATCGCTTGACGCGTTTTCTACGCCGGTTGGGGCGGCTATTTCTGCGTCTTCGCTATCCAACCAGGGCTGCAAGGATTCGAGCAAGCCTTGGCCATGGGCCAGGCACTCGGCATCGTTATCTTCCTGCTTCATGGCGTGCGCCACCAGGGTGGCGATGTGATCCCGGCAAGGCAAAAGCAGGCTTAGAAGTTCCTGGCTCATTTCAACCTTACCGTCTCTGGCACGATCGAGAACATTCTCAACCCTATGGGTAAACGCCACTATCGCATCCAGACCGAAGAGCCCGGCAGAGCCCTTGATGGTGTGGGCCGCGCGGAACAATTCATTCATGGTGTCGGCACTGGTATCGCCCTCCTCCATACGCAACATGGCTGACTCCATGGAAACCAGCAGTTCTTCCGCCTCAGCAAAAAACGTTTTTAATGCACCATCGAGATTCATTGGCTGACTCCTGGCGCGAAATGGTGAGTGATATCCAGAAGTTCCAGCACACGATCCACTTGTTCATTGCTGCTATCGATCACAACCCGCCCCGCGCGCGCGCGCTGCAATTTATCCATAAGCAATAGCAGCTGCACTCCCGCCGTATCCAGCTCTTCAACCGCGTGCAGGTCCAGGGCTACCAATTCAGGCCAAGCCTCCTGATCCTGAAAGATCAGATCGCGGCTTTGCATGGCAGAGTAGATAGTCAGCTCGCCGTCAAATTTCATCAGGATCTGGTTCCGATTCTTCTTGCGGCTAATTTTCATGGCTTGTGCCTTTTTCGGGAATTAGTTGATCAGCATGGAGACAGCTTGCAACATTTGCTCGGGCTTGAAAGGTTTAACCACCCAGGCTTTGGCCCCGGCGGCCTGCCCTTCTTTTTTCTTTTCCTCGGCCCCTTCGGTGGTCAACATAATGACGGGTGTAAATTTGTAGTTGGGCTTTTGCTTCATTTCTTTAACAAAGCTAATGCCATCCATGTTTGGCATATTGACATCAGAAATAACTAAATTGATTTTCTGGCCATCGAGCTTTGCCAGGGCATCTCTGCCGTCAACCGCTTCAAGCACTGTGTAGCCTGCGCCGCGCAACGCAATACCTACCACCTGGCGAATGCTTGCGGAATCATCCACCACCAAAATCGTTTTCGACATGAGTCACCTCGATAAGCTAAAAGAAAGTAATTTCCGAATGACTGGCGGCCTTTTTGTGCAGATCGCCCTGATGAACAGCAACCTGTTCAAGCGTGGTATAGGTGCGTTTGATTGCGCGCATCCACTCGTCGATATCAATGGCGTCTACTGCTTCGCCCTGGAGGATTTGATTGCGCTGCTGATCCAGCGTTTGGGTGAGTTTTTGCATGTCCTGCACCACATGGCTCAACATTTGCCCAACTCTATCCTGAAACTGTAAGCCAACAATAATCTCTTCGACGTTGTGCTGAACCTGGGCGCTGGTTTGTTCCAACGAATGGGCCGAATTCAGAATGCGATCCCCGGACTGACGAAATTGTTGCAGCACTTCCCGCACCGCCGAGGTGGATCTCGCCAGCCGCTCATCGTCCTGCTGGGCAAATTCTCCTGTCCGTTCAAGGGTTTTTTGTAAGGTCGAATTGGCCTGTTCTATGCGCTTGCCTATGCGTGAACCTGTTTCGCCGGAGCGACTGGAGAGGGTGCGCACTTCGTCGGCGACCACAGCGAACCCGCGCCCGAACTCGCCAGCGCGCGCCGCTTCAATAGCCGCATTCAGTGCAAGCAGATTGGTTTGCGAAGCAATACCGGCAACCTCCGCGCCCATGCTGCGCAATTCATCGGTAATTTCTGACAGAGCAGCAATTTCTTTGAGTAATTGATCGCGGTGTTCAATCGCATGACTCAGGGTGTCCACCATCTGGCCCAATTCACTGTCGGCAAAACTCATTACACCGGCCAAGCCTCGTTCGCCCGCCATGTCGCCAGCGGTGTTGCGCGACGCCGCAACAGCGGCTTGCAAGCGCTCGTTAATCTCGACAAAGCGATTGACCAGATCGGTGATGCTGTCTTCCAGTTGTGTGCGGGCCAACTCGGTTTGGCGCTGCCAGAGCGGCAGCAGTTCTGTAAGCAGTTTGAGATGATTGCGCAGCACCTGCTGCTCCTGCCGCTGCAGACGATTTAACGCCGCGATGGAGGTTTGGGCGCGATCAAGACTTTGGGGCAGTTGCCGTAGATCCCAGCAAGCCCAGCCACCCATAAGTAGCCCCACCACAAGGAATAAACCCAGCAGCGCTTTAATCCAAAGGGAGCTAATGGTGACAAAAAGGAGGAGTAAACCCACGAGAGTGATGCCAACAAAAGCCAAGCTCAGGGTCAGGATTTTCGACGCAATTGCACCAGAGGGGGGCAAATCATCAGGAAGGTCGGTGGTGCTCATGGCTCGTCTTATATCCTTGAACTGACGCTAACCACAGGCGAGGGGCGCGTCGTGAAAAATGCGTCCCTTAGGTATAGACGGCGAACATTTGGGTGTCAAAAGAAGCCCGCTGGGTAGTTCTACTCAGCGGGGGAGGGAGAGCGCCTACTTGCGTAGGCGCGGAAACAGCTGGAGCGTCTTAGCCGGTGTTGCGCATACCGGCAGAAATGCCTGCCATGGTCACCTTTAGCGCCCGCTCCAACTCGGGGCTGATGGCGTCACTGCTGCGATAGCGCTTGAGGAGTTCCGCCTGCAAATAATTGAGCGGATCTATGTAGGGTTTACGCACGTTCAGCGAATGACTCAGCAATAGCTCATCGGCCAACAGTTGATCCTGTTTTTTGATGCGGTTAATCAGCACTTCCAAGGCGGCAAGATCGGCGCGCAGCTGCTGACCCAGGCCGTGGTACTCGGATGGCACCAACTGCTGTTCGTAGTAGGCGCAGATAGGGCCATCGGCCTTGCCGATGACCATTTCAAGCAGATCCAGGAAGCTGGAGAAGAAGGGCCAGTTGGTCACCATGTCCATCAGGATGGCCGGGTGATCCTTGAGCGCATACTCCAGCGCCTGACGGGTTCCCAACCAGGCGGGCAAATTGAGGCGCACTTGCGTCCAGGCAAACACCCAGGGAATGGCGCGCAGGCTTTCCACACCGCCGGTGGCCTTGCGCTTGGCGGGACGACTGCCCAGCGCGAGCAATCCCAGCTCCTGCTCCGGTGTCAGGCTGCGGAAGTAGGGCACAAAATGCGGATGGCCGCGCACCACGCTGCGATAGCCCTCGACGCTCACCTGGGCCATGCGCTCAATCAGGTCGCGCCATTCCGCATTGGGCGAGGCGCTGGGTTCCAGGGTGGCGCGCAGGGTGGCCGCCACATAAATGGACAGATTGTTAAAGGCCACTCGGGGCAGGCCGAATTTGTAGCGAATCATCTCGCCCTGCTCGGTGACGCGGATGCGCCCCTTGACCGAGCCGGGGGGCTGGGAAGTCATGGCTTTTTCCACCGGACCGCCGCCGCGACCAATGGTGCCGCCGCGACCGTGGAACAACATCAGCTCTACCCGGTATTTGTCGGCCAGTGCCACCAATTTTTCCTGCGCCTTGTACTGGGCCCAGGTGGCCGCCAGCTTGCCCGCATCCTTGGCAGAATCTGAGTAGCCGATCATCACCGTTTGGGTTCCGCAGGTGTAGTGCTGGTACCAGGGCAACTGCCAGAGCGCCTCCATCACCGCTGGCGCGCGATCCAGGTCGTCCAGGGTTTCAAACAGCGGGACTATGGGCATAGCCCAGTGGATGCCACTTTCTTTCAGCAGCAATGCCACCACCAACACATCCGAGGGCTGCTGGGCCATGGAAATGATGTAGTGGGAGAGGATTTCGCGCGGCTCCTGAGCGATCACCCGACAAGTGGCCAAGACCTCGGCAGTATCGTCGCTCATGGGCCAGACGGCGGGCAGCAGCGGACGTTTGCTCGCCAATTGCTCCAGCAAAAATGCCTGGCGCTCTGCTTCACTCCAGCTACGGTAACTGCCCAGATCCAGGTACTGGGTAAGTTCATCCATGACTTGCACATGGCGGTCGCCGTCCTGGCGGATATCCAGGGGCACCAGATTGATGCCAAAGCAGTGAATACGACGAATCATATCCATCAGTGGGCCATTGGCGATGTGGGGCAAATCCAGCTCGTTGAGCGAACGGAAACAAGCCATCAATGGCCCCAGTAAATCATCGCGACAGGTGATCAGGTTATCGGGGGTTTCCAGCACCCGCCCGCGCAATTTGGCTTCGGTCCAGTCGCGGGTATCCAGCACCCGCTTGCGCAGTTGCGCCAGAAGGTCGCGATAGGGGGTTGCCGTTTCGCCCACCAGCGCGCGCAACTCGTCGCTGGCTTCGTGCATGCTCAGGTCACCGCCCAGGTTGTGCAGGTCGCGGGCGTAAAGCTCGGCGGCCATCCAGCGGCCCAGCAAAAGGACTTCGCGGGTCACCTTGTGGGTAACGTTGGGGTTGCCATCGCGGTCACCGCCCATCCAGGAATAAAACCGCAGCGGCTGCAAATCAATGGGCAGGCATTGATCCAGGTGGCGGCAGCAGAGGCGATCCAGATGGCGGATAAAATCCGGCACTGCCTGCCAGAGGCTGTTCTCGATCACCGCAAAGCCCCACTTGGCTTCGTCAATAGCCGTAGGCCTTTCGGTGCGGATTTCGTCGGTGGCCCAAATTTCTTCCACCAGGCGGTGCAGACGACCGCGCAACTTGTCTTGCTCGAAGGTGAGCAGGTTGCCGCGATGGCGATCCATCAGGGTATTGGTGATCTGATCGTATTTGCGAATCAGGGTACGGCGGGTGACTTCTGTGGGGTGAGCGGTGAGTACCAGCTCAATACGCAGATCGCGAATCACTGCCGCGAGCGCTTCTTTTCCATAGTGTTGGGCGTAGTTGAGTACCATGGCCTTGAGGCTGTCCTCGCGCTCGGATTCGGCGCTGGAGAAATACTCAAGGTCCGCAATATTGGCCAGGTTCAGAAACTGACTGAACGCCCGCACTATGGGCAGCACGTCGCCATCGTCCAGACCGCCCAGCATAGCGACCAGGGGGGCGGAATCCCCCTGGTTGGCCTGGTTAATGGCCTTGCCCAGTTTGCGGATATTTTCCACCTTGGCAAACAGCTCTGGCCCCTCGTGGGCGTGAATAGTCTCACCCAATAGCTCCCCGAGCAGTCGGACGTTCTCGCGCAGGGTTTCTGGCAACTTGGACATGATGCTTCTCCACTAAGTACAGAATAGGGTGGTGACTATGAAGGGGAACAACGCGGGGCGAGTTCGGTCGCATTCTACGCGATGTCTTCCAGGATGCTAAGGCTTGGCGAAAACTAAGTGGGGAAAAACACGTCAACCTGGTTAAGGTCTGAACAGCCTTTTTCCACAATAACTGTGGATAAGTGTGTGAATGAGTCTTTGGTAACTCGCGCAAATGCCGAACATCCCTGGCCAGCGAAACATTGGCGAGACTTTAAACAATCCCAAGCGCGGCAACTCATCTCTGCTTGACGCTCCGGATCTTTACACTTAGCGTAAGTTGTCGCTGAGGTGAGCCTGGGATACCCGAGCCACCACCGGAACTGCGGGTCTACTAAGTTGTACAAATCAAGTTCTACAAAACATGTCCTAGAAAACATGCCCTAGAAAACATGCCCTAGAAAAAAGGAAACTGCATGAAACACGCATTGACCCTGCTAGCCACTTTCGCCGTTGTGACACTCGCCGCTGCCCTGCTCACTAGCCTCCAGGCCAGCTATGCCGTCTATGTGCAACAGCAAATTGACCCCAAATTCGGTGCGGCGGGGACAGTGCATATTTCAATGTTGATTGGCCTGGCCTCGGGATCCCTCGCCGCACTGGGCGCCACCAGTGTCCAGCTGCTTGGATTGCTGAAAAAACCTTCGCACCCTGTCTTTTGGCCTGCGCTATTGACCGCAAGCGCTTTGACCGGCGCACTCATCGCGCTCATGGATGACCTTATTTTTAAGCATTTCCCGATCATGTCCGGTGTGGGCGATCTGCCCCAGTATTGCGTCTACTTTTTTGTTAGCGGCGCCCTGCTGCACACTGCCGGGCTTTATTGTGTCCGCCACTGGGCCCGCCGAATTCTCAATCCCAAACTTACCGCGATCTCAAACCAACCGAGTAAACCATGAGCCAAAAGCCCAACCAGGAGCACACAGAGCTCCCAGAAGAACACATAGATCCGCTGATCAAGCACTTGCACAGTGTTATACGCGTGTGCGTTCGCGTGCTTGCCATCCTGATGGTCATGGTGATTATTTGGGGTATTGGTGATGTGATTTATGTGCTTTACCAACGATTGATGGCGCCGCCGTTTTTGTTGCTGGATATCAATGATATTTTTTACACCTTTGGCGCTTTTATGGCAGTACTCATCGCCATCGAAATTTTTATCAACATTCGTTTGTATCTGGAATCCAATGACTTTCCGGTGAAACTGGTGATTGCCACCGCACTCATGGCGATTGCGCGCAAAGTCATTGTGCTGGATATGGATAAGCTAACACCCGACTACATATTCGCCATTGCAGCGACTGTGTTGGCGCTGGGCATTACCTACTGGCTGTTACACAGAGAACACCTGAACACCATTAAAAAATAGCGGATTAAAAATCAGTCAGTAAACGTCGCGCAGATAGCGCTTTTGCATATTCAGCTTGCGGATGTAGTTGACGGTTTCTGCCTCATCAAAACCGCCCTGTTGCTGGATAATCTCGCGCAGGGCTTGATCCACATCCTTCGCCATGCGGCTCGCATCGCCGCACACGTAAAAATAAGCGCCCTCTTCCAACCACTGCCACAACTGAGCCGCGTTCTCGCGCATGCGATCCTGCACATAGATTTTTTGTACCTGATCGCGGGAAAACGCCAGACTCAGATGGGTGAGCAGGCCGTCTTTTTGATGTTGCAAGAGTTCATCGCGGTAATAAAAATCGGTAGCGGCGTGCTGCTCGCCAAAGAACAGCCAATTTTTGCCCGAATCGCCGCGCACCTGGCGCTCCTGCAAAAAACCGCGAAAGGGGGCCACACCCGTGCCCGGCCCTACCATGATCACCGGCACATCGGCTTGTTCCGGCAAATGAAAATGCTTGCTCGGCTGCACAAAAATCGGCACCTGGGCATGCTGCGCGCGATCGGCCAAAAAGCAAGAGGCCACGCCTTTGCGCCATTTTTTACTTTCGCGATAACGGTTGTAGCGCACTGCTGACACCGTTAGATGAATTTGTTGTGCAAACGCCAGCGGACTGGAGGCAATGGAGTAGAGCCGGGGCTGCAAGCGCTTTAGCAGCGGCAGTAACTCCTCCACACTCGCCTTGATCGGAAATTCCTGCAATATGTCCACTAACTGGCGACCGTAGAGCCATTGCTGCAAATCGTTTTTGTCTTCCGCCTGCAACAGCGCTTGTAAATCACGGTTACGAGAACGCTCGGCAATAAACTGGAGAATGTCATTGCTCGGACGGCAGATTTCGTAATCCTGCAAAAGCGCTTGTTGCAGGGGCTTTTCGCGCGTATCCACCACAACCGGCGCTTCAGCGTTGAGGTTTAGCGCCTGCTCCAACTCGAAGACCAACTCGGGACAGTTCTGCGGCCATACGCCCAGCGCATCGCCCGCCTGATACTGGATACCCGAGTCGGCAAGATCAAAACCGAATTGACGCACATCTTTGGCAGAACCCTCGGCGTTAAGGCGTTGGTTAATCACCAGGCGCGCCGGGAAGGGATTGGCCTTGGTATAGCTGGTCGAGGTTGAATGTGCGCGAGGTGCGACCTCAAGTCTTGTGGATACAGAGGCATTGGTCAGCTGCGGTGCCAGAGCTGCGCCCAGCTGCTCAAACCAGTGATTGGCAGGCGCGTCAAAATCCACATCGCAATCCACCCGCGCCAACAGCGGCTGCGCACCCAGCGCCTGCAAGCGCGCATCCAGCTTTTTGCCGTGGCCGCAAAATTGATCGTAATTGGAATCACCCAACGCCAGCAGGCCGTAACTGAGTTTTTCAAGCGCTGGGGCGGTATCGCTGTTGAGCCCTTGCCAAAAATCACCACCGCTATCCGGCGCATCGCCATCACCAAAGGTGCTGGTGATAAATAGCGCGTGCGTTGCAACAGCAAGAGTTTTCAGCGACACATCATTCATCGCCAGCACGCGAGCTGCCCAACCCTGCTCGCACAGACGCGCCGCAAAGGTTTCGGCCAAGGCTTCGGCATTGCCGGTTTGGGATGCCCAGAGCACCAGCAATTCCTGCTGGTTGGCAGCGGGGTTTTGCTGAGCTGCCATTTGCTCAAGCCCCAAAGGCAATACACGACTAAACATACCGGCGAGCAAACCATTAATCCACACGCGGTTAGCCGGGTCCACAGGTGCATCGACGGGCAAGGCAGGCACCGCCGAGATCAAGCGCGCACTGGCGGTGAGGCCGCTGATAAAACCTTGCAGGTATTGCTGCTCCTGTGGCGCCAACACGGGCGCAACGGCGTGTTTTACCCCCAGGGTTTCTGCCAGGCCGTTTATCAGCATCACGCTAGTTTCCTCAGCCACGGCGGCAAAACTGTAAGCAGCTTCGCTATAGCTTGGCGCTGCCGTGCTTTGCGCTTCCGTATTTTGCGCAGCAGCGGAAGGAGATTCATCACTGGCAAAAACCTGTACGCGCTTAAGTGAGACGGCGGCGATTTTCAGTTCCGGTTGTTGTGAGAGTGGATCTATCTGATCGCTGGTGACCGCGTTGATGCACAGGTTTTCACCGTAGACATCATTCCAGTGAATAGGTGCAAAGCAACATCCAGGCTGTACTCTGTCGGTCACCAACGCGGGCAAAATTGCATAACCGCGCCGCGAGCGAATTTCCACCTTGTCTTTGTTCTTGATGCCCAACTCAGCCGCATCCTGCGGATGAATTTCCACAAAACTGCCGGGGTTGAGTTTGTTGAGGGTGGCAATTTTTCCGGTTTTGGTGAGCGTGTGCCATTGGTGTTGCACACGGCCGGTGTTAAGTATGAGGGGGAATTCTTCATCGGGCATTTCTGCTGGCGGTACATGGGGGCGCGCAAAAAAGTTCGCCTTGCCTGAGGCTGTCGCAAAGCGCAGCGCCGGGACACGGCCGCTCTCGGTTTGCAATAGAGGCTGATGTACGCCCTGATTTAAATAGCGAATGGGGTTGCGTCTTTCGCCCTCTGGCGCACAGGGCCATTGCAGCGGCGCTTCGCGCAAGCGCGCATAACTGGCACCGCGCAGGTCGTAACCGGTGGCCGGGTTATGGGTGAGTTTTATTTCTTCAAAAACTGCTTCTGCGGACTCAAAGTTAAAGCCTTCACTAAAGCCCATGGCCTGCGCCACCCGCGCAATAATTTCCCAATCCGCCATGGCCTCACCCGGCGGAGGCACGGCGGCTTTCATCAGCGTGAGATTACGCTCGGAATTGATCATCACTCCTTCAGCTTCGGCCCAGAGGGCACCGGGCAACAGTATGTCGGCGTAAGCGTTGGTTTCGGTATCGAGAAACGCATCCTGGGCGATGACCAGCTCGGCTTTTTGCAGCGCCTCTATCACCCTTTTGCGATTGGGCACAGAAGCCACCGGGTTGGTGCAAATAATCCAACAGGCTTTGACTTCGCCTGCGGCCATGCGCTCAAACAAATCCACTGTGCCCTTGCCCAGTTGGATATGCAGTGTGCCGGGCGTCAAACCCCAGAGATTTTCAACAAACGCACGATCATCATCCACCAGCAAACTGCGCTGTCCTGGCAGGCCTGCGCCCATATAACCCATTTCGCGACCGCCCATGGCATTGGGCTGACCGGTGAGGGAAAAAGGCCCGCTGCCGGGGCGACAAATTTTTCCGGTCGCCAGGTGCAGATTGCAAATGGCATTGGTGCTCCAGGTACCGTGGGTGCTTTGGTTAAGGCCCATGGTCCAGCAGCTCATAAATTCCGCTGCATCACCCAGAATTTGTGCCGCCTGTTCCAGCGAAGCCACCGACAGACCGGTGATCTGGCTGACGTTTTCCGGGGCGTAGTCAGCGAGAAATTCAGACATGGATTCCCAACCCTGGGTATGGCTCGCAATAAAGTCCGCATCGGTTTTGCCGTTTTTGTGCAGCAAATACAAAAGGCCATTCAGAAACGCTAAATCTGTACCCGGTTTGATGGGCAAATAGAGATCGGCTTTTTCGGCGGTGGTGGTGCGGCGCGGATCAACTACTATCAGTTTCGCCCCCGCCTTAACGCGATCCATCATGCGCAGATACAAAATCGGATGGCAGTCGGCCATATTGGCGCCTATCACCAAAAAGGCGTCGGCGCGATCAAAGTCGTCGTAGGAACCGGGAGGCGCATCAGCTCCCAACGACAATTTATAACCTGCGCCAGCGCTGGCCATACACAGGCGCGAGTTGGATTCGATCAGGTTGGTGCGAATAAAGCCCTTGGCCAATTTGTTGGCCAGGTATTGGGCTTCGATAGACATCTGCCCTGAGACATAAAAACTGATGGCGCCGGGCCCGTGGGTATCGAGAATGTCCCGCAGACGCTGGGCGGTGGTGGCTATGGCCTCGGCCATCGATGTTTTCACCGGATCGCGCTGGCGCTGGCTGCGCACAAAGGCCGATTCCATACGGCCGGAATTGGTGAGCGCCTGGGCGCTGGTTTGGCCCTTGGTACACAGGCGGCCGCGATTGGCGGGGTGATTTTTGTCGCCGCTGACTTTGACGATTTTTTCGCCGTCGGATTCGAGAATCATGCCGCAGCCAACACCACAATAGGGGCAAACGCTGGCATGGGACTGAAGCGGGTTTTGGGACATGTGCAACAAACTCCTCAACAGAGGAGCTGCTGCATGGTTGAATCACAAGCTCCCCGGTGAGGGGGCTTTTGCAAGCCCTGTGCCACAGGGGCGGCAAGCCCTGTGCCATAAGGGCGGCAAGCACTGCGCAAGAGGCGCAAGCGCCAAATCAGAGGCTAATTGCCCGGCTTTGAACCAGATATTTACCGGCTTTTCTTTGCGATGCGCCCGAACAGTGCAGCATTGACCACCCGCTTTCGCACCATAGCAGGTCAAAAAGCCTGAATGGCGCACCGTTGACAGGCATCGCCATGCCCGAACAATCAGGTTTTAAATTGCCCCACCAGATGCTGCAATTCCTCACCCACGCGGGCGAGGGCTTCGCCTGATTCACGGGATTGCGCACCGTAGCGACTGGCCGACTCTGTCGCCTCGGCGATGGCGTGCATACTTTGATTGATTGACTCAACAACCTGGGTTTGCTCTTCTGCGGCGGCAGCTATCTGCAAGCCTCTCTGGTTGATGGTGCTTACCTGCTGATCGATCCCCTCCAGGGCAGCGGAGGTGGCGTTAACCAATTCCACCGAATTATCGCCTTTTACCAAACTGCGTTTGATGGACTCAGTTGCGGCCGAGGTGCTCGCCTGTAAGCGTTGAATCATGGCCTGAATTTCCTGGGTGGAATCCTGAGTGCGCGCCGCCAGCGCGCGAACCTCGTCCGCCACCACCGCAAAGCCCCGTCCTTGCTCACCTGC
>CBFGWO010000008.1:0-49599 GCA_965652595.1 uncultured Cellvibrio sp. | reverse complement strand
CCCCCCCCCCCCCCCCCCCCCCCCCCCCCCCCCCCGCCCCCCCCCCCCCCGCCCCGCCCCCGCCGCCGCCGCGAGAGGGAGCTTCGTAGATGTTTTTGTGGTTGCGTGGAGTTTTGAGCGCTGATTAAAGTTTTTTTGGGGTCCTAGTTCAAAATCTTCCCAAGTAATTTGATATAGCAGGTTGAGATGGCAGTTGAGGGTGGGGTTTGGGTGTGGGAGACCGTGCGCAGCAGGGATGCTGCGCCCGAGCCTACATGGACGACCCACATGGATGTGGGAAGTGTCCCGAAGCGCCGGGAGCGCGTAGGGGCCGGATTCACGGCGTGTCTCACACACCCAAACCCCACCCTCAACTGCCTCTCTATCCAAGTAAGAAAAAAACCGAGTTGTTAAATGTCAAAAATATTTGAAGTCAAAAGTGATTTCCAACCCGCTGGTGATCAGCCCACGGCGATTGCCGGGTTGGTGCAGGGGATTCAAGCCGGGTTGGCGCATCAAACGCTGCTTGGTGTTACAGGTTCGGGTAAAACCTTCACCATCGCCAACGTTATCGCACAGGTCCAGCGGCCAACGCTCATCATGGCCCACAACAAAACCCTCGCCGCGCAACTCTACGGCGAATTCAAGGAATTTTTTCCCAACAACTCGGTGGAATACTTCGTCTCCTACTACGACTACTACCAACCCGAAGCCTATGTGCCCTCGTCCGACACCTTTATCGAAAAAGACGCCTCGATCAACGAACATATCGAACAAATGCGATTGTCTGCCACCAAAGCGCTGATGGAGCGCAAAGACGCCATTGTCGTCGCCACCGTGTCTGCCATCTACGGTTTGGGGGATCCTGAGTCCTACATGAAAATGCTGCTGCACCTGGTGCGCGGCGACAAAATTGATCAGCGCGCTATTTTGCGTCGCCTGGCCGAATTGCAATACACCCGCAACGATATGGAGTTTTACCGTGCGACCTATCGCGTGCGCGGCGATGTGATTGATATTTATCCGGCGGACTCCGACTGCGATGCAGTGCGAGTAGAGTTGTTTGATGATGAAGTGGATCAAATCTCGATTTTTGATCCCCTCACCGGCGAGGTGCTGCACAAGGTACCTCGCGTGACTATCTATCCCAAAACCCACTATGTTACGCCGCGCTCCACCATTCTCGATGCGATTGACCATATCAAGGAAGAATTGCGCCAGCGGCTCGACTACCTGCGCGAAAACAACAAGCTGGTTGAGGCGCAGCGCCTGGAGCAGCGCACCCGCTACGATTTGGAAATGATGCAAGAGCTGGGTTACTGCAACGGTATCGAAAACTACTCGCGCTATTTGTCCGGACGCAATCCCGGCGAACCGCCGCCTACACTATTCGATTACTTGCCGCCTGAAGCATTGCTGGTGATCGACGAAAGCCACGTAACCGTGCCGCAAATCGGTGCCATGTACAAAGGTGATAGATCACGTAAGGAAACCCTGGTTGAATATGGCTTCCGTTTACCTTCCGCGCTGGATAATCGCCCCATGCGTTTTGATGAATGGGAGCGTATTTCGCCGCAAACCATTTTTGTGTCAGCAACGCCGGGCAAATACGAAGAAGAAAATCAGGGTCAGGTGGTAGAGCAGGTGGTGCGTCCCACCGGCTTGATAGACCCGGAAATTGAGGTGCGCCCTGCGACCACTCAGGTAGACGATGTGCTTTCAGAAATTCGCCTGCGTACCGAGAAAGACGAGCGGGTACTGATCACCACCCTCACCAAACGCATGGCCGAAGATCTCACCGAATACCTTGCCGAGCACGGCATTCGCGTGCGCTATTTGCACTCGGATATTGACACCGTCGAACGGGTAGAAATTATTCGCGACCTGCGTATGGGGCAGTTTGATGTGCTGGTGGGCATCAACCTGCTGCGCGAGGGGTTGGATATGCCGGAGGTATCGCTTGTCGCTATTTTGGATGCGGATAAAGAAGGCTTTTTGCGCTCTGACCGTTCACTGATTCAAACCATTGGCCGCGCTGCGCGCAACGTCAATGGCAAGGCAATTCTCTACGCGGATAACATCACCGGCTCCATGCGCCGCGCCATTGACGAAACGGATCGCCGTCGCCAGAAGCAAGTCGAGTTTAACGAGAAGCACGGCATTACCCCCAAAGGGATTCGCAAAAGTGTGGCGGATATTATGGAAGGCGCCCAGGTACCCGGGGCTGGCGGCCGCGCCGCGCGTAATCGCGCCGCCGTGGCGGAAAAGCAGGGCAAGTATGCGGTTGATATGAACGGTGGCGATCTGTGGAAAACCATCGATGCCCTGGAGAAACAAATGTTCCAGGCTGCCAAGGATCTGGAATTTGAAGTGGCAGCTAAGCTGCGGGATCAGATAGAAGCACTGAAAAAGAAAGCGCTGGCCAACTGATCCCGACATGCATTCAAACCATCAGGTGATGCTAAAGCTTGATGGTTTTTCCCTCTCGTGCTGCTTTGAAAATCGCATCCACAATACGAATATCTGCCAGCCCTTCTTCGCCGGGCACCAGCGGCGCGGTGTTATTGATAATCGCCAATGCATCGTTATCCATTTGCGTGGCTTGCTGATTGGCAATGGGCGCGTTTAGCAAAATGCCGTCGCTGGTTTGGCCGCGCACGCCGTTGTAGGTTTGGAACGGGCGCAATTCATACCAGCCCTTTTCGCATTGGGCGCGCAAAAAGTTGGCGCCGCGCGCATAGCTGGTGGCGCATTGCGCTATCGCGCCGCTGGGAAACTCCAGGGTAAATTCCATGGTTTCATCCACGTCCTTGTAAATTTCTCGTGTGGATTCCTGCACGGCTTTTACGGAGATAGGTTCTTCGCCTGCGGTGTAGCGCGCGGCATTCAAAGGATAAACGCCCATATCGTACATGGCGCCACCACCCAGTTTGGGGTCGGCGCGCCAGCCGTGGTCGGCGCCGTTAAATCGATAGCTGGCTTCGGTGGTGATTAATTGAATGCCGCCATAGGGTTTTTCTTTGGCCATTTGCATAATGCGCTGGGTATTGGGCTCATGTTGCATGCGGTAACCAATGGTGAGCTGCACTTTATTTTTGCGGCAGGCGGCAATCATCTCCTCGCATTCACCGGCGTTCATGGCCATAGGTTTTTCACACCACACATGCTTGCCCGCATTGGCGCCAATCAGGGTGAGTTTTTTGTGTAGGCCAGTGGGTGTTACGACGTAAATCACGTCAATGGCCGGGTTGTTGGCCAGTTGGTGCATGTTGTCATAGTTGTACACATTGGCATCGGGGATGCCGTATTTTTCTTGCCAGAGTGGAACCTTTGAAGGAGTGCCGGTGACTATGCCCGCAAGATAGCAGTGTTGCGTTAGCTGCAACGCGGGAGCGAGCAGATCCCGGCTGTAGTAACCCAGGCCTACCAGCGCCACGCCGAATCTTTTGCGCGGCGTTGATGCCCAGAGACCGGGCGCGCTGGTGACCAGACCTAGCGCTCCCAGGCTCTGTATAAAGTGGCGACGATTTAGCGACATAGGATATACCTCCATCTTATTCGGGGTTGGTACTGCCAACCTTTACGCAGCTGATGGCAACAAGGCAAAGGTGTAAACAAAACATTACCTTTTTCGTAATTCGCGATTGAGCCGTAACAGGCAAGGCCAGGAGTTTAACGATGGTTAGCCAGTCCTGTGTCGGTGCAGCGCGTAATAGAGTGCGGGCAACATCAGCAGGGTCAGCAGGGTGGATGACACAATACCGCCGATGACTACGGTTGCCAGTGGTCGCTGCACCTCGGCGCCAGTACCTATGTTAAATGCCATAGGCACAAACCCCAGGCTAGCGACCAGTGCGGTCATCAATACTGGGCGCAGACGGGTTATGGCACCTTCGATAATGGCGTCTTCCAGAGGTGCGCCTTCATCAACCAGCTTGCGAATAAAACTGACCATCACCAAACCGTTTAACACCGCCACACCAGAAAGCGCAATAAAGCCTACTCCCGCCGAAATAGACAGCGGCATATCTCGGAGCCAAAGCGCCAAAACGCCGCCCGTCAACGCCAGGGGTACGCCAGTGAAAATAATGAGTGCGTCCTTGATCGAGCCAAACGCCATAATCAGCAAGCCGATGATCATAAGCAAGGTGATAGGCACCAAAATTCCAAGCCGCTTGTTGGCCGATTCCATTTGCTCGAAGGAACCGCCGTAATCCAGCCAGTAGCCGCTGGGAAGTTTCACTTGTTGACTGATAAGGTGTTTAACTTGCTCGACGAAGCCACCCAAATCCCTTTCTCTCACATTGGTGGTAACCACAATGCGACGCTTGCCGTTTTCACGACTGATCTGCGCGGGTGCGGATTGTATTACCAGGTCTGCCACTTCGTGTAAGGGTACAAAATTTTCACCACCGAGTGGCACCGGTAGAAACGCCAGCCTGTTGATGTCTGTGCGTATTGGTTCGGGCAAGCGCACTACCAGCTTGAAGCGCCGGTCACCTTCGTAAATCAATCCAGCATCTTCTCCCCCAATGCCCGTGGCCACTAGGGATTGAAGGTCATTCAGTGTTAATCCATAGCGGGCCAGTGCGAGGGGTTTGGGAATCACCGACAACATCGGCAAACCGGAAACCTGTTCTACACCTATGTCTGTTGCACCGGGAATAGTGTCGATAAGATCGCGAATTTCCTGTGCGGATTTCAACAGTTCATCCATGTCATCGCCAAATACCTTGATGCCAACATCGGCGCGCACGCCCGAAATCAATTCGTTGAATCGCATTTCAATAGGTTGGGTAAATTCATAATTGTTGCTTGGCAATTTGCTCAGGACAGCCTCCATGCCAGCGATTAAATCCGCTTTGCTGCGCTTTGGATTTGGCCATTCGCTGCGCGGCTTCATGATCACAAAGTTGTCGGCAACACTCGGCGGCATTGGATCTGTTGCCACTTCCGGTGTACCGATTTTGGCGTAGACCTTGTCGACTTCTGGAAATTGCTTGAGCCGATCTTCCAGCAGCTTTTGCATGTCAATTGCCTGCTCCAGCCCGGTGCCGGGAATGCGCAACGCGTGTAGTGCTATATCGCCTTCATCCAGTTGGGGCATAAATTCTGAGCCCAGTGTGGTCATCAACCAGCCAAAGAAAAGCACCAGTATCCCAGCGCTGGAAATCACCAGCCAGCGAAATCTCAGCGCCAGTTTGAGAAGTTGGCGATAGCCGGATTTAGCAAGTGTTAAACCAGCGGTTTCTTGTTCACGAATTTTCCCGCCCATAAATACCGCGACCGCAGCAGGCACAAAAGTCAATGACAACGCCATGGCTGCCACCAGCGCCATGACCACTGTAGCTGCCATGGGGTGAAACATTTTTCCTTCTACCCCGGTGAGGCCAAAAATAGGGATATAGACCAGCGTGATGATGGCCACGCCAAACAAACTGGGACGAATGACTTCTCCCGTTGCCTGATAGACCAGGGGCAGCCTTTCGCGCAGATCGAGTGGTCTTCCTGCCTGGTGTTGTGATGCTGACAAACGTCGCACACAGTTTTCAACAATGATGACCGCGCCATCGACAATCAAACCAAAATCCAGGGCGCCCAGGCTCATCAGGTTGGCCGAAATGCCCACTTGTACCATACCTGTCATGGTGGCCAACATGGAAAGGGGTATGACGGCAGCAGTAATCAATGCGGCACGGATGTTACCGAGCAAAAAAAACAAAACGGCAATAACCAACAGCGCGCCTTCGAGCAGGTTTTTTTGTACGGTGGCAATAGTTTTTTCAACCAGGCTAGTGCGGTTGTAAACCGCTTCAACCCGTATGCCTTCCGGCAGGGAAGGTTTTATCTCTTCCAGTTTTTGAGCAAGATCGCGCGCCACAATACGCGAGTTTTGGCCCACCAACATCATCGCTGTACCCATGACCGCTTCCTGCCCATCACGGGTTGCGGCACCTGTGCGCAGCTCTTTGCCGATAGCGACATCGGCTAGGTCTTTTACAGTGACGAGGTTGCCGCTATGACGCCCCACGACAACCTGTTCGATGTCCGTGATACTAGTGAGTTGTCCAGGAGAGCGGACCAGCAATTGCTGTCCGTTTTTTTCTATATAACCCGCACCGCGATTACTGTTGTTGTTGCGCAAGGCGCTAATCACTTCTTCCAGTGTGATGCCCATTTCCAGCAATCGTTGCGGATCGGGATAAACCTGATACTGCTTATCAAATCCGCCGATGGTGTTTATTTCCACCACACCCGGCACCTGTGCCAGTTGGGGCTTGATGATCCAGTCTTGAACTTCACGCAGAGCAAAGGAATCAATCGGCAACCCATTGGCCTGGGTAGCTCCTGGTATGGCTTCCAGGGTGTAAACAAAAATTTCTCCCAGGCCGGTAGCAATGGGCCCCATGGTGGGCTCAACTCCTGGCGGCAGAGCACTTTTGATGGCCGATAAACGTTGATTGATCAGATTGCGCGCGTGGTAAATGTCTGTGCCGTCTTTGAACACCACAGTAACTTGTGACAATCCGTAGCGCGATAAGGAGCGCGTATATTCCAGATCGGGCAGGCCGTAGAGCGCCGTTTCCACCGGAAAGGTAATTTGCTGCTCGGCTTCCAACGGGGAGTAGCCCGGTGCTTCGGTGTTAACCTGTACCTGCACATTGGTGATATCGGGTACCGCGTCAATCGGCAACTGTTGGTAGTTCCAAATGCCTAAGCCAATCAAACCCAGCATCAGGCTAAGGACCCAGTAACGGCGTTCAATGGAGAGATGGACGATTGCGTTAATCATTTTTCTCTCCCTAGTGATCGTGCGTGGCGCCGGATTTTTCGATGTCGGCCTTGATGAGGTAACTATTGTCGACAACATACTCATCACCAACGTTCAAGCCCTGCATGACTTGCGTAAATTCTCCATCACTCAGGCCCAGTTCCAACGGCCGTATTTCGTAGGTATTCCCCACTTTGATAAAGACGACGCGCCAATCGCGAAAATCTTGCAGGGCGCGGTTGTGTACCACAAGGGGTGCATCCAGTGTTTCTACCAAAACCTCTGCATTAACGAAATCACCGGGCGCCATCTGTTGGTGTTGGTTGTTTAACTCGGCTCGGGCAATAGTGAAAGGCGAACCGTCCAGGCTGGGTGTGATGTGGCTGATCTCACTCTCGTGGGTGTCATTGCGGTGTTGAATCCGCATTTTTTGCCCCGCCGCCAGGTGCGAACGTTGACTGGGAAATATTTTCAACTCAGCCCAAAGGCGCTCGGTGTTGATCAGTGTCAGCAGAGGCAGGTCTGTGGTTATTTCACCAACATTGCTCCCGCGTGCCTGCACAACGCCCTCAATTGGCGCGCGCACCTGGTAACTTTGCAAACTTTCGTTGGATTCAATCACTGCCAGTAGATCTCCCTGGCGAACAGTTTCTCCAGTGTTGACATTTATCGCTGTGATAACACCGGGAAAGCGCGCGTGAACCTGCACTTTCTGGCTGGGTGGCATGACCAGACGACCATAGACGGGCAATTGACGTTTTATGCGGCCAGGCCCGGCGATATAGGTGCTTATTCCTACTTTTTTTGCGATTTCTGCTGAAATACTTACCCGCCCCTCGTGAGATTCCCAATGCCATTGGTAATTTTTTCCATCAAGGTTCAGCGTGACCTCTACGTCGAAGGAGTGGGGCTCGTTAACAACACCATCGCCTAACCAATAGTCGCCCTGATGGCTGAAATTAAAAACATCCTGCTGGCCGCCAAGGCGAATCAGAGTGACCGTCAATTGGGCATTATCAACGGGTTTGCCCTTGTGCGTGATCCAGGCGCGGTACTCCGGGGGAACACCTTGCTCGAAGATCGCCAGTTCAACTTCTATGTCTTCGTCTTGCAAACGTTTGCCACCGTTAGGGCCTTTTGCGTGTTCCTCAGCTGGCTCCTGGTGATGATCATGGGCGTGACCCTGGTTGCCGCTGGCATAAGAAAGACTTTCGAGGCTGATCAGGGAAATAAACACCATGCACAACCAAAAAGGGTTTTGGGTTTTAAGCGGTTTCATTGTTGTGTCCTAAAAGCGGTTAACGACCAGCCAATCCAAGCAAACGCTCGACGGCTGTGGTATGGGTTTGCGCCTCGGCGGCAGAGCTGATGACACGACGCCGCGCGTCTAACAAATCACGACGCGCAAGATGCAGTTCAATTGCGCTGTAGCGACCCTGTTGAAAGGCCTCTTCGGCGAGCTCCAGCGTTTTTGTCAGCAAGGGGATAATTTTTTCGCGCAGCTGGGTTACCTGATGCAGGGATTGCTCACGCGCTGCAAGGTGCGCTTGCAGACGGGTTGAAACGCGCAGGCGCACGAGTTCTTGTTGTGCTTGCGCCTCTGCATGGCGCGCACTGGCGCTGATCAGTTGCCCACGGTTGCGACGCTCACTGCCAAGTGGCAGGCTAAGACCCAATACCAGTGCTGTGTCGCTGGTCTCTTGCAGTTGTCGAACGCCGGCAGACCAGTGGATATCCGGTTGATTTTGGCTGCGCACTTGGTCGACTTCGGCCCGGCGCGCAGCAGATTCATCGGCTGCCAGCGCGAGGTCCGGGTTATTCGCTAACTGCTCGAGCAGTTGCGCCTGGGGTGCGAGGCGTGTGAAGGAAAATAAATCGCCACGCAATTCACCGAAGTCTACATGAGCTTGGCCCCAAAAATTGGCCAGCTTCAGGCGTTCGATATGTAAGGCTTCGCGCGCTGCGCGTGTATCCAGGTCAGCCTGGGCAAGATTGGCCTGAGCGCGCAAGCGTTCCAGTTCAGGCAAGCGTCCTGAGTTTACCTGGCGTTCCAGCGCGGCAAAGGTTGTCTTTGCTAACACCTGCGCCTGCTGCTGTAGCAAAAGGTACTCTTGGTGGGCGATCACTTGAATAAATTGTTGGGTTAAATCTTCAATCACATCCAGGCTTTGCTGATGTTGCAATGAGGCCTCTTCCCGCTCCCGCGCTGAAGCAAGTGCCAGGCGTGCATCGCGCTGGCCCCCGAGCTCAATTACCGATGCCAATGACAGGGTTAACTCCAGGCCGTCGCTACCTTGATAGGCTCCAGATCCAGCGAAGTTTTCGAGGCTGGTGTCCAGAGTTAAGCCGGGGCGCAAGGCCGTGTTTTGGCGCTCGCCAACCAGAGCTTGGGTACGATAATCATGCGTCGCCAGCTCGGGATTTTTGGCCAGTGTTAGCGCCACGGCATCGGCAAGGCTCAGTTGCCTGTCAGTTTGTTGCCCCCAGACAGGGGCGCAAAAATAAAGCAAAACCCACATGGCATAAGCCACGGGATATTTCAGGATTGTCATGGTTTTCTCCGGCGATTGCCCGTTTTAAGCGGGCGCTAGCGCAACTCTACCTGGTTAGGCGGAACCTGATTTAATTGATCAGATGGAGACGGGTGGGGCGCGCAGTGGTGGGCGCAGTTTGCGGGATAGGCGCTGATGGAAAATCCGATAAACATTAGCACCGCGTTCATTCGATCCAAAATGGATCATGAGCAACACGATGAACAACAGAACAGGCAAGTCCAGCGATTTGAACTTGGCTGTCAGCGTCTGGGGAATATCAATATCCACATCCTGATGCCGGTCGTCATTGTGCTGATCCAATTGGTGCAGTGAGGCGCTAAAGTGCAGTGAAACAGGTGGCTCCTGGCCATCCAGGCATAAATGACTGTGCGCACCCAGCAGCGCACTGACTAACCAAAGTATCAGTGCGCAAAACACAAACCGTTTTTTATTGCTGGTTATTTTCATACGGAACTATGTGCTTGGGAGGTATCGTCCAGGGTCGAGGCTGGCCTGAGCTTACACCCACCGGCGCACTTGTGCCATGTAGTTTTTATACTCAGCACCGAATTTGTTGATCAGTGCTGCCTCTTCGAATGGTATTTGAAAGCGGTCGATGTAAATCACAAAGAGGCACGCCAACAGCAGTCCCAGTGGATGGGCCAGCCAGTAGCCAAACCCCAGGAGCCAGAGCGCAAAGCCGAGATACATAGGATTGCGTGTGACGCGATAGACGCCCTTGGCTACGACCCGTGAAGCATCATCTGGTCGAGTTGGATTCACGGTCGTTTGGGCTCGGCGAAACTCCCACACACTCAACAGCAGAATCAGTGTGCCTGCTCCTGAGAGCGCAAGTCCCAATACTGCTTTGCCCGGTAGGTTTGCAGTCCAGGTGGGTAGGTAGTGCGCGGCAATCCAAGTTAACCCCATGAGGCTAGCCACCAGCAACAGTGGCGGTGGGCGTTTAATCAAACCTCGCATAAATGCTCCTTCAATGGTGTGTGCGCCTAAATTACCCGGTTAAGCATGTGAGTGAAAGCGAGAAATTCAGCTAAACTGCGCACCCCAATCACATCAACAATTACCATGCACTCGATTCCGCCCGAATATATTCATTCACTGCTAAGTCTGTGGAAAAAATGGCAAACCCAAGCCCATTGGCCCGCGCTGGATCGCTGGCTCAAGCGCGAACTGGCCGGTCGGCCAGATGCGTTAGTTCTGGGCGCAGCCATGCATCAAGCCATGCGGTTTTTGCAGTTGGCAGCGGCACTTGAACACGCCTACCGAACGAACAACCTGGAACAGGATTGGCTCGCCTGGGATGAACCCTGGCAGCCCCATCAGGGAATTCCGCCCTTGGCGTTTTGGTACTGGGTGATGCTGCGCCTCAACGAGGATAAAAACCTTTGCGCGCCGCCACCGGGCCTGCGCGACGCCGATGCGCGTCAGGCATTTTTTGCAGAGTTTGCGCGCGGCCTCTCGCCAGAGGATGACGCTATCTTGCAACCGCGAAATCTCCTGTGGTTTGGTTTGCGGCCGCAGTGGGCGCCGCTGTTAGAAGAGCGCCAGCTGGCCAGTGGTTGGAGCCAGCAACAACTGGCGAGTTTTATTCGTCAGCAGGTGATGAGTCCGCCGCTCTGGTTGCGCGTTTCTCCCGGCGGCTCAGCCCACAAACTGGCGCAGGAGCTGCTGGCTGATGGCGTCAAGGCGGAGGCTAGTGAGCAGGGGCTCTGCGCCAGGGGTGGAGCTGACGTGACGCGCACGCAAGCTCACCGCGAGGGGAAATTTGAAATTCAGGATCTGGCGAGCCAGCAACTGGCGATGGCTGTTAACGCCAAACCCGGCGATAAAGTCTGGGACGCCTGTGCCGGGGCAGGGGGCAAGAGTCTGGCTATTGCCGCACCCATGAACAACAAAGGGATGTTGCTCGCCACTGACCTTCACGCTTACAAGCTTGATGAGCTTAAACGCCGCGCCAAGCGTGCCGGGCTATTCAACATTCGCAGTTTTACCTGGACTGGCGATGCGCCCTTGCAACTGCCCAAAGAGATTGCGCGTCAAGGCGGTTTTGATTGGGTATTAGTGGACGCACCCTGCACTTCGTCTGGCACCTGGCGGCGTAACCCCGATGCGCGCTGGCGTTTTTCAGCAAAGGATTCGGCGGAGTTGCAACAACTGCAATCACAGCTGATAAACAATGCGGCCGCCGCAGTGCGCCCCGGCGGTTATCTGGTCTACGGAACCTGTAGCTGGCAGTGCAGCGAAAACGAATCGCGAGTGGAGGAGTTTATTGCGCAGCACCCGGCATTTACCTGTCTTGAACAAAGGTGCCTGGGTGCTCCCCACCTGGATGCTGATAGCCTATTTGTAGCCATCTTGCGCAAAGACGTTGCTCATTAGTGGGGCGCGCGATCCGCTTTTAGAAGGGTTTACTCCAACTCCATCACCACCCGAAAGCCCAGATGCTCCTCATAAATTTCCGGCGGATGATAGTCGCGGGCGTGATTGGCCAGCTGTTCGAGGTTGTCTCGCGCCGAGCCACCACGTACCACCCGGGTGCGGCAGTTGGCGTTGGTTAATGCGCTGCCATCGCGAGGTTTGTCTGAATAGCCGTCGGCGTAGCAATCCTGGGTCCACTCGGCGACATTGCCAGTGGTGTCATAGACGCCGAAAGCGTTGGCCGAATAGGTACCCACGGGAGCGGTTTTTGCGCCAAAGAGCCCCGAGTAGCGGCTGTTGCAGCCGCGACGGCAGTTGGCCTTGCCTTCCTGGGGCTCATCACCCCACCAGAAGGTAGTTTGGGTGCCTGCACGGGCTACATATTCCCATTCCGATTCGCTGGGCAGACGATAGCGCTCCCCGGTCATTTCGCTCAGCCAGGCCACATAGGCCTGGGCGTCGTCCCAGCTCACGTTGATGACCGGGCGACGATCACGGCCCCAGCGGTTATCGCCGGGCAGGGCGCGGTTGGTGGCCTGGGCGAAAACATCGTATTCGGCAAAGGTGATTTCAAACTGGCTGATCGCAAAGCTGTAGTTGATGCTGACCCTGTGCGCTGGGGCCAGGCTGTCATCGGCCTTGTGCCCCATAGTGAAGCTGCCGGGCGTGATAGGCACCATGCTGGGCCCCTGGCGGCCGTTGCTGAGTTCGCTGGTAAAGGGCCCCTGTAATTGACGGCGGGGCTCCAGGGTGACAGTTTTGCGCAGGTCATTGGCTTCCAGCTCTACCCACTCGGTGTGGGTCTGGTGGCCGGGGTGACTGACTTCCAGGTGGTAGCGTCCCGGCTCAAGACGGATGCCGGGTTTGTAGCGCGGGACTATGTTCAGAATTCTCACCCGCGCGTCCGCCGGTTCGGTGACGATGGTAAGTGCCCAGTGGCGCGGTGTTGGTGCGGCGGGCTCGTCAGGGACCCCTTCCAGTTTTTCCAGTGGCCGTTCTGCCGAGATTGGTTCATCGGACGGCACCGGCTCATAGATTTCCAGTGCTGCCTGGGTTGATTCAGTCTCTGTCCCGGCCTTGCCCGCCAGGGCCGACTCGGCAGGTATTTCACCGGTATTTTGAGGCGTTGCTGAAATCTCGGTCGCTGGTGTCGAGTCTGCCGGTGTCTGTATCTCTGCTTCGGCGTCGCTGGCCGCCGAGGGCTCTGAGGAGACTGTTGCGCTGGTGGCGGCGATTTCCTGGGTGGCAGGAACCTGAGGTTGGGCGTCGTCGCTACCGCCAAACCACAGGTAGCCCAGGCCTGCCAGAAGCACGGTTCCCGCCAGTGCCAGCAGGGCGAGGGTCAGGCGGGGATGCTTGCCGCTTCGGTTGTGAACCAGAGCATCCTGCACCTGGGTGGCGATCAGGGTGCTGCGATCCTCGTCGCTCAGCACCAGCTCCGCTACACGGGTGGTGGGGTGGCGATAGAAGCCTTTTTTCGGTGCCCAGCGCCAGCGCGCCATCCGCTTGAGGCGCCAGCGAATGCCCCGGTAGGTGGCGTCCGCCAGCGCCTTGAGCAGGGCTGGTGTAGAAAGGTTGGCAGGATCGACGCTGGTAGCGTTTTTCCCGCCGGCTTCCAGCTCATCCAGCGCCTGTGCCAGGTCGCGGCCGCGCTGGAAGCGCTGTTCCGGGTCTTTGGCCAGCAGCTTGTCGATAGTTTTCTGGTACTGCTCGTAGGGGCGAGGCAGTTTGGGAATGGGCGCGCTGATGTGCTTGATGGCGATTGCCACGGCCTCATCGCCCTGAAAAGGCACGCTGCCAGTGAGCATTTCGTAAAACACCACGCCCAGGCTGTAGAGGTCGGAGCGGGCATCCAAATCCCTGCCTCGGGTTTGTTCCGGGCTCATGTAGTGGGGCGTACCCACCACCTGACCTACGTTGGTCATGCGCGACACCACACCCACGCCTTTAGCCACGCCAAAATCGGTGAGCACAGCGGAATTGTCGGCGCGAAAGAGGATGTTTTCCGGCTTGATATCCCGATGCACATAGCCCTTTTCGTGGGCGTGATCCAGGGCGATGGCAATATCCCGCGTAATACCCAGGGCTTCACTGGCGGTGATGCCTTTCATCATCCGATCGTGCACCGAACCGCCGGGGAGGTAATCCATGGCGATGTAGTTCCAGTTTTCGTGCCGACCAATATCGTAAATCGCCACGATATTGGGGTGCGACAACTGGCCAACGATGTTGGCCTCGCGCTGAAAGCGCTCGCTAAATGAGGGATCGCCGTTGAGGGTTGGCGACATGACTTTGAGCGCGACAACGCGCCCCACGCTGATCTGAATCGCGAGGTAGACGGTGGACATCCCGCCCTGGTTGATTTTCCGAATAACGCGGTAACCGGGTATTTGCATAGAGTTAGCTAATAATCGTGTAGAGCAAGGCGAGTAGGGAAACCAGCGTCACACCGTAGATCCAGGCATCCCAGCGGCGATGGCCGGTGAGATAGGGCACCCAGCGCCAGAACATCCCCAGGGGGCTGCGCTGACGCAGGGGCGATTCGATAATCTGCAAGCTGATATTGTCGTGGCCGCCCTGGGTGAGGGCGGCGTGAAGTAACTGGTCGGCAGCGGTAGTGCAATTGGCACTTTCATGAAGAATGCGCGCGATGGTTTTATCGTCCACCTCGTCGCTCAGGCCGTCACTGCACAGGAGTATCCACTGGTTTTTTTGCCACTGGCCCTGCACCAGATCCACCTGCACCTGGGATAGCTCGGCCGAGCCCAGGCATTGGGTAATGATATTGCGCTCCGGGTGGCGATCCACTTCCTCGCTGGTAATGGCCCCCGATTCCAGCAGCATTTGTACGTAGGAGTGATCGCGGGTGAGCTGTTGCAGCTGGCCACCTTCGGCGCTGGGCGTCCAGAGATAGGCGCGGCTATCGCCGACCCAAGCCACCTCGTAGTCCCGCCCCAGGCTGCGCAGCGCCACCACGGTGGAACCCATACCCGGCGCACCCAGCCCTTGGGTCACACCGCGCAATACCGCTTGATGGGCCGTCTGGAGCATATCGCCCAGGCCGCGCGTGACCGTCTTTTCGCTGAGTTTTTTAACGGTGTCGCGCACTATGGCACTGGCGACTTCACCAGCTTCGTGGCCGCCCATACCATCGGCTACCAGCCAAATGCCCACATCGGGAAGGCTGAGCAAACAGTCTTCGTTGTTGTCGCGCTCAAGGCCAGGATGAGTAACGGCGCTGTAGTCGAGGGGGCGGGGTGGGGTCATAGAAAGCGTCAATGCCGGTTCAGTGCCAGTATCCCATTCGGGGCGGAAGTTATTTGGTTTCAATACTAGTTCAGAACTGGCCTGAAAACTACGCGGGGGCTAGCGTTTTTGCACCTTGTCGTCCAGGGAGAGATGGGGGCTTAGCCCCGCAGACACGCCGTAAACCCATCCCTGGGGGCTCGACGCCCGCATCCCGCGGGCGACGGTCTGCGAGGCTAAGCCCCCATCTCTCCCCTCGCATTGTGCAAATTTTAGGCGGGGTGGGTTGTGAGATTTCCTGGGCTTAGTGTTTATGGTTCATCGTATGGCCCGAGAAACCGAACTCCATTGAAATGAATCAGGTGCGATGGCGAGTCAGCTACCCACACCTCGGTTTCCCAAGCGATTTCGCCAAGGTAGCGGCCCATGGTGGCTTTGTTTGGGAATGCGGTGACGTAGACAAGTCCAGCTGTTGATCCAGCAAACAGTTTCGCGAGTTCGGCGTACCGTTTTCCATCGACGGGTCCGTGGCTGGTGACCGATTCTACTAACAGCAACCAGTTTTTCTTTGTGTAATGCAGTAGGACATCGGGCATCTTGCCGTGAGATTCCACGTTGACTCCAAGCTTTTTTAAAAGGTTAGCATCGAAATAACCCCACTTTTCACCCGTGTCACCGGCATAAACCAGTACGCTACCTGGTGCGAAACGTGGAGCAAAATCTTCAATAATTGCTCTGATCAGGTCGCTGTGCTGGCCTGGGCTAAGGGTAATTTTCTTACCGGGTGCAATCTCAACCGGGATGCGATTTTGCTTCCGTTCCTTGGCATAGCGAGCAACCAGAGTTTCTCGTTCCGAGAGGTAGGACAACAGTTTCTTGTTCCATGTCCGTTTACCGAAGTTGCGCAATAAGGCGAGTGTATTTGGTTCGATCTGGTATACGGCCTTCGGGCTATTCACTGCTCGATTCGGCTGGTCTGGATTGTATAGCGCTATTCCCGCTTCACAGAACTGGTGCATGGATTGGCGACGGATAGTTTCGCGGGTATTAGGTGCGTAATCTTTGCCGTAGTGCTCCCTTGCCCAATCCATAATAGGTGTGATCCCAATCAAGGGGCTCTCCGCTTCTGCCTAGGTTTTGCCCGGAGTAAGATTCAGTAGGGCGAGAAGACATAGAGCTGAGCGCTCGTTATGTTGAGCTCTCGGCAGGCCCAAGGAAACAATGATTTTTTGTGCAGCTTCTATTAGGTCGATCTGCTTATTCATATCGTCAAGGTCTGTAGTTTGGAATCAATTTGTTCTTGGGTGAGCGTTCCTTGCTGCATGGCCCATTCGCCAAGTTCGGTAAGAGTCTTACGGCTTGGGTACTTCATCAGCTTCAGGTCGGTTGCATTCACTTGCGTATGGCCGTTAAAGCGCCGGAAATGTTCATCTACAGCTGTAGTGTTTAGGAATAGGGTTAGCCCTCGGGCTAATGCTTCAGGCAAGCCGCGTTTATTTTCATGAAACACATTAAGGTGGTTTTCGAAGCCCAACGCCGAGTGTTCGCCAAACGTATATGGGTCAATAGTTGTTGCTACAATGCGTCGTTTTTCTTCCTTCGATTAAAAACGACGCACTACACAATAAAATCCATTGGGATAAAGCCATTTCTCAGTATCTTGATTGCATAAGATTGCATTGGGCTTTTTCAAATTCCGTATAGGCCAGGTCGCACCTTCAGTACTCAAATGGCCTGGATAGATCAAGGGCACGGTGTTTGGTTCCGGTAGGTCGCGCAGATATTCTCTCAATCGAAAGTCTACTACTGGCCCTGTTGATACTTTCAAACCTATTTCAGATAAGGAGCAACGCACGGCAGCTGATAATTCAATGGTGCTTTTTTCAATCGTAGTCGGTACATGGATAAAGCGCTCGGGGTCATCGGAAAAAACTATCCTCTCAAAAGGGTGGTCGTGAGTGGCGAGGTCGGAAAAGCTGTCATCAGTGGATGTTGAAATGGTAACTGGCCCTTGCTGACCGCAACGCTCCAGACGCACTATGATATTTTCTTGCAAAACATCGTCGTCTTTGAATGCTTTTTTTCGTGACTCGAAGAGGTGTATGTGGCGTATTGCTGTTCGTTCCAGGAGGAAGTCTCGGAAAGGACGATAATAAGGCCCGTTACAGAAGCTGCGTGGAATAATTGCCACTATCTGGCCGCCAGGTGCTGCCTGCGCCACCGCCAACGCGACAAACGCCGAATAGAGGTTTACCGTCTCGATACCGACTGAGCGCAAAGCAAATCGGTGGGGCGAGTTGCTGTTGATCTTCTTGTAGGGCGGGTTAAGTATTATGTGAGAGTAGTAGTGGGAAGTTTCTTCAGTAAACAGATCCGCAGAAAGTGCATTGGTTGAGGGATGAATAAAGTCATCTCCACGGATGGTTGCTGAAAAGCCAGGCTGGTTTTGATGTCGCTCCAGGGTTTCTTTTAAATAAACGTGTAGCGAGTTGTCAATTTCATACGCATCTAGATTAACTTTTTGAAAATGAAATCTCCCCGCCTTCCATCTTTGCAAAAAGGCATCAGAAAGCGAGCCTATCCCAGCACCAGCGTCAAGTAAAATACAGTTGCCGTCAGCGTCCGGGAATAGGTTGGCCATAAAGGTTGCAATAGATGCTGGTGTAAGAAATTGACCAAGCTGGGATTTTTTGCTTGGTTCAGTTTTCTTTAATACTTTCAGCCTTGTTTGCTCAACTAATAACAATGCTAAGCCCTCTGAATATTTTCTTTGATGATCTGGTTATCTGAGACCCGCTTGTGGGCTAGCCGGGTGCAAGACCATCGACAACATGGATGTTGGCGATGAGCCTACAGGGAAGTATTCACGGCGAGTCTTGCACCCGGCTAGCCCACAAGCGGGTCGTGCTACGCAGCACCAACCCCTAAAGTGTTTTAATTTCCAGCCCAAGTTCTTCAGCCGCTGAACGATTCCCCGAATGGGTTACCAGCGCAATGCTGGCTTTATCCGCCTGCAAATAGGTGGCGGCAACTCGCTTCAAGTCATCCAAGGTCACCTGCAAAATCCGATTGCGGAAAAGCTCGCGCTTTTCACGGGTGCGGCCAAACAACTCTGCCTGATAGGTCTGCTTGGCTTCGCCCGCTGGAGAGCCGGGTTTATCCATGCTGCCCACCACGCCCAAAATCGCCTCTTCCAGCGACTGTGGTTCGTGGTCAGTCTCTTCCAGCCAACGCAGTGATGCATCGAAATCGTCCAGGGTTTCGGTCAGGCGCGGGTCGCGGTAGGAGTAAAAACGGAAGGCCGCGATATGGTTGTCCTGGCTGGCGCCACCGCCGTAGGCGCCGCCCTGTTCGCGGATGGCGCGGTGCAGGTAGCCGTTGCGCAAAAAGCCGCCCAGTACGGTCAGGGCAGCGGCGTCCGGGTGATCGCTGGGCACAGTGGCATAGGCTTTGGCGCAAAAGTTGACCTGGGTGTTGGTGATCCAGGCCTCGCGCACGCCATGTTGCACCGGGGGCAGGGAAAAGGCGTGGAAGTCCGGGCGGGCAGCTTCCTCCGGCCAGCGGCTGGTCAGGTTGTCGCGGTAGTTGTCCAGATGCTCGGCTTCGCCCACCAGCAGGAACTGGCGCGGCGCGGCGGCTACCAGGGTGTGAATACGCGCCAGGCCCTGGGCGAAGCTGGCCAGTTCCTGGGGGTCGTCCAAGCGTTTGTCCAGGGCTTTGATGGCCACTATGCCTTCCAGCCCGCTCAGTTGGTGAGAGAGTTTGGCCGCTGGGCTCATACCGGCGCAGGCGGCGCTCATGGCCAGGCCGTGGCCCTGGCCGGTCACGCTTTGTTCGCGGCGGGCACGGGTTTGGGCGACGAGCTCGCGGATGCGATCCAGCTCGTCAAAGCGCGTCTGATCGAGGGTGGCCTTGAGCAATTCATCCATGGCGCTGTGGTTGCGCGCCAGGGCTTTTGACGAGAGGGTGAGGTAGGCGTCTATGGCTTGCACATCGTCGCTTTGGCCGCGCACGGTGGAGTAGGCGCTAAGGGAGCCCACCACTTCGGCCTGCCAGCGTTGTACCGCCAGATAATCCCTGTCACCCACACCCAGTTCGGCCAGGCAGATAGCGTAGTAGGGCAGCAGCGGCAGGAGCTGCTCGTCCAGTTGCGGCAGTTTGATGGTGACCTGCTGGTACACCAGGCCGTTGGTGCCAGTGGTGTAGCGGCGCAGCGGGTAGCGATTGACCTGCTCCTGGCTGCCGGGTGTGTAGTGCAGCTCGGCGGGAACATCCGCAAGAGTGACCTTGGGCAGAATGCTCTCGTCGTCTTTTTGCAATTGGCGCGCTTCAAGCGCCTGGGTGCGTTGGATGATGCGTTGCTTTTCTTCAGCGCTGAGGCTGGCTTTGATGCTGGCCAGGCGTTGTTTTTCGGCCGCCAGTTTGCGCGCGTTCATCTGGGTGTCCGGGTGCATGGCCAGACGTACCCGGTGGGGGTTATCGAGCAGGAGTTCGCGCACCAGGCGTTGAATAAAGCCGGGTTCTTCGACTTGTTTGCGCAGGTTGGCGAGGGCGGCGTCTACATCCAATAGGGCGATGGGGTCGCCGCGATGGGTGGCTGCGGTAAGGGCAGTCAAGATCAGCTGCAAGCCATAGGGATAGCCATCGCCGCCCACTTCGCGCTGTTGCAGCTCCAACTGGTGCAGGGCGGCATCCAGGTCGGACTGGGGTACACCCTCAGCGGCAACTTTTTCCAGGGTGTCGATGATTAACTGCTCCACCGCCGCGACATCTTCGGGCTTGCAACCTTCCAGTCCGCACACAAAGGCCAGTTCCCGCTGGGAATCTTCCAGGCCGCAGAGAGGTGAGGGGCCGTTGCCCAAGTCGCTGGTTTCGAGTACCTGCTGCAGGGGCGAGGCGCTGTTGTCGAGCAGGATATGGGACAGCATCTGGGCCGCCAGGGTTTGCTCCAGGTCGGTGGTTTTGCCCAGCAGCCAGCCGAGCACAACATGGGATTTTCCTTCCTCTGCATCCGCCGCCTGATCGCTCTCGTCCAGTGGGTAGGCTTCTTCCACCCTTACCGGTGCGTAGTAGCGTTTTTCGTCGGTTACCGCGATGACTTCATCCAGTTTGCTAAAGCGATTGAGCGCGCGGGTTTCAAAGGCGGCTTGCAACTCGGCAGCGGGCGTATCGCCATAGGTCATAAAAATGGCGTTACTGGGATGATAGTGGGTGCGGTAAAAGTGCTTTAGCTGCTCGTAGGTCAGGTCGGGAATACAGTCTGGCTCGCCGCCGGAGTTGTAGTGGTAGGTACTGGTGGGATAAAGGTATTTACACAAGGTGTGCCACAGCTGCGAGGGTACGGAACTCATGGCGCCTTTCATTTCGTTAAACACCACGCCTTTGAACACCAGTTCCGAGTCCGGGTTGGTGGGTTCGGCAAATTCCAGGCGGTGGCCCTCCTGGGCGAAATCCAGCTCATCCAGGCGCGAGAAAAATACCGCGTCCAGATACACGTCCAGCAGGTTGTTAAAGTCTTTGCGGTTCTGACTGGCGAAGGGGTAGGCGGTCCAGTCGGAGCTGGTAAAGGCGTTCATAAAGGTGTTGAGCGAGCGGCGCACCATCATAAAAAAGGGATCGCGCACCGGGTATTTTTCACTGCCGCAGAGCGCAGTGTGTTCGAGAATATGGGCCACGCCGGTGGAGTCGTGGGGAACCGTGCGCAGCGCCACCAGAAACACGTTTTCATCGCTGTCGGCGGCCAGGTGAATATGCTGGGCGCCGGTGACTTTGTGGCGGTATTCCTGCACCTCCAGCTTGAGGGCACTGATGGTTTGGCGGCGGATGAATTCGAAACTCGGGTGGGCTTGGGTCATGAAAATCTCGACGGCTGGTGATAAGTGGGGTGGCTGGTTTGGTGGCAAGCGCTTTTGGTGATAGACACTCTTGGTAACAGGCATTTTTGGGAATAGACACTAACGGGAAGTAAGCCTTTTCGGAGCCCAAGCGCTTTCACTAATATCATTCGCGCTGAATATCTTCAGGTTGCAAATCCCTGCGTTTATGAATAACGGCGAGCACCATAATGTGAGTGGCTTTGATCTCATACAGGATTCGGTAAGAGTAAAGCGATATTTCTCTTACTGTTTCATCGTTTAACTCTGCAACGATTTTTCCTTTGCGTGGTAGTTCATCAAGGGTGAGCGATTTGCTCACCAATGCTTCAGCAACGCGCTTGGCATAACGTGCGGAATCTTGCGCAATATAGTCGTGTATATGGCGAAGTTGGCTAGTGGCGTGGGTCGTCCACTTCACCATGTTTGAATATCTTGTATTAATTGTTCTGCTGTTGTGGATTTATCCTGTTCTGCATCCTGTTGGCCGCGACGAATATTTTCCAGTACGTAAAGACGATACATAATTTCTTCAATATCAGCATCGTCTGGAAGGCGTTGCAGTGTTTCCAGTGCATCTTGTTTGAGGGTTTGCGCAAGCATGATGAATTCCTCTGGTTAAACAGGGGCCTTAGATCGCTAGCACTTAGATCCTTGTGTGCGCATTTTTTGGCTCCAAGTGTGAGTAGGTCTTGCCAATCGCTATGCTCGGAATTGTGTCACGGCTATGGTTGCCGATCAACCTGACGAGCCTAGTCTTATCAGCTGCGTTCCTCTAATGACACCTGCTGTCAAGAGTCGCTGCTAGCCTGCTGGGGTTGCCATCATTTTTTACTCAATAAGGAGACCAAAATGCTCGATAAACCCACCGGCCATGTCTTTACTGCAGAGCCCGGCCAAACCCTGGCACCGCGCCAGCGTCTTCATTTGATTCTTTTGGGTGTGGCGGATGTCGCCAAGTCCACTGCGTTTTACGAGTCCCTGGGTTGGCAAAAGTCCCCCACCGGACACGGGGGTTTTGCCAAGTTTGATTTGGGCGGCTATGCCCTCTGCCTTTTGCCCTGGAATGATTTTGCCCGGGATGCTCTGACGCCAGAGGCGGACTTGCCGCGTGCGGGGTTTGCCGGTATCGGCCTGGTGTACCTCGCCAAGACGGCTGAAGAGGTGCCCCTGATTCTGGCTCGCGCCCTGGCGGCGGGTGGCGAGCTGGTTAAGCCAGCCACGCGCACCCCCTGGGGGATTGCCGGTTATTTCAAGGATCTGGATGGGCACTTGTTTGAAGTGGATTTTGAAGAGTCCTGGGTGTTTGACGACGATCATCGTTTGGTAGTGGATCAACTGCGCTAAGGGCCCGCTAGGGGCGCCAGGCCAGCTGTTGATTCACAAAACCCTCAAAAGCCGCCAGCAGCGGCAGATACTTGTCCGGGTTTTGCTCCAGTGTTTGCAACGCATAGACCAGCGCCTCCAGGCTGGACAGCTGATGGGGTGCCTGGGCTTTGCGAATGCGGTAGGCGGATGGCGGGCACTGCTCCAACGCCAGGCGCGGCAGGCCTTGCAGCGTTGGATTGAGGTAAAGCTGCTTGCGGCTCTTGCGCCAGGTGGCGTCGAGCAGAATCAGGCGCAGCTGCTCGGGTTGATACCGGGTTAGATTGGGCAGGGGTGGTGCAGGCAAAAGCCCGAGCGACTCTGATTCGGCGGTGGGTGGGTAGAGCAACAGGTTGAGCTTGTTACCTTCAGCCAAACGCGCTTTCAGCCAGTTTTCATCAAATTGCTCTCCCACCGCCAAATGGCTGTGCGACAAACTCAGTTGCGCCAGGCCAGCGGTATTTTTGGCGTTGTTAACTTCCAGGGGGTGCTGCAAAATGAGCAGCTCCACGCGATTTTCGATGGGCGTTATCCAGCGGCAAATGCAGGCGTTGCTGGGGCGGTGGCAAATTGAACAGCGGCTGCGGCGGTCGGTCATTGCGGTTGGGGATGATTAAGTGCACTGGAAATTTCGCTGGAAAGTTGTTGTTGCGACCAAAGCGCCAGCTGCTCTCGCGTTGTGTTATCGATTTGTGCCAGCAGTTGGTTCTTGGCAGCGCGATTCAATTGTTTGATAGCCGCCTCGCGTTTGCTGGCACTGCTGCGATCCGGGTGGGACTCCAGCAAACACAATTGTTGCGGCAGACGCCCGCGAAAATAACGCGCACCGGCCTTGCCCTGCGCATGTTCGCGCCAGCGCCGCTGCATATCGGTGGTAATACCGGTGTAGAGTTGATCGTCATGGGTTCGGATCATATACACCCACCAGGTTTTTTCACTCACAGGTTTTATCCGGTTCAAAAAATGCCACAACAATCACTCGATCTCGCGGCCATCAGCCGCGCTTTTCGCGCACTGGCCCAGGCCAAAGGCTGGGAAGCATATCACACGCCCAAAAACCTCGCGGCGGCCGCAGCGGTGGAGGCCGCTGAGTTGTTGGAGATTTTTCAGTGGTTAAGCGATGAGCAGGCGGCGGCCATCGCCAATCACCCGCGCGACAAGGAGCGGGTGGCCGACGAAGTGGCCGATGTCCTTATGTACCTGCTCGAACTCTGCCAGCGCCTTGATATTGATATGGCCGATGCAGTCGCGCAAAAAATTGCACGCAATAAACTGCGCGAGGGACTGGTGTAATGGCCAAAGCCAGTGCCGACGCCGACCGCAATTTTGATGGTCTGGCCGAGCGGTTTAAAAAAAATGTTTATGGTGGTTTAAAGGGCGATATTCGCCTGGCGGTGCTGAAGCGGGATTTTGCGGAGCACTTGCCGATTGCGCCTTTTGCCGAGCAACCCTGTGCTGAGCAAAAACCTCTGCGGATTCTCGATGCGGGCGGTGGTCAAGCCCAGTTTTCGCTGCAATTTGCCCAAGCGGGCCACGAGCTGGTGGTGTGCGACCTCTCGGCCGAAATGCTTGCGTTGGGACGGGAACAGGCAAGGCAATTAGAACTGGAAAAAGCAGTGATCTTTGTACAATCGCCGCTGCAATCCCTGCATGAAAATTTGGCCGAGACGCAATTTGATCTGGTGCTCTGCCACGCCGTCATGGAATGGATGGTGGAACCCCAAACCCTGCTGCCCTGTTTAAACAACTACCTGAAACCCGGCGGCCACCTGTCACTGACGTTTTACAACCTGCACTCGCTCATCTACAAAAACCTGCTGCGCACCAACTTCAAAAAAATTACCCAACAGGATTATCGCGGTTCCAAAGGTAGCCTCACTCCCATTAGTCCCATTGATCCCGCTGACGTGAATTTTTGGTTAGAGAGTTTGCCTTTTAAGGTTCTATGCCGCAGCGGCATTCGCGTATTTCACGATTACATTTTCGATGAAAGCCAACGTGCGCGGGCACCAGAAGAATTACTCGCCATGGAGCTGAAATTTTCGCAACAGGAGCCATACCGCTCCTTGGGAAGATACCAGCATTTGCTGTTAAAAAAAGAAAGGTGATCCGAATTGGAAAGCCTTAGGTGAAGTGGGGTGTTGGCTAGTCGTGTACGGGACCGTCGCCGACAGGAAGTCGGCGTCGAGCCCCCAAGGAAGGGTTCACGGCGTGTCTCGTACACGACTAGCCAACACGCCGCTCTATCTACAAAGTGCCTATTCCCCCAAAGCCTTCAACAAAACATCCCTTGCCTGATTAATCTTAGCCGCCAGGTAATCATTCCCCCCTCGATCCGGATGGAGTTTTTGGATTAACCGCTTGTGCGCCTGGGTCACACTGTCCGCTGTTACGTCGCCACTGCGGATATCGCCGGATAGGCCCAGAATGCTCATGGCCTCTTGCACGGTCATATCGGCACTCGGTGCGCGTGGTGCAGACTGATGGGATTGTTGGGTGTTGGGTTGTTCATTTTTTGCTCGTCGCTGTAACCACAAGGGCAGGAGTTGCATTCCCAGACCAAAAAGCCCACGTATAAACGGCAGGAGCGCACCAATAATGGCGAATAGCCAATGCATGCGGCCAGTGGCCACCAGCAACAGCAGCACCAACGCCAATGCCCAGGCACCGGCGCGCCAGATGAGGCGGCGGCGCGCTTCCGGTGGCAGGCGTTTGAGACGCGCGTAGCTCCAGAGGGCGAGGATAAGCAGTAGAATTAACAACAGACTTTGCAGCATGAGCTAGTCTCAAAAAGGATTGCGCCAGGTTGCGCATAATAACCAATGATTCTGATCTACGCTCAGGTTCACCCCCAGGGATGATGGAGCCGGTCAAACACCGAGGAAGTTCGAGGCATTTATGAGTGGTTTTACCTGTATTGTGCGGCAGATGCTGCCGTTTTCTGCTGCTGTTTTTCTGAGTTTGGGGTTGGTTGCCTGCGGCGGTGGCTCTGATGGTGGCTCCAGCAGTGTGTCGAGTGCGCCCAGATCCTCTTCGTCGGTCGTGACCAGCAGTTCAGTCAGCAGTTCGTCTTCGAGCAGTAGTTCGTCGTCCAGCAGCTCCTCCTCAAGTAGCAGCTCTTCGTCTAGCAGCAGCTCGTTCTCCAGCAGTAGCAGCTCCCTGTCGAGTAGTTCATCTTCCAGTAGCTCGCTTTCTAGTAGCTCGCTTTCCAGTAGTTCGTCGTCCAGCAGTTCGTCCAGTCTTGCGCAGGTGCAGGTGAGTATCAGCGGAACCATTACTTATGATCGCGTACCCGCCAGCAGCGATAACGTTGGCCTGGACTACGCCGCCACTCAAGAGCGTCCGGTTCGGGGGGTTACTGTAGAACTGGTGAATGCCAGCGGCCAGCTGTTGGCCGATACTCGCTCGGATGGCAATGGTCAGTATCTCTTCTCGCAAGTGCCTGCCAATACCCAGGTGAGGGTTAGGGTCAAGGCGGAGCTGGTTCAAACGGGCAGTCCTGGTTGGAATATTGCAGTTACCGATAACACCAATGGCAACGCTCTCTATACCGCCCAGGGTGGGCTGGCTGATTCGGGCACCAGTGATTCTGTGCGTAACCTCCATGCGTCCTCCGGTTGGGGCGGCAGCAGTTATACAGAAACACGGGTGGCGGCGCCCTATGCCATTCTCGATAGCATCTACACCGGGCTTTTGCGTTTGCAGGCGGCGGGTTTGACTCAAACGCTACCCGCACTGGAGTTTCGCTGGAGCAAGGACAATGTGCCGGTTGGTGGTGAACCCGAGGCAGGCGAGATAGGTACCAGCTACTACGTTAACAACACCATTTATTTGCTGGGTGCGGCGGACAACGATACGGATGAATACGACGAGCATGTGGTGTTGCACGAGTGGGTGCACTATCTGGAAGACGCGATTTCCCGCTCCGATTCTATCGGCGGCTCGCACAGCGGTGGCGATCGTCTGGATATGCGTGTGGCTTTTTCGGAGGGGTTGGGTAACGCGCTGGCAGGTATTTTTCTGGACGATCCTCTTTATCGGGACTCCGGTGGGGCACAGCAGTCAGCGGGGTTTTTCTACGATATTTCCGCACCACATCCCACTAACAAGGGTTGGTACAGCGAAGCCTCGGCGGAGGTTTTCGTGTACAACTTTTACCTTGATGCTGGTCAGGCGTTGGATGAAATTTTGCAATCATTTACCGCCAGCAGCTATCGCAACAACCCAGCCCTGATATCCATTTATCCCTTTGTTGCACAGCTCAAGTCCGATCATCCTGGGCGCACCAGTCTGATCAATAGCATCCTCAGCGGCGAGAAAATTGCGACCAGTGCAAATGCCTACGGTTCAGGCGAAACCAACGAGGGTGGCGATTCGCGTAATTTACCGGTTTACAAATTGCTACCTACAGATGGAGCAGCGGTTAACCTGTGCAGCTCGCCTGCCAATGGCAAGTACAACAAGTTGGGCGTCACTCAGTTTTTACGCTTCACGCTCGCATCAACAGGCAATTATCGCCTGCTGGTTGAGCGCAGCGGTGGGGCGAGCGTTCCCACAGATCCTGACTTTGCTGTTTTCAGAAACGGCAGCTGGCTGTTTACTGCCGAAACGCTAACGCTCAACCAGGAGCAAGCTGAACGGAATTTCTCATCGGGCAACTATGTGCTGGAGGTTTACGATTGGAACAATCGCGACCCGGATAATGAAGATCAGAATACCACCTGCTTTGACGTAAGCCTGACGCCGGCCTGATATAACTACTGCAAGGAGACAACCCATGAAAATTCATTTGACCGGCCTTTTGCTCTGCACTTTTTTGGTGGCTTGCGAAAAACCTGCCGAGCCGGACAACACGCCGACTGCGCAGATGTCATCCGAGGACAAGCAAACCGGGCACAAGCATCAATCGGGCTATACCAAGCCGGGCGCCAGCGTCGAGATAGCTGGGGAAAAGCGGGTTTATCTGCAACCCGGAGAGACGTTTGACTGGGTGCTGAGTCTTAGTTCGGCGGAGTCCAGTGGCGAGTTGCATGCGACGCTTAGCACCAGCGAAGGCTTGGAACTGGTTTCAAATCAGCGCGAATTCGACTTTAAACTGACCTCCAAGGGTGCCTACGCCATGCCAGTAACAGTGCGGGCGCTGAATGAGGGGCGTTATTACCTCTACGTCCAGGCACAAGTCAGCGCTGAAGGCCGCACCAGCAGCCGTGCCCTGGCGGTAGCGGTTCAGGTGGGTGACGCCAAGCCTTCGTTGCAGCGCGACCAAAACAAGCGTCAACTAGACTCCGAGGGACGGGAACTGCTTATTCAGGACGCGCAAGAAGTGATTAGCGACTGAGATTTTGGGCGTACGGGATTATTTGCGACTGGGGCTGGGCTATAATGCCCGGCCTTTTTATTAGCCCGTTTTTTCGCCCAATACAGGAGTCGTTATGTCCCTCCAGCGTCTACCCGCCGAGTGGGAGCCCCAGGATGCCGTTATGCTCACCTGGCCCCACAAAAACACTGATTGGGACTGGATTTTTGAAGAAGTCACCGAGCTCTACGAAGCCCTGGCGACGGTGATTGTGGACTACGCCGATCTGGTTATCGCCGTGGCGCCGGATATGATCGACGAGGTTCGCCAGCGTCTCGAAGCCATGGGCGCTCCCCTGGAATATATCCATCTTTACCCGGTAGCAACCAACGATACCTGGGCCAGGGATCACGGTCCGATGACAGTGGAACTGTCCGCTGATGACCCGGAGGCCGCTCCCACCATGAAGCTGCTCGACTTCACCTTCAATGGCTGGGGCGACAAGCATGCCCATGCACTGGACAACCAGATCAGTCGCCACCTCTTTGATCAGGGCGCTTTTCCCGCTGCCGGTTTTGAATCCTGTGACTGGGTGCTGGAGGGCGGTTCAATCGAAGTGGATGGCCGCGGCACTTTGCTTACCACGGCGCAATGTCTGCTCAATCCCAATCGCAATCCCGGCCTCGACCAGGCAGAAATCGAAGCCCGCCTTAAAGCGGTCTTTGGTGTGCAAAAAATCAACTGGCTCCACCACGGCTACCTGGCCGGTGACGATACCGATAGCCATATCGATACCCTGGCGCGCCTCTGCCCGGCGCGTACCATCGTTTATACCGCCTGCGACGACCCGGATGATCAACACTATGCCGAGCTGAAACTCATGGAAGAGGAGCTCAAAGTCATGACCGATGTGGATGGCGAGCCCTACCGCCTGCTGCCTTTGCCATGGCCAGGCCCGGTGCTCGGCGATAAAGACCAGCGTCTGCCCGCCACCTACGCCAATTTTTTGATCGTTAACGAAGCGGTATTGGTGCCCATCTATGATCTTCCCTCGGACGAGGATGCCCTGGAGCAGATCTCCCAGGCATTTCCGGGCTACGACATCATGGGCATCCCCTGCTCATTGTTGATAGAGCAGGGCGGTAGTCTCCACTGCATCACCATGCAACTTCCCGAAGGCGTATTGGAGCCCTTATGAGTATTTTGAATGTGGGTCTGGCGCAGCACAGCTGCGGGGCAGATCCCGAGGCCAATCTGGTCAAAACCCAAACCCTGATTCGTGAGCTGGCGACCGCAGGCGCCCAACTGGTGGTGCTGCAAGAGCTGCATCGCAGCCGCTACTTTTGCCAGCAGGAAATGGTCGAGGCGTTTGATCTGGCAGAGCCCATTCCCGGCCCTAGCACCGATGCCCTGGGTGCATTGGCCAAAGAGTTGGGGGTGGTGATAGTCGCCTCCCTGTTCGAGAAGCGCGCTACGGGTTTGCACCACAACACCGCCGTGGTGTTGGAGAAAGACGGCAGTATCGCGGGCAAGTACCGCAAGATGCATATCCCCGACGATCCTGGCTACTACGAAAAGTTTTATTTCACCCCCGGCGACCTGGGTTTCCAGCCCATAGCCACCTCCGTGGGCAAGCTGGGCATTCTGGTGTGCTGGGATCAATGGTTCCCCGAGGCGGCGCGGCTGATGGCCATGGCCGGTGCCCAGTTGCTGATATACCCCACGGCGATTGGCTCCCACCCGCTGGATGACGCGGCCGAAAAAGAGCGCCAGCGCCAGGCCTGGATCACAGTGCAGCGCGCGCACGCTATCGCCAACGGTGTGCCGGTGGTTTCGGTGAACCGGGTGGGCCATGAGCCGGACCCGGCTGGTGGTCCGGGTATCGATTTCTGGGGCAGCAGTTTTGTCACTGGCCCCCAGGGCGAATTCCTCTATTCGGCGGATATGACCAGCGAAACCTGCCAGGTGGTAGCGGTGGATATGGATCGCAGTGAGGAGGTGCGCCGCATCTGGCCCTATTTGCGTGACCGACGTATAGATCACTACGGCGATTTACTAAAGATCTATCGCGATTAAATTCCCCATACAGGAGCCGCCAGCGGCGGATTTTTCGACTAGACTGGCGACATGCTAATAACCAAACACTTCCATGTCTGATTCCGCCAACGCCTCTGGCCCGCTGCTTTGCCCGGTGGGTGAGGATAGCTGTCTTTACCTGACTCAGGTTGCAGACCTGCGTCGCCAGTTGCTCGCCCTGGCGGAGCAGGCCCGCACCGATGCTCTTACCGGACTCTACAACTACCGCTATTTGCAGGAAATCCTGCCGCTGGAGATGGAGCGCACCCGTCGTTCCGGCCAACCGCTCGCGGTGATTGTGCTGGACATAGACCATTTCAAACGTTTTAACGACACCTGGGGTCACGAATTGGGTAACCAGGCGTTGCAGCAGGTGGCGCGGCAGATCAACCTGGCCCTGCGCAAGCTGGATCTGGCCTGTCGCTTTGGTGGTGAGGAATTTGTCATTCTTCTGCCCAACACCGACCTGCGTCAGGCGCTGGGGGTGGCGGAACGTTTGCGGGAGCTGATTGCAGGTAATCCCTTGAATACCCCCTCTGAGACAATTGCTCTGAGTGCAAGCATGGGTGTGGATGAATTCCGCATGCGTGACCCGGACAGCCCCGATCAACTTCTGGCGCGGGTGGACACTTGGCTCTACCAAGCCAAAAAATCCGGGCGTAATTGCGTTGCCTCGCCCTCACCGGAGGTGGATCAGGCGGCGGTGAGCAGGGAGGAGAAGGACGCGCTGTTTGGGCTTTGGTCGGATTCAGGTGACTGACCCTCGACGCTATCTGGGCTTTGGTCTATCGTAAGAGACTTTCGGAGTCGTACCGCAAGGTAGCAAGCGGTTTCAGTGCCCCTCTGTGGTGCAATTCTCGCAATCTACACTGATTTTCCTCTACAGGCCTTGTGTGAAATCGGCGACCCCACTAGTCACCTTGAATATTCTGCTGACACGAAGCCTGGTGTTTATTGCCCTGGTTTTTGCGAGTGTCTGGGGATTACTCTTGGCGGCTTGTCTGCTTTGGTTTTTTCCAGGCCCCTTTCCTTTTGCGCTGTTTGTCTCGCTGTGGCTTTTGTCTATTGCTATTTTGGTTCCCTCGCTCCTGTTTACTCGCCACTATCTGGTGGGGCTAATCGCCGATCCGGTCACTTATCTTATCGCCAATACCCAGCTCGGCTGTGTGCCAAGGCCAACCTTGCGTAACCCTGAAACCCAAGTGGCCGAAATCAATCTGCTGTCGCGCAGCATCAATCACATGATGGCCAAGATTCTGCAACGCGAAAACGATATTCTCGATAGTGAGCGGCGCTTGTCTTTAGCGCTAAGGGGAAGTGGTGAAGGCATTTGGGATTGGAACATTCAACAAAATAGCTCCTACATTGATGAAAACTGCTGTGAAATTATTGGTGTCGACTACGACTTGGTGAAGAGTGACAATCGGCTCTGGGCAAAGTGCCTTCATCCCGAGGACGCCGCATCTGCAAAGCAGTATTTTCGTCAGGCAGCCTGCGGCACAATTGAAGCGTTTGAGGCGGAATACCGCATTAAAAAAGCTGACCAAGCCGACTGGGGGTGGATCCAGATTCGGGGCAGCGTCGTAGAGAAGGGGTTGAACGGTATTCCTCTGAGGATGGCGGGAACTATCAGTGATGTAACCCGACGCAAGCTGGTTGAGCAGGAATTAAAACTCTATTCCACCGCATTTATGTGCACCAAAAATGCCGTGATGATGTTGGATGAAGATTTTATGGTCTTGGCAGTGAACCGCGCATTTTGCGAAATAACCCAGTATCAGGCGCAGCAAGTGGTGGGTAGGGCCTATGTGTTCGGTCACGCTAATATCCCCACTGACAATCTGCATCAAGCGATTCGGTTGCAGGTCCACAATCGTCGCCAGTGGATAGGAGAGGCCTTGGGGCAGCGAGCTGATGGCAGCGAATTTCCGCAGGATCTGGCGATTTATGGAGTATTTGATAATCAGGTGAATCTAACCCACTATGTGGTTATTTTTTCTGACATTACCGAGCGCAAACAAAACGAAGAAAGCCTGCGTTTGCTTGCGAATTATGATCCTCTGACGGGCCTTGCGAATCGCTATTTATTCAATGCAACCTTAATTCGCTCCTTGCAAAGCGCCAAACGTAAGGACGAAAAGTTGGCACTTTTATTTATCGATCTGGATCACTTTAAAGCGGTAAATGATCTTTATGGTCACGCTGCGGGTGACAAATTGCTGGTGGAGGTGGCGCGTGCAATCCAGGGAAATATCCGTGAATCCGATATGGCGGCGCGGCTTGCGGGTGATGAGTTTGTGGTGATTTTAGAAAATATTCAGGCGCTGTCGGATGTGGAGCTGGTTGCCAGTAAAATTATTCTGGCCATTGAGTCTTTGGGCAAACAGCCAAAGACTTGCCTGGCTGATATTAGTGCGAGTATTGGTGTGAGTCTTTTCCCTGATCATGAAAGTGATTCCGAGGCTTTACTGCGATTTGCCGACAGAGCCATGTATCAGGCAAAAATTTTGGGGCGAAATCGTATGCAATTCTTTTGCCCTTATTCCGATGTGGCCGCTGATGGAGGCGCTCAGCAGTGAGTGCTATACGCTGAGTATTCGATCACCGGCATTGCCGTTTTTGGCGTTACTGTTTTTAGGTGGAGCTATTATGACCTTTCCCAAAGTGGGCAATCTTGCACCCGCATTCAGTTTAAAAAATCAACGAGGCGAGACTATCTCCCTGAAAGATTTCAAGGGTAAAAAGAATCTGGTGTTATATTTTTATCCCAAGGCATCAACACCGGGTTGCACTACGCAAGCCTGCGGAATTCGCGATTCACAAGCGGCGTTTGAGGCGCTGGATACGCTAGTGCTCGGTGTTAGTCCCGACCCCCAGTCCCGGTTAGTTAAGTTTATTGACAAGTACTCCTTGAACTTTGATTTGCTGTCGGATGAGGATCATGCTCTCGCCGAGCGTTACGGCGTTTGGGGGTTGAAAAAATTCATGGGAAGGGAGTTTATGGGGATTCTGCGCACCTCCTTTTTTATCGATAAGGAAGGTCGCTTACGCTACATCATGGACAAGGTGAATACCAAAACCCATGACCAGGATGCACTTGCTTACATCAAAGAGCACTTTTAAACAGCTTATTTAGAATAGTGTGATCTTATGCCGTTTTTGGGCGGTTTTTTTGCGTCTTTCACGTTGTATTTGGCGATATTGGCCTATAATGATTCTGATCAATTAGGTTCGGTGACGAATGAGTGACATTTCCAGATTAGTCAATCGAAGCAAGATTACTCTAAGCCACATGCCTTTGTTGGCATAAGGAGAGGCCGTTATGATCCAGTTACAACGTGTTTACGAGAACAGCGGTTTTTTACCTGAAAACTCTTTCGATGGTTCGGGTGTTCATACCTACCAGGAATATCTGGTTATGGCCCGAATCCCTGTGTATGAAGGTGTGTCGGCCAAGGTGATGGCGGCTCTGCAACAGCGCGTGGGCACCTCGGAATTGTCAATCGACAAGATTGCCGAGGATCTCAACCTCTCCAAGCGTACTCTTCAGCGACGCCTGCAACAGCAACAGGCAAATTTTGCCCAGTTGCGCGATACCATGCGCTTTCACTATGCCATCAAGTTTTTAATTGATGAACATATGAGCGTGGATAACGTTTCCAAGGCGTTGGACTTTTCTGATCGAACCAGCTTTACCAATGCGTTCAAGCGCTGGACCGGCTTGTCCCCGAGCGTTTTTCGCAAACTCTTCCGCGATTACGCCTGATTCGCCAAGGGTGCGGTCTTACACCGCACCTAACCTCTGTCTAATTGCCTGACCTGCCTAAACAAGGTAGAGTTAGCGCTTTTTTAGACCCCGAGGTTAGTTTCATGAGTTTCCTTATTCCTTCCGCCATGGCTCAAACCCAGGCAGCCCCCCAGGGCAGTGACCCCTTCTCGTTTTTCATACTGATTGGCGGTATGTTTTTGTTCATGTACCTGTTCATCATCCGCCCACAGCGCAAGCGTCAAAAGGAACACGTGAACCTGATTTCCAGCCTGTCCAAGGGTGATGAAGTGGTTATGACCAGTGGTATGCTGGGCAAGGTCACCAAGGTTGACGAAAACTATGTTGTGCTCGAAACGGGCAACAATATTTCCCTGAAGTTCCAAAAGGTGGCGGTACACGCGGTGCTACCCAAAGGCACCATCAAGTCTATCGACAATGCCAAGGACACCTCGACGGCTAAAGAAAGCTCGAAAGATAAAGAGTCTGCCAAAGAAAAAGACGCTGAAGAAAAAGACAGCGCCAAGTAATCAATTTGCCAACCGGGCGCCTTGGTTGCGCCCGGTTTTGGTCTGCTCCAGACGATCCCCCCGATTGACTCACTTGCTAGGCGTTTACCGCACTATTTGTTATTGTCCCTTCCTGTCTCGCATCACTCGAAAAATAACACTCAGCTCAAAATAACAACGAATTCATTCTTGAATCACTTGGGAAATCCAGACTCATGAAAGTCCCCCATTGCGTCAACCTGCTGCTTGATGGCTCAGTGACGGACGCCAGTCACTGTGTTATTTCCGCCTTGAACACGCTGGTATGGGGTCCGCCCATGCTGGTGTTGATCCTGGGTACTGGCTTGTTTTTGATGATCCGTCTCAGGTTTATGCCACTGCTGAAGTTAAAGGCGGGTTTGGTCTCTGTGTGGCAGGGCAGGTCATCACCCCCCGGCTCCCAAGGGGTGATTACCCCATTCCAGGCGCTTATGACTTGTCTGGCTGCAACCATTGGTACCGGGAATATCGTTGGCGTAGCCACGGCTATCTACTGGGGTGGTCCAGGGGCGCTCTTTTGGATGTGGTGTACCGCCTTGGTGGGCATGGCGACTAAATATGCAGAGGTTGTGTTGGCGGTGCATTACCGCGAAACCAATAGTCGGGGTGAAACTGTTGGCGGCCCCATGTACGCCATCAAAAACGGCTTGGGGCCTAAATGGGCTTGGCTGGGGGGTGTTTTTGCATTGTTCGGCGGCTTGGCCGGGTTTGGCATAGGCAATATGGTGCAAAGCAACAGCATGGCGCAGGCGCTGTCTTCCGGCGTCTCGTTGAACCCCCATATCACTGGGGTGATAGCCAGTGTGATCGTTGGGCTGGTGGTGCTTGGGGGCATCAAGCGCATAGGCAAAGTCGCTGCTGGCTTGGTGCCTGCTATGTGTGTCCTGTATGTGGCGACTGCACTGGTCGTTTTGGTGATGAACGCGCCCGCTATTCCCTCCGCCTTTGGGTTGATTTTTCACCATGCGTTTACGCCTATTGCCGCCACAGGCGGATTTGCCGGTGCGGCTGTTGCCGCCGCTATTCGCTATGGGGTTGCGCGCGGTGTTTTCTCCAACGAGGCTGGTTTGGGTACGGCAGGCATTGCCCAGGCGGCAGGCACCAGCCGCAGCCCGGTAGATTCCGGGTTGGTAGGGATGATGGGTACATTTTTTGACACCATTATTGTTTGTACTATGACGGGCCTGGTGATTATTACCTCTGGTCTGTGGACCTCGGGCGAGCAAGGAGCCAGTCTGTCGATAGCAGCCTTTGATGCCAGCTTGCCGGGGGCAGGCAGCCTTATTCTCAGTTTATCCCTGGCGCTATTTGCTTTTACCACCATTCTTGGGTGGGCTTACATTGGTGAGCGCTGCTGGAGTTATCTGTTGGGCGATAAAGCCATATTGCCATTCAGAATCTGTTGGGTGCTTGCGGTTTATCTGGGGGCTTTTGCACAGCTGGATTTTGTCTGGTTGCTGGCGGATACCCTGAATGCGCTTATGGCTATCCCGAACCTTATGGCCTTGCTGTTGCTGAGTCCAGTGGTGGTTAAACTTACGCGGGAACATCTTGCCAATAAGGTGTAGCAGCCAAGCTAGAGGCAGTTGGCGGGGCGAGGAAGACCGGCGATTTTAGCCGCTACCCTGGCGGGACTAGGCGGGAACAGCGACATCAGGTAAATACTGCGGCCTTTTTCTGCGCCCAGCTTCTGCCCAGTGCGCTTAACCAGTGGGCGCATGGCAGGTGAGAGTTGGAATTCGCGATAGAAATCTTGTAGCACTTCAATGATTTCCCAATGTGCTTGCGTTAACGCAATGGCCTCCTCCGCGGCCAGCGCCTCGGCAACCCTGGGGCTCCAATCAGAGAGATCGAGTAGATAGCCATCCTTGTCGGTTGCAAGCATCAGCCCGTCGACATTTAGCATGAATTCAGTACCAGCTTTGCACACAGCGGTGTTGAATGCTTAGCTGCACAAACTCCTCATAGTCAGTCAGTTGTATCTCGGCCAATAATTTTTCTTCTATTCCTCGTGCCCGAACATCGGATCTCAGCGCGTATACCTTTACTCCCCTGGCGAGTATGTTTTTCAGTTCTTGCGCGGAGGGTGATGTGGCCATAGCACCAAATACCCCATCCTCGAGCAGCAGTATGCCGTCGTCGTGTGCACACACTGACAGGCAAGAGCTGAGTGTCGAGTGAGAAAAAGGCGATTTGTTAACTGTGTGGAGTGTGCTCATGGGTTTAGAAGCTCAGCAGTTGATCCTGCTGTGCCAGTAAACGGCTGACAGCTTGGCTGTCAATAATCTGGACACTGTCGAGGACGAGTTCTGTTTTAGTTATGCCGCGTTCGCGCAAGGACTCACAGTGTACATAAATATTTTCCACATCGTACAGGGGGAGTGCAGGCAGACTTGCTCCCAGGCTTTTTTGACCCAGTGCGGTCGGCTCCTGATGATGAAGTAACTGAAACACGCCATCGTCCATAAACAACACCTGGGTATCCTGACCATAGGCTGAGGCTGCCAGGAGGGCTTCCAGCGCCTCTCGCGCTGTACTGGTGCCGTAGGGAGCGTGGCGGCTGACAAACAGGATTTTTTTCATGGTCAGTTGCCGAAAGTGATGAGTCTGTCTGACTCAACGGCCGCTTCGAGCAGCTGGCCAAGGCCACCCAAAATGAAGCCGGGCGCCAAGTTGGCAGAAGGTTTTTGATAGCGCTGGGCTTCTGCTTCATTTAATAGCCCACGCCGCAATGCGGCGGCGATGCAAACAATGAGTTCGATTTGATGTTTACCCGCAAGCGCTTGCCAGGCCTGAGGCAGGTTGGGCTCATCCTGAGGGGGGGCTGTAAGGGCACTGGCGTTGTGAACACCTTCGCGATAAAAAAATACTCTGTGCAATTCGTGGCCTTGTCGCAACAAAGCCTCGGCGAAACTCAACGCGCTGGTGCTTGCCTGCGTTGAGTGGGGAGCTGCCTGGACTATCAGAGAAAATTTCATAAGCGCAATAAAAAAGCCCCGCAGAACGGGGCTTTCCGCAGTCGTTATCTCAACCTATTCATTGGATGCACCCAAGAGGTGCAGGAGGCTGGTGAAGATATTAATGATCGACAAGTAAAGTGAGGTGGTGGCCATGATGTAGTTGGTCTCACCGCCGTGAATGATGGCGCTGGTTTGGAAAAGAATCAGCGCCGACATCAGCAGTATCACGCCAGCTGAAAATGCCAGGCTAAGCAATGATACATCTACACCAAAAAATGAAGCGCCCAACAATCCCAGCATTGCAACGATCATAACAATCATGCCCATCACCACAAAGCCACGCAAAAAGCTGAAGTCCTTGCGAGACACCAGGGTGTAGCCAGACAAACCGAGGAAGGTAATGGCGGTGCCGCCCAGCGCTTGCATAACAATGCTGGACCCATTGGACATGGACAGGTAGTAAGTGAGAATGGGGCCAAGGCTGGCGCCAATCAAACCGGTAAAAGCAAAAACCACCAGAAGACCGGTAGAAGAGTTGGCGGTACGTGGTAGCACAAACCAGATCAGCGCCATGGCAACCAGAGACATAATAACGCCTGTGCCGCGACCCATGCCCACCGCCATAGCAACACCGGCAGCCAGAGCACTGAACAATAATGTCATGCTCAAGAGTAAATAGGTGTTGCGCAGCACCTTGTTAATTTCGACGCTGCTGGTCGCAGCAGCTTGTGGTGTATATAACTCTTGCATGGTGAACCCCCTAATGCATTGAGAAATGAATGGGCCAATCATACAAACCCCGGCTATCAGTGCCAAGGCTTTTCGAGCTTGATACGCAAATAGCCGGTGTTAAGACACGTGTTTAAGAAGAAAATTCCAGCAGCAGGTGCGAGGTTTGTTAAAAGCCTGCGGTAGCCTTGATAAAAGCAAAAAAGGGCGCAGTTAAAAAACTGCGCCCTTTTTAAGATTACCGCAAGCGGAACAACGGCAAGCTACAAGATGGCGGAAGGGCAGGGATTTGAACCCTGGGTAGGCTCGCACCTACGCCGGTTTTCAAGACCGGTGCATTAAACCACTCTGCCACCCTTCCGAAGAGCCCGGAATTATACAGAGGTTTTTTGTGCGGGCAAGTGGTCCTGCACAATAATTAGTGCTCCCCGGTTTTTGATTCAGTTTGCTGCTGAGTATCGCTTGTATCTATGCGTTTGGCGCGGCGTGGATCGTTACTTGGACGAGCCAGATCCCGTGGTTGATGTTGGATCTCCGCTGGCTTGCTGGCGTCCAGTGCGCGCGACACGGGGCGAGCTAAGGTTTCTGTCACTATGCTGATATTGACTGACTTGCGCGGTGCGGACCGAGGGTCGTTAGGTGCGCGGCGAGGTGTAGTCAATTCCTCACTGGCTGGTGACACGCGAGGTGCTTCCTCAGTGGGAGTTTCAGATAAATCCGCAACTGGCTCTGTGCTTTTGACTGATTCAGGAGCGGGGATGTCCGCTGCTGAAGCATCCAGGTTGGCAGGGGCTTCCTCAACAACGGGTGAGCCAACTTGTGCAATTGGCGGCTGCTCCTCAATAGTAGGGTCAGCAATCTCAGCGTCGATTGCTACCGCAGGCGCGCTGGTTGTTGGGGCCTCTGGTGACGAGGTGCCTTGTGTGGTCGGAGCGATCAGTTCAAAAGCAGTAGCTCTCGCGGTTTCCTGTTGGTGAGCCGCTATCGCATCGGCCAGCTGAGCGTTTAGTACTTCAATTTCAACGCTTGAGTCTGGGATTGGCTCTTCATCTGCTGCTTCTGGTTTTTCAGTGCTTGTAGCCACTGCAAGGGTGCTCACTGATTGAGTAGCCACTGGCGTTTCTGCTGCCGGTGTGTTTGCCTGGCTATCGCCATCATCCCGGCGATTGCGGCGACGTTGTGAGCGGGTTCTGCGTCCGGCCGGCCGACGACTGGGTCGGTCGTCGCTGGTGTCAAGGTTGTCTTGATCTTCAGTATCCAGCTCAACGGCTTCATTCAGTGGTTCATCCTGAGCAGCGATACGGCGCTGTTCGCGTTCTTCACGCTGCTCGCGAGGGGGCCGTTGACGCGGGTTGCGATTTTCACGGTTGTCATCCTGTTCGTTGGTGCGAGGCTCGCTTTGATTGCGACGCTGGTCGCGCTCGCGACCACGACCTTGCTCGCGGCTGCTTTCCTGACGGTTTGCCTCTTGTTGGCGAGGCTCGCGTGCTTCGCGCTTTTCGGGCTGCTCGCGCTTCTCGCGCTCGATGGGATCACGGTTGCTAGTGATTTCCTGACCGCGATCGTCCTTGTTGCGGTCACGGCGATTGCGATTGTCGCGGCCATCGCGACGGTTGCGACTTTGCTGGCGTCCACGGCCATTTCGGCCTTGGTCGCGTTTGCTGTGGGTTTTGGTTTCTTCCTTGTCACTGCTAAAGAGACCACTGAAAAATCCGAGTAGGCGTGATACCAGGCTTGGCTCAGGCTTTTTCACGGGTTCGGGGGCCGGTTGGCTGGGCGCCGTGTGTTGAACCAGCGGCTTGGCGACAGCAACCGGCTTAGCATTCATATCTTCTTCTTGCTCTTGGTGCTCGTCCACAGTCGCTACGATTTTGTAGCTGGTTTCCAGCGTACCCTCGTCGTCATCACGCAAACGCTGCACCTCGAAGTGAGGTGTCATCATGTCGGTATTGGGTACCACCACTACGCGGGTCTTATTGCGCGCTTCGATGCTGGAAATGGTTTTGCGTTTTTCGTTAAGCAAATAGGTGGCAACCGACACAGGTGCAATAGCGCGAATTTCTGCACTGCGTTCTTTTTGTGCCTCTTCTTCCACCAATCGCAAGATGGAGAGCGCGAGTGAGCGGGTGCCACGGATGGTGCCCTGGCCACTACAGCGCGGACAGATTTTAGAATGGGTTTCTTCCAGGGATGGACGCAGGCGTTGACGGGACATTTCGAGCAGACCAAAGCGCGAAATGCGGCCAATTTGCACACGGGCGCGATCCATTTCCAGGGCTTCGCGCATACGGTTTTCGACTTCGCGCTGATTGCGCACTGGTTGCATATCGATAAAGTCGATTACCACCAGACCGCCCATATCGCGCAGGCGCAATTGACGGGCGATTTCGTCGGCTGCTTCCAGATTGGTTTGCAGTGCTGTCTCTTCGATGTCACCACCTTTGGTGGCGCGGGAGGAGTTGATGTCGATAGCTACCATCGCCTCGGTGACATCTATGACGATGGAGCCGCCGGAAGGCAGTTTAACTTCGCGCTGGAAGGCGGTCTCAATTTGGCTTTCGATCTGGTAGCGGTTGAACAGCGGAATATCGTCCTGGTACAGCTTTACCTTACTGCGGTAATTGGGCATTACCTGCTGGATGAAGGCCGAGGCCAGGTCGAAAGCTTCCTTGTTGTCCACAATGACTTCACCCACGTCCTGCCGCAGATAGTCGCGGATGGCGCGGATAATGACGTTACTTTCCTGAAACAGGAAAGCAGGGGCTGAGTGGGTTTTGGCGGCAGAATCAATTGAGTCCCAGAGTTTGAGCAGGTAATCCAGGTCCCATTGCAGCTCTTCGGCGCTGCGGCCAACACCAGCGGTACGAATGATCACACCCATACCTTGGGGTACTTCGATCGCGCCCAAGGCATCTTTCAAATCGGCTCTTTCTTCGCCTTCGATACGGCGGGATATGCCGCCCGCCCGAGGATTGTTGGGCATGAGTACCAGATAGCGCCCCGGCAAGCTCACGAAAGTCGTCAGTGCTGCACCCTTGTTGCCGCGCTCTTCTTTGTCGATTTGGACAATAACTTCTGTGCCTTCTTTGAGCACGTCTTTAATTTTGACGCGCCCATCATCGCCACCTGATTTGGTGAAGTATTCGCGTGCTATCTCTTTGAGGGGGAGAAAACCGTGGCGCTCGGCGCCGTAGTCGACGAAGGCAGCCTCAAGGCTGGGTTCTATGCGAGTGATCTTGCCTTTATAGATGTTGGATTTTTTTGTTTCGCGGGCGCGGTTTTCGATGTCGAGATCGTAAAGCCACTGGCCGTCGACCAAGGCTACGCGCAACTCTTCTGGTTGAGTTGCATTGATAAGCATTCTTTTCATGTGTTACCTGATGTTGGGTTCGAGCGCTGCGCGAACGAAACAACCAAGGTCAACACTGGCATTTTTGTTCAACCACCACTGGCGCTCGGCACGCGAGCGCCTGGTGAGGCTGTGGGCAGAATTTCAGAAGGTTGGACGCTCAGCCTTGGGCTGGCGGGCTTTTGTACCATGCTGATCGATAGTTCTGTTCCCAGTTAACTCAGGTTTTCTGGCATGAATCCAGTGGTTGCATTGGGCATTGGCTGAAAGCATGGGCAGGTTGGGGGGAGTCGAAATCGGCTGTTGGATAGGCGATTCCTTACTCAACTTGATCCCTTCATGCGTCTGTAGGCGGTGACAGCTGCCATTTCAGTGCTTCAGGCAATACGACGAAACAAGAGTTCTACAAAATTGGCAGTATTAGCGTTTGGCTATTGCGCTGCTTGGCGCGATTGTTACAGGGTGTTAACGCCCAGTGTTATGGCGGCGGTAGCACCGTTTGTTTTGTTCCTGAAGTCGGCCCAGGCCAAAGTAGACTTGGGGGCGGACTCCTCACTGGCAGCGGTATTTCCCTGCGATGCGCCTAAATAAAGCATGCGTCATCCGGAAACCAGCCTGTTGCAGTGCCGCCGAATATAGCAGTAATTGCATACATCAGCAAACAAGCATGCTGGAGCCGCTGTCGTGCAGCATTTATTGTATGATGCCGCCCCATGAGCAAAACCCAATCCCTTTCTCCTGTTGAAACCTCTCCTCCCCGCGTGCAGTTGCTGACGGTTGATGCCGATCAGGCCGGACAGCGTTTGGACAATTTTCTTGCAGCGCGCCTTAAAGGGTTACCCAAGTCCCGCATTTATAGCCTGATTCGCAAAGGTGAGGTTCGGGTGAACAAGGGCCGCAGCCGTCCGGAGTACAAGTTGGCGGAGGGGGATTTGGTACGCGTGCCGCCTCTGCGTTTGGCGCAGCCAGTCGACAAGGCCACGGCTGCGCCTGGGTTGCTGGCTCTGTTGGCCGATTCTGTGCTGTTCGAAAACGAGGGATTGTTGGTTATCAATAAGCCGCCGGGTTTGGCAGTGCATGGCGGCAGCGGTATTAGCTTGGGGCTGATTGAGGCGTTGCGCCAGCTGCGCCCCGAGGCTCGCTACCTGGAGTTGGTTCATCGGCTGGATCGGGATACCTCCGGCTGCATCATGATTGCCAAAAAGCGCAGCATGCTGCGTCATCTTCAGGCAGCACTGCGCGACAAGGGCGCCAGCGACATACGCAAGGTCTATCGGGCGTTGGTGGTGGGGCGTTGGCCAACCCAGTGCCGCCGGGTAGAGGCGCCACTGCTGAAAACCCAGGTGGGTGATGGCGAAAAGTTTGTCAGGGTTCACCCGACAGGCAAGCCAAGCCTGACCGAATTCAAGGTGTTGGAGTCCTTCGCGGAGGTAACGTTGGTTGAGGCCAGGCCAATCACCGGTCGAACTCACCAGATACGGGTGCACGCCCGCCACCAGGGGCATTGTTTGGTGGGGGATGAAAAGTACGGCGACGATGACGTCAACAAAAGAATGCGTGACCTGGGTGTTAGGCGCCTTTTTTTGCATGCGGCGGCCCTGGGGTTTTATCTTCCTGAGGCGAAAGAAATGACCTGGGTTGAGGCGCCTCTTGCCGAAGACTTGTCTCACGCCCTGGCGCAACTCAGAGCCTCGGGAGCATCCGCTGAGGGGTGACTTCTTGTATGTTCATTTATAAACAGGTGACTCTGTGCTGCTGATTTTTGACTGGGATGGCACCCTGAGCGACTCCACCGCACGCATTACTCTGGCGATGCAGTTGGCGGCTGAATCGGTGGGGCTTGGGTTTTTGGCCGCCGAGCGGGTACACAACATCATCGGTTTGGGCCTGCCAGAAGCTCTGGTGCAGCTTTACCCTGAGGTGGATGACCCGATGCGCCTTCGCTTGCGCGACGCCTATCGCCATCATTTTTCCCAGCTTGATCAGCAACCCTCCGCGCTCTTCCCGGGTGTGATGGATACCCTTGTGCAGCTTGGCAAACAAGGGCATCGCCTGGCCATAGCCACGGGTAAGAGTCGTCAGGGCTTGGATCGGATTTTGGCTGGTCTAGGCGTTGCTGACTTGTTTGAAGCCAGTCGCTGTGCCGACGAAACTGCCTCCAAGCCCCACCCATTGATGCTGGAGCAGTTGCTGGCCAGTTTTGGATTGTCCGCGAGTGACGCGGTGATGGTAGGCGACACTGAGTACGACATGGATATGGCCCGCCGAATTCAGATGCCACGTATTGCGGTGAGCTATGGTGCCCATCACATAGACCGCCTAAAGCCCTATAACCCGGCGCTGTGCATGGATGAGTTTGTCGAATTACTGAATTGGGATAAGTTGTCTTAAATCAGTGATGTGCGGCTTTCGGCCTCTGCCAAAGGGTCTATCCCTTCATTTATTAGCATATCGATCAAGGCCATGAGTGGCAGGCCGACCAGGCAATTGGGGTCGCGGCCCTGCATACTGCGAAAGAGGCTAATTCCCAGCCCTTCACATTTAAAGCTGCCCGCACAATCAAAGGGCTGCTCCAGATTAAGGTAGCGCTGAATCTGCGTCTCCGTCAGTTGACGAAAACTCACCTCGTAGGTTTCGCAAATATTCTGGCAATGGCCAGTGCGGGAATTGAACAAACAAAGCCCGGTGAAAAATGTCAGGGTTTTGCCGCTCGCCGCCTGAAGTTGAGCGAAGGCCGACGCCAGGTTGCCGGGTTTCCCAAGAATGTTACCGTCCTGGCTGCTCACCTGGTCGGCACCAATAATCAGGTGAGTCGGATAGGTGTCCGCCAGCGCGTGGGCCTTGGCCTTTGCCAGGCGCACTACCAGATCCTCAGGTTTTTCTTCCGGCAGAGGTGTTTCGTCTATCGCCGGCGACGCCCAGTGATAGGCCAATCCCAATTTGTCGAGTAATTGGCGGCGATAAGGTGAGCTTGAAGCCAGAATCAGGGGCGACATGGGAGATTCCTTTAGTCAATCCGAAGAGGTTCCACAGGAGGTGGTCGAAGGTTATATGAAGGCAACCCTATGAAGGTAACCATATGCGGGGCGCATTCTACCCCTATGCTACTAAATAGGCGTGTTTGCCCGCTTTTTTCTTTGACAGGAACCCTGTCGATCCCTATTATGGCGCGCTTATGTTTCAGCCCCCCCCAACCAAGCCTCTGCCGCGCCAGGGCGACCCGCGAAAATTTGCCCAGCAGGGCATAGGTCTCTCGGGTTTAGTGGCCATAGCTGAGCTGCCGCGTTTGGCAGAAGCAGTAGAGTCCACCGCTGGCTATCTAGCCGTAACGCTGCAATTTGGTATAGGCGAAGACGGTAAAAAGTTGGTGAAGGGAGAGGCGAGGGGCGATTTGGAACTGGTATGTCAGCGGTGCCTTAATCCCATGACTTACCCGGTGTCCAGCGAGATTTCGCTGGCAATTTTGTGGGACGAAGAGGATCTCAAGGCACTGCCCAAGGATCTCGACCCCTGGATTGTTGGTGAAGGACTGGCAGACTTTTACGAGATGATCGAAGAAGAGCTGCTGTTGAGCCTGCCTCCGGTGGCCTACCACGAAGAGCTTTGTATTGACCAAAAGCTGTTGAGTAGCGGTGAACCCCCGGTGGAAGAGCCCAAGAAGAACCCGTTTCAAGTGCTGGAGCAACTTAAGAGCTCGCCGAAATAACCTGCCCCGGCAGACCAGAGGCGCCTCGGCTTCAGTGTATAAGGTAAATAGGAGAACATCATGGCTGTACAGCAAAACAAAAAATCTCGTTCCAAGCGCGACATGCGTCGTTCGCACGATGCTCTGACTGGTCCAACCCTGTCAGTTGACGCTACCAGCGGCGAAAAGCACCTGCGTCACCATGTGACTGCTGACGGTTTTTACCGTGGTCGCAAGGTGATCGACAAAGGCAGCAACGAGTAATTCGTCGCTACAAGACGATTTATTTTGTCTGCCAACATTTGTATAGCGGTTGACGCTATGAGCGGGGACTTAGGTCCCCGCGTTGTTATTGCGGCTGCGCTCGAATTGCTGGAAAGCACCCCAGGGCTCGAATTGATTTTGATCGGTGATCAGGATCAGTTGAAGCCTCTCCTCGCTCTTGCTCAAACCAATCCCATCCAACGCCTTCGACTTCATCACGCGCCGGACACCGTCAGCATGAGTGATGATCCGCTGGTAGCACTGCGCCATAAAAAAACGTCTTCCATGTGGGTTGCACTTGAACTGGTGCGTGACGGTCTGGCTCAGGCCTGCGTCAGTGCGGGCAATACTGGTGCGCTTATGGCTATGAGTCGCCATTTAATTAAAACCTTGCCCGGTATAGATCGCCCGGCGATTTGCAAATCCATGCCGGTTGCCCAGGGGCGCAGCTTTATGCTGGATCTGGGTGCCAATATTGAATGCAGTGCTGAACAGCTTCAGCAATTTGCTCATATGGGTAGTGTACTGGCCATGGCAACAGGTATTGCCGAGCCCAGGGTCGCACTACTGAATATTGGTGTGGAGGAAACCAAGGGCACCGATAAACTCCAGGCAGCCCACCGGTTGCTGGGCGAAGACAAGCGGCTGAATTATGCGGGCTTTATTGAAGCGAGCGAAATTTTTACCGGGTGCATGCAGGTGATTGTGTGTGACGGCTTCAGTGGCAATGTGGCACTCAAGGCCAGTGAAGGTGTGGCGCGCCTTATAGGGCAAAAATTAAAAGATACGTTTCAACGTAATCTCTGGCGTCGGCTGCTGGCATTTTGTGCCTGGCCCTTGCTGCGTCAGCTCAGTTTCGAACTCAATCCGGCGGGCTACAACGGCGCCAGCTTTCTCGGTCTGCACAAAATTGTGGTTAAGAGTCACGGCAGCGCCGATCAGCAAGCTTTTGTCCAGGCGCTGAGAGTAGCGGTTGAGCAAGTCAGTCAGGCTATTCCCGAGCGCATTGCTGCGCAGCTGTAATTCACCGCACATTTTTTGAATTTTCGCTTCAACAGAGAGAAAAATATCATGCAAAAAAATCTCGCCATGGTTTTCCCGGGGCAGGGTTCCCAAAAGATCGGCATGCTCGCCGAATTGGCTGGCGTAGAGCCGCTGGTGCAATCCACCTTTGCCAGTGCTTCCGCTGTGCTTGGCTATGATCTTTGGCAACTGGTGCAACAGGGCGCGCAGGAGGATATCAATTTAACCGAGCGCACCCAGCCGCTGTTATTGACTGCCAGTGTGGCTATCTGGCGCGTGTGGCAAGCGCGCGGCGGTGTTCAGCCAGCCTTTATGGCGGGCCACAGTTTGGGTGAGTGGTCAGCCTTGGTATGTGCCGGTGTTGTGGCCTTTGAAGACGCGGTAAAACTGGTGCAGCAACGCGGCAAATTTATGCAGGAATCTGTACCCGCAGGGCAGGGCGCTATGGCGGCGATTATCGGCTTGGATGATGCGCAGATTCTGGCGGCCTGTGAAGCGGCCGCTCAGGGTGAGGTGGTCGCGGCGGTGAATTTTAATTCTCCAGGCCAGGTGGTGATAGCAGGCCATAGCGCGGCTGTTGAACGTGCCGGTGCTCTGTGCAAAGAGGCGGGTGCCAAGCGCGCCTTGCCCCTGCCGGTTAGCGCACCTTTCCACACGTCTCTTATGCGCCCCGCAGCGGATCGTCTTGCGCAACAGATTGAAGCGACGACTTTTTCCGCCCCCGAAACCCCGGTCATTCACAACGTTAGCGCCCAAGCAGAAATAAACCCGGAAAAAATCAAATCGCTGATGATCGAACAGATTTACAGTGCTGTGCGCTGGGTGGATTGCGTCAATACCCTCGCTGCAAATGGTGTGGATACCACGCTCGAATGTGGCCCCGGCAAAGTGTTATCGGGCCTCAATAAACGCATTAACAAGGACCTCAATACGCTGTCGATGGAAACACCTGACGAAGTGCAGGCGGCGCTTGATCAATTTAAAAACCAGTGAGAAATCATCATGACAATTGCCAATAAAGTTGCCTTGGTTACCGGTGCCAGCCGTGGAATAGGCGCTGCTATTGCAGAACAATTGGGTGCCGCGGGCGCTATCGTTATAGGCACGGCCACCAGTGAATCCGGCGCGCAAAAAATCTCGGCCCGTTTGCAGGAGTTGGGCATCAAGGGCGGTGGGCGCGTGCTCAATGTGACAGATGCAGACTCGGTCAGTGCGCTACTCAAAGGCGTACAGGAAGAATTCGGCACGCCGGAAATTTTGGTCAACAATGCGGGCATTACCAAAGATAATTTGTTGATGCGCATGAGTGATGACGAATGGTTTGATGTGATTAACACCAACCTCAGCGCTATCTACCGTTTAAGTAAAGCGGTATTGCGCGGCATGATGAAAAATCGTTGGGGCCGCATTATTAATATCAGTTCGGTGGTGGGTGCCATGGGTAATCCCGGTCAAACCAACTATGCCGCTACCAAGGCGGGCGTGGCAGGTTTTGCGCGTTCGCTAGCTGCCGAAGTGGGTTCTCGCGGCATTACCGTTAACACAGTGGCGCCGGGCTTTATTGATACGGACATGACCAAAGTGTTGCCGGATGAACAAAAACAAATGCTGTTGTCAAAAATTCCCCTGGGTCGCCTGGGCAAGCCGGAGGAAATTGCAGCGGTTGTTGCTTTTTTGGCCAGCGATGCTGGAGGCTATATCAGCGGTGAAACCATCCACGTAAACGGTGGTATGTATATGGCTTAGGTTTCCGCTTTAAGTCTTTGTTTTATATGGACTTTGATCTGTTAAATGAAGATTTTTGGGCGGATGCGTTACAACACGGCAAAAATAGATGTAAAATGCGCGTCGATTTTGGCCGAAACATTATGAAGGAACCACCTTCGTGGTTTCACAAGTGACGGTTTCGTCGATACTACCACTAGGAGTTAAATAGCATCATGAGCAGCATTGAAGAACGCGTAAAAAAAATCGTTGCTGAGCAACTGGGTGTGAAAGAAGAAGAAGTTAAAAACGAAGCTTCTTTTGTAGAAGATCTGGGTGCAGATTCACTCGACACTGTTGAGCTGGTAATGGCTCTGGAAGAAGAGTTCGAGACTGAAATCCCCGATGAAGAAGCTGAGAAAATCACCACAGTGCAATTGGCCATCGATTACATCAATGCCAATCTGGCGTAATCTGCTACAAGCTGATTAGCCCGTTAAAAATAAAGCCGTATTATTGCGAAATAATGCGGCTTTTTCTTTTTGTAGGTTTTAGGTAGCAAGCGGCTATAATTAGCCCCGTTTTTTACTCACTATCAGCGTTTGGCCTTCGCCTTGCTGGTGGTGTAATCAATTCGATTTGGAGAACCCCAAGGTGTCGCGCAGAAGAGTGGTAGTTACCGGTTTGGGCATGGTCAGTTCACTGGGTAATACAGTGGCGGACACCTGGCAGGGCATTATTAATGGTAGGAGTGGTGTTGCGCCTATCACGACATTCGATGCATCCGCATTTACCACCCAGTTCAGCGCCTCGGTGAAAAACCTCATTATTGAGGAATATTTTTCGCCGAAAGAAGCGCGCAAAATGGATCCGTTTATTCAATACGGCATGGTTGCGGCCATCCAGGCGATTCGCGATGCGGGCCTGGAAGTGACCGAAGCAAATGCTGGCCGTATTGGTGTTTCTATCGGTTCAGGTATTGGCGGTATTGGCACCATCGAAGAAGGCACTCTGACAGTAGAGCACAAGGGTCCGCGCCGTATGTCGCCCTTCTTTGTGCCCAGCGCCATTATCAATATGATTTCGGGCAACCTCTCGATTATGTACGGCATGCAGGGGCCGAATATTGCGATTACCACCGCCTGCACCACAGGCACCCACAGCATTGGTTTCGCGGCGCGCATGATCCAGTACGGTGATGCCGATGTGATGATCGCCGGTGGTGCTGAAATGGCGACTACCCCTGTAGGTTTGGGTGGTTTTGCTGCCGCCCGCGCGCTCTCTTCGCGCAACGATAACCCCCAAGCTGCCAGTCGCCCCTGGGACAAGGACCGCGATGGTTTTGTGTTGGGCGATGGTGCCGGTGTGTTGGTGCTCGAAGAGTACGAACAGGCCAAGGCGCGCGGCGCGCGCATTTACGCCGAGCTGGTGGGCTTTGGTATGAGTGGCGATGCCTACCATATGACCTCGCCACCGGAAGATGGCGCGGGTGCGGCAGCCTCCATGCGCAATGCCATCAAGGATGCGGGTATTCCCCTTGAGTTGATCAACTACATTAACGCCCACGGCACCTCTACTCCGGCAGGTGACAAGGCCGAGTGTCAGGCGGTGAAATCGGTTTTAGGTTCAGCGGTGGATCAGGTGGCAGTCAGCTCTACCAAATCCATGATCGGCCACCTGCTGGGCGCCGCGGGCGCGGTAGAGGCCATTTTCAGTGTGCTGGCGATTCGCGACCAGGTGGCACCACCGACTATCAATTTGGATAACCCTGACGAAGGCTGCGATATCAACCTGGTGCCTCACACCGCACAAGAGCGCAAAATTGACGCCGTGCTGTCCAACTCCTTTGGTTTTGGCGGCACCAATGGCTCGATAATTTTCCGCAAGGTGTAATCTTCTGCCGCTTGGCGCCCAATTCACTAACGCCGGACTGGAGACAGTTCGGCGTTTTTGTATAGACTTCGACAACTTGTTCCAGACGTTGTCTACCA